>CAYUCM010000012.1:0-17568 GCA_964443365.1 uncultured Candidatus Saccharibacteria bacterium
CGGCATATCATGCTTCTTGCGCACTTCGTGCACGCTCGACCACCTTAATTGTGTGTTCCATTTGCGTGATCACGAACGCCACAAATTGAGAAACGTTAGGGCTTTCAGCAATACCAAGCCCATGATAATAGACGTTGAAGTCTTTATGAAGGTGTTCGAGAACGGTCCTGAAGTGTTCGCTTTCGATCCTGTCGAAAGGCAGATTCTTGTAATGTGCGCTGACCCACTTCAGTAACTGTTGAGTCAAAGCTTGACGGACGCCCATGGTGAGCTTGGGAATATTAACCCATTCAGGTGTTTTATCCCAAAGATTCCAGTTTACACCCAAATTACCAGAGGTAATTATTCTGCCATAATAGGCGCAAATTATTTGCAATCTGAATATATCCAGCATGCCATTCCAAAGTTCCGAAACGGAGAGTTGTGTCGGTGTGTTCATATTAATTCTAATTTAGCCCAGTTTGATTTTGCGATTCAAGAGGGAAGTGGCCACCTGGCCCGCCTTCTTGATGTTCGTAAAATCGTTCCTAAGCTAAAATACAATTTGGGGTCCGATAAAAATAATATACCAAAAGCTTTCGTCGGTCAAAGAAAGGTACTATGGTAGCACCAACAAATTAAATCAAAGCCGTTCTTTGATTCAAAATAAAATAAATTAGGTCGAGAGACCCATACAGACATGCATAAGTATACATGGCCGTATTTAATATATATGTATGTCGCAAAAGATATATTGTGCGACGTGCCTATATGCGATAAAGCCCTTATTCCCTTTAAATAATAACAGCCAACAACAAACATCTTATTAACATAACTCAATACCCCATTTGTAAATTTAAAAAATAAAATTTTATCTTTTGAAATAAAATGCTAAAATTAATTACATCAATTAATTAATTACATATATGAATTTTGAATTTAGACCCCTTCCCCCAAATACCCCAGAAATGAATCCTGATGATGGCGGAATATTAGAACACAGAGATACAATAAATGCAAATGAGTCAAATGACGAGCCAAGAGCAGATTCAGCAGATGCATTTACAACAACAAACACGGAAGGCCCCGCAGGACAACAGGTAGGAAAAGGTGGAGAGAGAAGAAAACATAAGATGATGAGTATGAGTAAAAAAATAAAATCAATTCTTTCTGCGGCAAGCGTGATTACCTTTCCGCTAGCTAACACATCATGTGAAGATAATAAAATAGAAAAACATACGAGGTATCATACAGATCATCAGACTGAGCATCAAACAGAGCATCAACAAGATGGGCAGTCTCTAAAATCTAAACGAGGAATGACCGGAGAAGACACGGAAGGCATGGAAGGAGAAAATGGCGATATCTACTCCGTATACCCCACCAACTCAGATTCAGAAGATAAGGGTAACAAACCACAACATGAGATAAAGCCTGAGACTAAGCCCGTTAAACCAAAGAATGAGAATGAGGGTGAATCTAAAAACATTCCTGAGACAACCCTGGAGGCTAAGGAGGCCTTGGCAAAACTAGGTATTGAACGCAATCAAATTAAAGAAGCCTATTTAGAAAAACTTTTGGAGGGTAAATATGGAGGGTCGGTTATTGTAGATTTATCGGAACAAAGACTGACTCTATTCGATAAAAATTATACTAAGATAATCAACGGTGCTCACATTTCTTCTGGCGAAGAAGGTATGGAAACCCCTATTGGAAGTTATGAATCTGGTTTTACTAACGCCGACTACAGAAACAATCAAGGTGATGATATGCCTTTGGCTGTAAACGTTGACCCAAAAAGAGGTATTTTTCTTCATCAAGGGGCACTTCCTGGTGTTCCCGCATCTCATGGGTGTATAAGGGAGGATCGTAAGACAGCTGAAATTGTGTACGAGTACGGAAGTAAGTCCAAAGGAAATTTGTTGATTATAATTAAACCCTAAATCCAAAGTCCAACACATACAAAAACACCACCCTAAAGAAGGTGGTGTTTTTGCTAAATAGTTTTTTAATTTTTTGTGCTTACCCTCTTAATCAAATTTGCGAGCCACTTACGCTACAACAATATTATTTGATGTTTTCTGCGATTATAACCTTGGCATCAGAAGACTTTTTCTCTACTGACATAGCCTTGGCTACCTCAGACTTATTCCAACATGGAGATGAAGATTTCCAAGGACGAGTCCCCTCCTCTTCATAAAGTAACTTTGCATAAGCTAGGTTACCTTCCACGGTGTGTAAATCTAAACCTAATTTCTTAGCACGTTCTGAGTGGTAGTATTCATTAATTTGACCTAACCCCACATCCTTATTATTTACCTTTCCTCTAAGAACAAAACCATCGGTTTCAAATTGTCTGAATCTTGACTCACATTTCACGACTTCAGCCATAATTGGCGTATCCTTGAAATATAGTCTAACTTCACTTTCTAACCCAATGTTCTTGTTCACCTCAGTCACGCCAGCTACTCTATTTTGAGTTGTTGTTGCGACCATCGCGATGCTTGTTGTTGAAGCCTGAGAAGCTGCGTAATTATTTAAGTCCGCATCTCCACCAACCATACCTGAAGCAAGCATTGCTAAACCTATTGTGAATTGTAAAATAAATGTATCTTAAACTAGTAATGTGCATGTCTAATTCTGAATTGCGATGCACTTGCACGGGAAATTAAAAAGCACATCATTCATGTGCTACGTATATATACTAGCACCACCAGCCTAAAAAGTCAACCTTTTTACAGGTCTTTTTGCACCCTTAAAGTGACATTTTAAGGCTATAAATAAGGTTATAATGTATAAAACAGAGTTGACAGCCTGTCAAAGACTGTTGCCCTATTTTAGCCCTAAGTAAAGCCCCCTATTGGATTTTGCCACTTTCCCCTATTTTTTGGTTTTCCACAGACTTTTTTGATTGATTATTGCTTTTTTTGTAAGTTACTTTTTGCGTCTCAATGGCCTTATTTGCCTTCTTGTAGGGGTCTTTTTTGTTATTGAGCACATGTTCCTTTTGCTTAAGTAACCCGTCTCTAAAGCTCTCCCCTGCCTTGATAAGGGTATTAGTGTCACAGGCTAGAACTATTTGAGCCGGTTCCTTGTATAGTCTTATCAATTTAAGTAAAATCACCAAATTTAAAGAGCCTATTAAAATCGCCAAAGAAAACAATATAAAATGTGTTGATATTTTGTTCATTATGGGTTATACTGATTGCCACTTCTAGTATGGCTTACAGCGGGATAATCATCTCATATCGGCCCCAAAGAAGTCATAAAGTTTTGATCAAGATTTTATAAAGATTCGTAAATATAATAGATAAATTAGAAAGATAATACTATGGCAACCAAAAAAGCGGCAGGTTCCGCAAAAAACCTAACCGATTCAAATCCACAATACTTGGGTATAAAATTATACGCAGGTGAGCGTGCTCAGACTGGATCTATAATCGTAAGACAAAGAGGAACAAAGATTATGGCTGGAAAAAATGTTGCAGTAGGTAAAGACCATACTCTTTACGCAACAAAGCCTGGTATCGTAGAGTACTCAACAAAAAGAAAGGTAGATTTTGATAACAAGGTAAGCAAGAAGAAAGTTGCTAATGTTAAATAGATCTATTTAATCTTCATTATTTGAATAGCTATCAAATAAATAAAATGCCCACCGTAATTGGTGGGTGTTTTGTTGGAATTTTACAAATTATAACAACCCAAACACAAACCTTGACTCAAAAGTTGAGCAAATATAACACGTTCGGTCTTATGATTTGCTATTTTGCAATCATGATCGTAATCGCAACTGTCGGCTTCACGATCAACAAGTCATGTACCGCGGTGGAGAATCCATTGCCCATCGGCAAGGACATGATTATGGTGATACTCCTTGCTTTGGTGCTATTTGTGGGTGAAAGTTGCTATATCGGCGCATACACCACGGGCAAGGGTGATGTTATCACCATAAGCTGCATCACGGTAATGTTTCCAGTTATCGCTTCAGCTATCAAGTTTATCAACACCAAAACCCTGCCGACATCGTGGCATGTGATCGGATTCTTGCTTGCCGCAGGAGCTGTAATCTGCATCAATAAGGGAAGCAGCCAAACCTGAATCCCTGGGGGGGGTGACCGTCACACCCTCCCCACAACCACACAATTACCACCTCCAACAGAAAACCACCTGTGTGACGGAGGTGGTTTTCTTTATTATTTATTAAGCCTTGTAAGCCTTAATTTATTGATTCCCCCACTAGATTGCCGCAAGTTCCACTGTAAAGTGTGCAATCTTATCTTGCACCTTAACATCTATTTTATGATCCCCTATTTCCTTAAGTGGCTTATCTAGCAAAATATGAGATGCATCCATGTCAACACTTTTTTGTTCCTTAAGTGCAGAAATGATTTCATCCTTATGAATTCCAGCAAAAAAATGACCTTTATCATTAGCCTTACCAGTTATAATAACTCTGATATCACTAAGTTCTTTTAGATTTTTAATTAATAGGTCTTCACGAACAACCCTGAGTGCCTCCTCACCTGCCTTAAGCGCCTCTACTCTTTGAACAGCCTTTGGAGTAGCCAATTCAGCCAAACCTCTTGGGAATAGTGAATTTATAGCAAAACCATCCGCTACATTTATAATGTCATATTTGTTTCCAGTTTTTGGAACATGTTTAAGAAGAATAACTTTCATAGTGAAATGACTATAGCATTAATTAGAAAGTATTTCAACAGCTTTTAACATTTGACCATCTATTCCCTTTGCAGCATCTTCTGCCTTGATCTTTACTTCAATATCTGGTGTTAATCCACCCTCGGAAATGGATTTACCATTTGGAGTTAACCATCTTGCGATAGTAATTTTCATGGAAGTATCTGGAGTTAATTTAACGAGTTCCTGCACAGAGCCCTTTCCAAAAGTTCTTGTTCCAACAAGCTTTGCCTTACCATGCTCTTGCAGTGCACCAGCAAGAATTTCTGATGCAGACGCAGAACCCTGATCCACAAGAATTACAACCCTTAGATTATCGTTAAAAATATTATATCCCCTACTCTTCTCAGAGGTCTCAGCTTTATTTTTACTATAAGATTCTCTTACCACAACCTTTCCTGGTGGAAGAAACCAAGACGCCATATCAACAGCAGCATCTAAATATCCTCCGGGATTACCTCTTAAATCTATAATCAATTTATTACTTTTTGATGCAACAAAATCCTTAAGTGCATTTCTAAAGAGTGATGCAGATTGAGCTGAGAAATTATAAAGTCTAATGGTGTATATACCAGTTTTTGAATCGAAATTTGAATCAAGCGTTGGTATATTAATAACATCTCTTGTAACCTTGATTTCAATTATCTCCGTAGAATCTCCTCTTAAAATACCAAATGTTACAACTGTACCCTTTGGTCCCCTAATTAATTTAACAGCCTGCTCTACAGACATGCCGTTTGTAGTCATGGTGTCATTTATCTTAATAATTCTATCACCACTTTTCATACCAGCTTTATCTGCGGGAGTATTTTTAAGAGCAGAAACTACTGTAATGATGTCATTTTTCATACCCAATTCCATTCCCACACCCTCAAAATTACCATCTATTTCACTTTCAAATAGTTTTGCCTCTTGTGGGGTAAAGAAGGTTGTGTAAGGATCACCCAAAGCTGCAGTCATGCCCTTAATGGCGCCATACACTCTATCTTGATCTGTTGGAGCCGGTGTGCTTGTTGAATGCTTAGTTGCAACGTATTTGTCATTTAAAGTACTCCAAGCTTTCCAGAATAATTCAAAATCAACATTTTTTGCCTTACTCTTTTCTGTGTTAACAACCCCCGGTATTTTACCAGCCTCAGCTGTTCCCATTTTTCCAGAAACAAAGCCTGTGGTAAATATAGCAATAGCAATAGCAATAACGGCAATACCTGTAAATATTTTTTTCATTTTTTCTCTTTTTTGATTATTCATGTCTCTCTATTATCTCAAACTATAGAATTATGGTCAATTATTTTTTATAAAAATTTTTACGAAAAACAAAATCCCGCGCAGGGATTCTGCCGGGATCAAACGGATTTTCATCCGAAGAGGTTATTAAGCTAAAACCTCTCGAAACTAGTGAATTTTGGAAGGGTCAGAGGGACCAAGGGCCAAAGGGTGAGAAGAGTCAAGGTGTCGCAGGGTCTAGTTGCGGTACCACGACACGACGCTGATACCGGGCAACCCAAACGTCGTCGTCCGCAAGCTCGTACACGCTGACGTCAAGGGACCCATCGTCGTAGACGTCCACGTACGCAACGAAGAAGGATAATACGCCCTCAACTTCAACCTGGATTAGCGCCAAGTCGCCGTCTTGAAAAAAATCTTTCTCCACACAAAACTGTGCGAGAGTGAGTCCAAGCTGATCAAGCTCAAGCTTCACTCCTTCTTCAGATTTAAAACCCCCATAGATTTCAGCAGATGTCCTCGTTTCTGTCAGCAGAGGAAATTCCACCGTCCGTTGATTGGTTTGCGGACTCCTATGATTGCCGAGCCCTTCACATCCAGGGCCCAGATAAAGCCGATCGCCAAAGGTGGAAACTAAGGTTGGGGTGCCGTCGGTTGCGGGAATAATAGCCGTTGCAACTGCAACCCGAGTTAGAAAAGGATTGGTGTAGCTCATGATTGTTGTTCAAGTTATTATCGATTTGATTGCTGGACTCTTCGTCACAGCAATTATGATGCCGTGGACGATACCTGTCGCCATAGCCAAAAAATACCTACGCTTAACTTAACTACAAAATTTGTTTAAGTACCTTTTGGCTATGGCGAACAACGCTTATTCAAGGAGCTTTTTTCGTTCAGATAATACAACACTATATAGCATATTGTCAATCTTCCTTATACCCTTCATGTTTTTAAAAATATTTAATAACAAATTACCAAAATACATAACACCCCTAACACCTCGGTCAAAAAATATGGTAAAATCCATTAAACAAACAATAAATTCATGAAAAAAGAAAATTCGTACAAAATATACCTATTTAATACATTAGGAAAAGAGAAACAGGAATTTACACCCATACAAGAAGGGCTTGTAAAAATGTATCACTGTGGCCCAACCGTTTATGACTATCCTCATATAGGAAATTTAAGAGCTTATGTTTTTGCAGATACATTGAGAAGAGTTTTCGAATACAATAATTATAAAGTTGAACAAGTAATAAATGTAACAGACATTGGACACCTCTCAGATGATGGAGATTCTGGAGAAGACAAGATGACAAAGGCCCTAAAGCGAGAAAACAAATCAATGACACTTGAGTCCATGAGAGAAATCGCTAATTTTTATTACAATTCATTTATTCAATCATCAAAGGAATTAAATATAGAAGCGGCAACTCACTATCCATTTGCTAGCGATCATATTCAAGATGATATAGAAATGATTGAGCAACTTCTTGCAAAAGATGTGGCGTACAAAACGTCTCGTGGAATTTATTTTGACACTTCCAAAAAATCTGATTACGGCAAACTTGGACAAATTGAAGGAGATGAAAGTAGAATCGGTGAAGACTCTGAAAAAAGAAATTATAAAGATTTTGCTGTTTGGAAATTTGATGAAAAAATTGGTTACGAGGCGCCGTTCGGTAAAGGCTTTCCAGGATGGCATATTGAATGTTCTGCTATGTCTCGTAAATATCTTGGAAAAACATTTGATATTCACACAGGCGGAATAGACCATATTCCCGTTCATCATAATAATGAAATTGCCCAATCAGAATGTGCTAATGATGCGGATTTTGTAAACTATTGGATGCATTGTGCTTTTCTTGTGATAAGTGGAGGTAAAATGGCTAAATCACTTGGTAATTTTATTACATTAGAAACCCTCAAGGAACATGGCGTTCCCCCGCTTGTTTATAGATATTATCTTTTAACAGCAAGATACAGTACTCAATTAAATTTTTCTTACGAAGCGCTAGAAGACGCCAAGCGTGCCTACAATAATTTGATTGACAGCGTTTCAAAAATATCAAAAACAATTGAGTCTTCAATAAATCCTCATGAAAATAATAATAAGGGTGCGACTGATAACACTGATTTTTCTGAAAAATTTGAAGAATATGAGCACAACTTTCGTCAATTTGTTAATGACGATTTAGACACGCCAAAAGCCATCGCGCTTATTTGGACCTTACTAAAAGACGCGGATATAAACACAGAAGAAAAAATTAAATTAATTGAAAGTTTTGATAAAGTTTTGGGATTAAATATTATCGATTCTGCACATGCCAAAAATGAAGAGAATTCAAATATTCCTGAAGAAATCATAAAATTAGTGGAAGAAAGAAATACAGCTAGAGCAAATAAAGATTGGGCAAAATCTGACACCATCAGAGATCAAATAAAAGAATTAGGATATGTTGTGGAAGATTCGGGTGAGGGTCATTCGTCAAAAATATCTAAAATATAGTTAGCAAAATTTAATTATGATATAATTTATTTATGAACACAATCATTACCTTAACAACTATACAACTCGTTACAGTTTCACTTGGTGCCGCTAGCGCATTTATTATCGATCTATTTTTTATGGCTTCACTTAGTCATAGCAAATTAAGAACTCATGAGGTAAAAATTGTTAATAGATTAAATCTACTAAGTATAGTTTCTGCAATTATGACAATTGCAATTCAAGCAATTGTATTGTTCATAATTCCAAATACAATTCCTGAACAATTCTTATCGATGACATTCACAACAATACTATTCACTATCGCGGCTTTTGTTTGCGGTATAACACTTAGAAGAATTCACATTCCAGAACTTATTAGATATCAAAATCAGCACGCTCATTTATCTGATCATCACATACATCATGGAGAAGAAATTGTTTTGGTTTCAACAATTTCAACAGCATCTTGGTTATCAGCAATTATAGTTTATGCCGTTGCGCAAATGGGAGCATACACAAGCTCAATACCTTTCATAATTGGATATATTGTATTTGTATTCGTTTTGTCTATATTGACAAGACTAATCAAAAGACATCTGCTTGACTCAAGAAAACATAAGAAAAGTAAGTAATCGTCAAATATCATTATTTGTAGGCTTTCAGTACGAATATTCTTATCCACAGATTTTAAACAAGATTTGCTCTTTTTAAAATTGCCCTTCCCTGCTTTTGTTGTGCTAAAATAAGAGTATGTCCACAGGAAACAATACTTATAAAAAATCAGATTACGGAGCACAAAAAACTCAACCCTTTCATAACAGAAGAGAGTTAAGAATTCCTCCTCATAGCATAGAAGCAGAACAGGCTGTGCTTGGTTCTATAATGCTTAGGCAAGACGCCATAATTGATATCTCAGACATAATAAAAGCAGATTCATTTTATAGTGAAAAAAATAGAATGATTTTTCTTGCAATGCTTGAACTATCCAGCAAACATGAGCCAATTGATCTTTTGTCTGTTAGATCAAAACTTGAAGAACAAGGAATACTTGAACAAGTTGGTGGCGCAAGTTATTTAACAGAGCTTGTTCACTCAGTTCCCTCCTCTGCCAATATAGAGCACTATGCTGGACTAGTTAGAAAAAAATTCATGATGAGAAATTTAATTGGCGCATCAGAATTTATTTCACAACTTGGTTTTGATGAACAAGGAGACCTTGATGAAATTTTAGACCTTGCAGAAAAGAAAGTTTTTGAATTAACCAATATGGGTAATGCAAAGAAATTTACTGAACTAAGCACAGCCCTTGAGGACACATGGAATCACATAGATAAACTACACAACTCCCCTGATGAAATTAGAGGTGTTAAAACTGGTTTTAGAGATTTGGATAATAAATTGGCGGGCTTGCAAAAATCAGACTTGGTTATACTTGCCGCTCGTCCATCAGTTGGAAAGACATCTTTTGCACTAGATATTGCAAGGCATGCTGCGGTAGAAGAAAAGGTGCCTGTATGTATCTTCTCTTTGGAAATGAGCGCGCAACAGCTGGCACAAAGAATGCTTTCCGCTGCATCTCGTGTTGATTCCTGGAAAATTAGAACCGCCAAAAATCTTAACGATAATGACTTTGAGATGCTTCAGCATGGATTAGGAAAACTAAATGGTGCTCCAATTTTTATCGATGATCAGGCCGGAAACAATATCGTTAAAATGAGAAGCTTTGCTAGAAGAATTAAATCAGAAAAGGGATTAGGCCTTATTATTGTGGACTACCTACAGCTTATGGCACCAACAAACGCCAAAGCATCTGATAACTTGGTGCAACAAATTACAGAAATTTCTCGTTCTCTAAAACATCTAGCACGTGAAATGGATGTGCCAGTTCTTGCTCTATCACAGCTTTCTCGTGCGGTTGAACAGCGTGGAGGAAAGCCTCGTCTGTCTGACCTTAGAGACTCTGGATCCATTGAGCAGGACGCGGACGTTGTTATGTTTATTCACCGTGAAGATAGATACAAGGAGCACAATGAAAGAGATGGCATAGCAGAAATTTTGATAGAAAAGCACAGAAACGGTCCAACGGGAGTTGTTCAACTTAAATTTGACGGTGACCACACATCCTTCGTGTCTATTGAGAAAAGTGATTTTGGCGATTTTGCAGATCATATGGAATAGAGATGAAATATATATTAAGATGAGATGAAATTAAACAATTGTTAAAAATAGATAAATCGATAAAATAAGACAAAACAAACAAAATGGACGCATTAGAAAAACTAGCAGAAATATTTAAGAAATTTCCCGGAATTGGCCCCAGGCAAGCCAAGCGTTTTGTCTATCATCTTTTGCAAGAAAATGATCAGGACATTGCAGAATTAATAAACTCCATTTCAAATGTTAAAAGAGGTGTTTCTGTTTGCGGTAAATGTTACAGATATTTTGAAAATAAAAACAAGGAGCAAATTGTCCCCTGCTCTATCTGTTCAAATCAAAGTAGAGATCAAAATACATTGATGATAATTGCTAAAGATATTGATCTACAAGCTGTTGAAAAAAGTCGTGCTTACAATGGTTTATATTTTGTACTTGGAAATACTGTTCCGATATTAGAAGAAGAGCCTCATAAAAAAATTAGGCAAGGTGAATTATTAGATAGAATTAACGATCTACCTCTCAAAGAAATAATTATTGCAACAAGCGTAAATACTGAAGGAGAACATACTGCATTCTATTTAACCACACTACTTAAACCACAGATTGAACAAAGAGGAATAAAAATCACCACATTAGGACGAGGGCTTTCTACCGGTACAGAGCTTGAATATTCAGATGGCGACACACTAAAGAGTGCGCTGGAGAATAGGCATTAGTCATAGAATATGTTTCCCCTACTTGCTATTTCAATAATTTCAATTATTAATCTATCTTCAAGAACTTTATATATTATTCTATAATCGCCCACCTTGATTTTTCTTAAATGTGACAATCTCCCATGCATTTTTACTCCCAAAATAGGATTTTCAGACAATCTGTCAATAATAGAAGAAATCTTATTAATCTTATCTTTGGGAAATTTTAATAAGGTCTTTTCAGCGTCTCTATGTAAATAAATCTGATATTTTCCTCTGTGTACCATTACTTTTTTCTTTTATATTTAATTTTTGACGAATCAGCCAGCTTGAGTACAGGGCTATGTATTTTAAATATATCTTTTTTAACATCTTCCCACGCCCTGTAATCACCTCCCAACATTCCCTGTTCAGCCCGCTTGATTTTGCGCGCCATATTTTTATCTTTTGATATTTTCAGATCTTCCATTAGATTTTCATAATTATCTACAGACATCATTACAACTTTTGGTTTACCATTTTCAGTAAATGCAAATACACACCCCTTTTTATATGCAAGTTCTGCTAATTCAAATATTTTAGATCGAGCCTCAGATATAGATATTATGTCTTTTATTTTTATATTCATATGTACATTATAACGTACACACTAATGAATTGCAAATAATATAGGATAGTAAAATACCCCTCTTGAAAGCCTTGCGAATTGCAATGAGCAGAGCCAATTTTTAGCAAAAAATTGGTGTGCTTTCAAGAGGGGTATTTTGTTGTCCTATTATATTGAAAGAATCTTAACCTTAAAGAAAGGTTGTCTGTGACCAAATTTCACGTTTCTTGAGCGAGACTTTTGTTTGTATCTCATTCCAACAACCTTTGCTCCTCTACCGATTTCAACAATCTCACCTGAAACAACAGCGCCAGGAATAGTTGGTTCACCAACCACTGTCTCTGTTCCATTATCAGTAAGAAGAACGTCAGTAAAGTCTACCTTTTCTCCAACTGCGTGTTCACCCTTCATAATTTCTATATTTATAATTAGCCCTTCAGAAACTCTATATTGTTTTGCCCCTGTTTTAATAACGGCAAAAGTCCCTTCAGAACTTGCTATTTTTGCTGATTTTTTATTAGTTGTAGCCATATGGATAAAGAGTATACACTATTGTCTGTGGATAATCAAGCGCCTCGCCCCCATACCGCCTTCTTGATTAATGTGGTAAGATTAGGGCTATAAATAAACAAACATATGCCTGTAGAATTTGAAGAATTTAAAAATAATAAGCCTCAAGGCACATCTGCCCCCTTCATCCCTGGAAGAAGCCCCTTATCTAGTGAGGAACCTGCGCCAGAGATTAAAAGTAGCAGTCCAATACTCGCTTTCTTGGTAAAGGCCAAATTAGCCAAGAATGAAGATTATGCAAAGTTGATATTGTTAATAATTATAATAATAGCGTTCGCTCTAGCCTTTTTGTATTCGTACAAAGCATATAACTCATACTCACCTGAGGTGATTAATACAGCGCCAATAAATTTTGACGAAGGCAACATCTAGCTAGTCCTCATCATCCAACAAAGGTTTGTCTATCAAGATAGGATCAATCTCCGCAGAAATTGTCCCCTCTGTAATCCTCATTACATCCTTATCCACCTTAGCAAGCTCTTTGTGCGCCTTATTATAGTGACTTACAGTTGTACCCAGAGATTTGCCCAAAGATTGCATAAACTGTTCATATGCACCCAAGTGTTTACCAAGATCCTCTACCCTCTTTCTAATTTCTTTTGCGGACTCCTCAATTTGCAAAGCCTTAAGACCCTGCAGAACCGTTTGCAAATATGCCAAGAAAGAAGTTGGAGAAACAATAATCACATGTTTTTCCTTAAATGCATATTCAATCAAATCTCTCGTATTAATTTTTACAGATCCAACTTGAGACACTAGCAAATCGTAATAAATGGCCTCATGAGGAATAAACATAAAAGCAAATTCCATAGTATCTTCATTTGGCTTAATATATTTAGAAGTTTCGTCAATTCTTGCCTTTAAATCATTCTTAAACTGCTTTTCCAGACGCTCTCTTTCTAATGGATCACGCTCCTCAGAAAGCCTATTGTAATTTTCAAGACTAAACTTTGAATCAATAGGAATAATTTTTTCTTTAACGAATACCACAGCGTCCACTATCGTCCCATCCTTAAACGGATATTGCATTTGAAAACTACCAGTAGGCAAAACGTTTTTAAGCAAAGTCTCCAAATAATACTCACCCAAAATTCCACGCTGCTTTGGATTTTTTAGAATGTCCTGCAAATTTTGTAATTGATCAGCGAATGAAACCACCTGCCTGTTTGTCTCGTCCAATTTAGTCAAACGCTCTGTAACATCTTTAAGCAACTTAAAAGATTCACTAGTTTGATGCTGAACGGATTCTCGCATTTCTTTTGACGATTGATACATTTTTGTATCCATTGTCTTTGTGACATCGCCCAATTTATTATCCACATTTCTGGAGAGCTCATTAATCTGCTGAAGCAAAACCTGCTGAGATGATTGAATAAATTGCTGAGTTGCCTGATCTTTGGCAAGCATTAAGGTCTTCTCCTCATCAGAAAGAGCCTTGGGCTTTGAAATTCTACGCATCACCAGCATTAGCCCGACAATATTGATTATAATGACGAGTAGCGATACAATTATGATTATTGACGAAGTTGAAGATGTATTCATATTAATTGATTATATCAAACTAGTTGAGAATAAAAAACAACAAAAACTAACAATATTTTAAACATCAAAATTATGACAATTTCAGAACAAATTAGAGCCGAATTAAAAGACGCCATGATTGCTAAAGATGCCGTAAAATTAACAACTTTAAGGGGGCTTCTTTCTGCATTTACAAATGAATTAGTAACATTAGGTAGAAAGCCACAAGACGCCCTAACAGATGAAGAAGTTATTACAGTAATTAAGCGCGCGGTTAAACAAAGAAAGGATTCTATAGAGCAATTTACAAATGGCGGAAGAAGTGATTTAGCAGATTCAGAAAAGGCAGAACTTGCTATTTTGGAAGTGTATTTACCAGCTCAAATGTCAAAAGAAGAAATTGCAAAAGTTGTAGAAGCAAAAAAGATTGAACTTGGAGTTACAGATAAAACTGGCGCCGGAATGCTTATGAGCGCATGCATGAAAGAATTAAAAGGAAAGGCTGATGGAAGTGATGTTAAAGCCGTAGTTGACGCAGCCTTCTAGATTGTTGATACGGCTTTCTAGATTAGCGAGGCTTTCTGATTTCGTTTAAAATAATTTCTAATTGTTGATCTATTTTTGTGAATTTTTCACCTATTTCTCTGTCTCTTTTTGTATCCTTATCTTCAATGACATCAATGTCTTCAGCTAAGTCTTCATGCGATTCTTGAATATCATCGACGTCTTCTTGAATTTCATCAACGTCTTCCTGAATCTCGTCAATATCAACCTGAATTTCATCAACGTCCTCTTGGATTTCATCTAGGTCTTCTTGAATTTCGTCCAAATCTTCTTCAACTACTGCCAAGCTGGCCGTGTTTTTATTCACAGTCATTTGAATGAAAATAGCAAGATAAATTGCCTCCAAAGAAACTATTGTTGTTAGTACGAGTAGCACCTCTTCTGTTGGAACTCCAAAACCAATCAATAAAAAGGCAAAAATAAAAAGAATGGTATGCAAAGCGAGAGAAGAAGTTGACCCAACCCAAGTTGAAACTCTTTCTGGAAAGGGTGTGGACTTTTTCTTATTTTTCTTTTTTCTTTTTGTATTGATCATTTAATTTAATATAACATGAATTATAGTAATGGGAAATAAAATTATTTACGAGCCGTCATCCGCCACCCTTAGAATACTCATTTGGGTAATAAAAAAACCAGGCCCCAGTACGCGCACGTACCGAGGCCCAGAGGTTTTTGGTTTGGGTTACACTACTTGGCACTCCCCCCGTCCATGATGACGTCTTCCCGATGATATCCCTCATCGATGGCGACAACAAACACAGCGGGGCCGTCTGAAAGGAATTGGGTCACCCTGGCGGGCACCCTCTCTCCTTTTGGTAACAGGTCAACCTGTTGTCGTAGCGCAAGATAGTCCGAATTGGCTTGCTCTTGAGCTCCTATTGGATCACGCCCATATGACGATGTCCCTAGCGAGGAATTGGCAAGTATTGCCTCATTCCTTGATCGGACGGCCTGGTCATATAGGTCGCCGATGACCTTGAGGCGCACGCTGGGGGTTTTGGTCAGGACCTCATGAATCTTCACAGCTTCGATTGCTGCGACAGACATTACAAGGATAATGATTAAACTCCAGTAGAGCGGGCTCACACGCTCCAAAATGCTTGGGGCGTCCGACTTTCGATTGTGTTTTGAACTCATATTCGCATATAAGTATGCCAGCTTTGCGGGGGTTTGTCAAATATTTTGATTAGCCTTTAATTACCTTATATTATATATTTTATTGAATTGCATGTAGTATATAGCTGAATCTGGTACGTCTCTTTGTTTTTCGTTCAAAATAACAGCGTTGTAAATAGACTCCAAATTTCTTTCTAGACATATTTTAAAAACTGAAAAATCGTCATCCCCCAGCCTACTCGTCGACACCAAATCATCTTGCGTTCTTGGATGGATTTTAGTCTTTTCGATAATATTTTTTATTGAAGAATCATTCAACGCATATCCGTATGCCATTTTATTTTTTAAGTAAGCTTCTTTTTCTTGCGAAGTCATCATTGTCTCAAACACCAATCCATTTTTATCATTATTTTTTTGTTCAACTTTATTAGGATACACCAAGCGCGTGAAGCTGTATTCGTCAAAATTAATAATGAAATCATTTGCACTTATCGCCCCTTCAAGCTTGTTGATTTTCATTGTTTGATTAACGGTTAACGCACGTCCATCGCTACACACATATGGGCCATATTTATAATTCTTTATTAACGAAGTCGACAACACGCCGCTATAAAACACATAGGTAAGCAAGATAGCAATCGCCAAAATCAAAATTATTATTGTTATTGTTTTTTTCATAGAAATCATCCGTGTTAGTCCTTTTTAACGAAGCCTGTAAATGCCTGCATTATTTCAAGAGGAACGGTGAACACAACTGTGTTTGTTTGATCTGATGATATGTCATTAATTGATTGAAGAGTTCTTAAATGCAAAGCTCCAGGTGTTGCCGACAAAACTCTAGCTGCCTCTGCCATATTTTGAGACGCTGCCAATTCTCCTTCTGATGTAATAATCACAGCTCTTTTTTCTCTTTCTGCCTCAGCTTGTTTTGCAATTGTTCTCTCCATGTTTTCTGGAAGTTTTACGTCCTTAAGTTCAACAGAAGAAACTTCAAGCCCCCATGATTTACTTACAGTTTCTACCAAAACCTCTATTCTATCTGCGACCTTATCTCTACTTGCAAGAAGCTCGTCCAATGTAACCTCCCCTACTACATTTCTCATAGTAGTTTGCGCATATTGCATTATTGCGTATCTAAAGTTTTCTATTTCAAGAATAGCCTTTTCTGCATCCGCTACTTTATAATAAATCACAGCGTTTACATTTACAGGCACATTGTCTTTTGTAATTGCATTTTGATCAGGGACATCAACGGCCTTGGTTCTTAAATCTACTTTTTGATAGGACTGTATCACAGGCAAAACAATTCTCCATCCAGGATTCATTGTTTTATGAAATTTTCCGAACATAAACTTCAAGCCCTTTTCATATTGATTAACTTGGCGAATTGATATTAATAAAATGACTAAAATTATTGGTATAATTGATACGATTGTTTCCATGGTTTATTTTTATATTGTTATACCTATATTTTAATGCATTTTAACGAGATAATCCAGTATGAAATACTATCTAACAATCTCCGTATCAAACCACTTCTCTTGAAAATGAATAGCCGCCATTATCTCCTCATTGGACATACTGACGCCTTCAGGTACGACAATTAATTTATCATCGTCATTATCTTTTCTATGAGCGATTGCAATACAAACACCCTCTCCAGTATTTATGGGTTCTTTTACTCCAAGAAAATATGCGTCCAACTCTTCCCCATCTGGAGCAGTTATACCGGCAATGTATCCATAATTAACTTCATATATGAAACCATGTTTAGGATGTTTTGTTCCCAAAGGACGATCCATTACAACCTCCACTTTTTTACCAAGCATTTCTTTTGCAAGTTCTAGCGACACAGACTTTGTTTTTTCATTTGAATTATTCATGACTACATATTATCATCGATAAATTTTTTTAGCGATACTAGATCTTTTGCATCTTTA
>CAYUCM010000013.1:0-609 GCA_964443365.1 uncultured Candidatus Saccharibacteria bacterium
CAGAAGATTTAAAAAAATATCTAGCAAACAATCAGGATAATTAGTTTCCCCTGACTCTCGTGTTAAAAATAGAAAACTAAATTACAATTTAATTCCACTCTTTCCATACACCTTCGCTAATAATCTCAATCTCACCATCAACAATTTTTATGGCACTATCATCATCCATGGCATAAATTTTTTCAGTAATTTTTTGGGAAATTTTTTCAACATTTTCAACAGTAAGCCTTTCAAAATATTTAGAATTTAAATGAGGTATGAAATAAAACTCCACAAGATTTAATGCTGGCATATCGAAACTTTTATCCATGTCTTCACCATACAACTCTTGAGACATCATCAAATTTAAATTAGGATTTGTAACCATACTCCCCGCACTTACACCAACCCAAACTTTTGTCTTTAATAATTCAGCCAAGAGATTGGCTAAACCAGATTTATTAATCCATTCCATCAAATGATATGTATTTCCACCTTCAAAATATATAATATCGGAATTTTCCAATCGATTTTTCCAAATTTCAAACGGAAGTGCAGATATATCAGCTATATCAATTTGCTTTAAATTTAATCTACTTAATTTTATAAGATCATTAATAAGCCAGATTT
>CAYUCM010000013.1:619-17375 GCA_964443365.1 uncultured Candidatus Saccharibacteria bacterium
AACATTGGAGGCTGTTGGAATAAACACCAAAGAAGAATTCTCTGGTTTTTTACCAACTAAATCAAATAACGCTTTGGATATTGAATTATTGGTTATGCCAGCCGATGTTAAAAGTAATTTCATGTTTTACGATTAATTTTATATTCTTATAAATATCTCTAATAAACAATATCCTCTTTAACCACACAGTTCTTTTCAACCCAATCTAAATCAAATTCATTCAATTCTCGTCTTTGATCATTTAGAATAAAATAAACTGAAGGCGGATTTTTATTTGGTTCTGTTGTTGGCATTTGATTGTTTATTTTAGTTTCAGGACAAATCTTTAACAAATTTCCTGGTACTACTGTGAAATAATTATTACTTGAATCAGACACAGCACTACTGTTATCCAACGGCCAGCCAATGATATCAATTTTATATTTTTTATTCTCCTTAATTGTGCCACCATATATCAAAGGGCTACCAACTATCCAATTATATTCCCCAGTATTAGGAATGTCATTTGCAATTGTGGGTGGTGCTGAAGGAAGAGAGCTACTCAAACACACATATTTACCATCTACATAACACCCTGGAATATACTCATTAATTATAATGGAAACCTTATTTTTTAAATCTGCTAATGATTTCCACTTGATTGACTGCGTACTACCCATATTCCAAACCTCTCCTCCATTTGGACTCATGACGACGATAGAAGATTGTTTTTTATTTGTAATTGTCACCGACTTGTCAACTCTCTCCAAATAATATTTTGAAGCTCCGTTATTGCTTTTCAATTT
This sequence comes from uncultured Candidatus Saccharibacteria bacterium, assembly GCA_964443365.1. Taxonomy (GTDB): domain Bacteria; phylum Patescibacteriota; class Minisyncoccia; order Phycocordibacterales; family CAIZLB01; genus CAIJKW01. The sequence goes on from CAYUCM010000013.1 coordinate 1,405, forward strand.
AAATTTAATAGTCTTAACAATACTCCACTTTTCCTGAGTACAAATATCAGACTCCTGATTAAGATTACCCCCGCAGTCTAATCCATAACCCGCAAGAGAAATGATTCCGTCTTTTATAGAAATATTTGTTACATCTGATTTTGTCGCACTACTTGATTTAAAACCAGGATCAAAACTTACATCAAGAACCTTGGCATTAATATTTTTATTATTAATAACAATATTAAGATCAGTTGCACACGACGCTCCGCAGGTAGAAACTTTAGTGATAGCATCTTCATACCCATCGCCATTCACATCACCCCTAGCGATAACCTTTCCACCGGTATCAAGTAGGGCTTTTGTAAAGGCATCGTCTGATAATTTATTATCAGTAATGTTTTTTGTGGGAATTAAATTTCCTTTTTTGTCATCATCTACAATTCCGCTGTCTAAGGAAACAGCAACTTCTTTTATATTCTTCTGTGTATTAAAATAAACTCCACCGCCAACCCCCAGTAGAACCGCGATTATAATCAGCAATGGAATCACAAATCCTCGTTGTGTATTTTTCATATATTTAAATTGTAGCATAGAGATGCAAAATGTTCACAAGCTTAATTTGAGCCCAAATCTAAGTTAAAATAGAAATGATATGGAATCGTGTATGATTTACCATGTGGTAAACTTCATTATTTTCTATGACATTAAATTTTTGATATACTATACATAATGAAAAATCTAAAAGATATAGAAGAGGAATTTGTTGCTCAAATACATATTCCCGTAACTAAACCCAGAAAAATTATATATGTTTGCCCTGTAGGATTGATTGGCGCAGGTAAAACAACAATCATTAAACCTATTTCAGAAAAATTAAATCTGGTTAGAATTTCCTCTGATGAACTTAGAAAACTTCTTATTGAAAATGGACACAATTATGATTCAGTAAAAAGTATTGGATTAAGGGTATTAGAAAATTTTGTAAAAAATGGATATAGTGTTGCACTAGATATGGACTGTGGAAATACTGAGGTGATCAGTTTTGTAAAATATCTTGAAAAAACATATGGGGGAAAATCTATATGGGTGCACGTTGTAGCTCCTGAGGAATTTATATTTAACAAATTTAAAAATCACGAACCATCATGGTTAGCTAATAATCCTCAGATTATGATTGATAATTATATAGCACAGAGAGAAAAGAGATTGAAAGAAAATACTGAATTTAATTTTACACATACATTTGATACATCAAAAGACAATATACCTAAACAAATTAATCTTTTTTTAGAAAAAATAGACCCTACATCTTAATTTTGAGTTATATTACAATCCAATAACTTTTGAGCTTTTTCTTGAATATCTGCTTGCTCTTTTAAGAAAAGCATTTTATTCCCTAATTTTTCTGATGGATTTGAGTCTAAGCTTTTTGAAAAAATATAGGTCTCATCATCTTCTCCCATGTCTTCAGCTAAATAAGGCTCTTCTACCATCCCCAGTTTTCTATAAAGACCTACCGCGACTTTATTATCTACCAAATCCGTATACAATCTAAAATTTTTAAATCCCATTTCTTTTGCTTTTTCTATTGTCTGCAATAGTATTTGTTTTCCGTAACCTTTTTTCTGATACTCTGGTAAAACGCCGTACCAGCCCAACCAGGCGTCGTCGGGATATTCAAAATATGAATAAATTCCAGTAATACCTATACTTTCTTTTTCCTGATTTTTACATATCCAAAAAATCATTTTTTCTCTGACATTACCATTATACAGGTTCTTATAAAACTCCTCATCAACAGAACACTTAAAGTTCAAAAAACCGTTTTCTTTTGGAAATATAGTGTTTTGTATTTTTGTAGCCGAATCTATATTTTCTTCTGAAATTCTTTCAAAAATTAGACTTGATTTCATATTTAGTATTCTAAAACAAATTCATAATGTTCACAATTCCCTGACGCGAGCCAAACAAACGGCTCGCTTAGGCTCACACACAAAAAAAGGCCCCGCTTGCGCGGAGCTCTTTTTTGTCAGTGTGACCCCAAGACGTGGCTTTCCGAATTATTATTACATGATAAAATTAATTTTAAAATTGCAATTGAAGAATTAGAGGCCTCTTTACAAGAATCCATTGTTGGTCTACAGTATGACCGTAAACAAGCTCTTTAGCCCCCCCCCCTTTTTTTGATTAAAATGGTCATGGCCAAAAGATGTTATTACAATGACACCTTCTGGCTATGACCATGCCGGCCACAGACTTACTTCTTTAATCGGAGGTATAAAAACCAAAATCCAAAATCGGAATACCAAAATGAATCAATCAGAAATTGGAAGTAGAGCAAGGGAAATGCGAGAAGAATGGCCTGACATGTTCACTCATCCAGAACTGAAAGAAGGTGAAGTTTGCATCAACGATGGTGTTGTCTGCGATGCCGCGACGGCTCAAGCTGCCGTTTACAGAAGTATCGGCTTGACGAGCGCCAGGCTCGGAAAAGCCTTCTTGGGGAAACTCAAAGGTTCCGAACAAGACTTCCAGTTTTACCCCATCTTCGCAGACTTGAACGAACTCATCATCGCAGAAGACGCGGATAAACGGAAAAAGAAAAAGAAAAAGAAGAAGAAGAAGGGGGCGGCCTAGCGACCTCAGCTCAACTTCATCAAAATAGCCGACGCACAACCTAGATGGTAAAAAGTGCGTCGGCTGTTTCTTTTGAAAAAATTTGGAATATGCAATTTAAAATATTTGATCTATAATTCAAAGTTTCTCAGAGATTTTAATTAGATAATAAATAATATTTATCTATAATACCTATAACCTTTTGTACTCATACAACGCATCACGTCAGTATTAAAACTAGTCGAATTATTTTCCCTTAGGCAGTCGTTAAATGCTCCCGTACGTTTTTGTGCAGAATAATTACCCAACAGCCAAAGGATTCCAAATAATAACAGAAAAGAAATTAATCCAATTAAAAAGTGCTTTCCATCTTTAAAAGAAAACCATAGTATATTTAAAAACAAATATGACGTAACTATGAAAATCAAAAATATTGACCAAGTAAAGTTTCCAAGAACCATATCTTGTTGAGCCATTAAGTAATATGAAGCCATTGATAATAGGATAAAAACAATTAGCTTTGATTTTGTAAAACAAAAAAATTCTTTCATTAAATTCATAAATGAAATTATATCACACAAGCTCACAATATTCGCAACATTCACATGTTAACTGGTGACCCTACAGGGAATCGCTCCTTACAGGAGCTGTACAGGCTTCCCTTTTTTTCAAAGCTCGCTTAGTATTATTTACAAAAAAATTCAGAGGTGACAAAGCTCGCTTTTCAAAAATATGGGAGAGCCTTTTCGATTCCCTGACGCGAGCCAAACAAATGGCTCGCTTAGGCTCACACACAAAAAAGGCCCCGCTTGTGCGCGGAGCTCTTTTTTGTCAGTGTGACCCCAAGACGTGGCTTTCCGAATTATTAATACAGAGGAATCATCTCATTCTAGCTATTACTAACCTGAATAAACTGCTTCACTGCTAAAATTGACATCTCTCTATATTTTTTCCCTTTTTATGTAAATATAATCTAAGAATAGATGAAGCAATAACCCCACACCTAAAAACATACAAGGTCTATAGAGAATTAATATGACTGAGATAATACTGGTAGCAAGCCACTTCTTATGAATTGGATGTGTCGTAAAAGGATTTCTTTTTGGATGATAAATTGGTCTAGAAAATAAATGATCTAAGTCTATTAGATTTGAACCAAACAAAAGAATTAAATCCATAAGGTTAGGGTGAATCAACTTTAATTGAATTATTATCAAGAGTGCAACAACATCTACGGCGATATGGGTCGGAGTGGTCATTTTTATATTAAACTTATTGTACCACAGACCTTCGCAACATTCACAATGTTCACTAGTGACCCTACAGGGAATCGAACCCTGCTTTGAGCCTTGAGAAGGCTCCGTCCTAACCGATAGACGATAGGGCCATTGTTAATCCATATCAAAAGAATAAACAAATAACACAGATTAACCTCTACAATATCGCATATTTTTACGATTTTATCAATACCGCACATATTTATCAATACCGCACATGGCACATGCCGCCTCACTACCACCCCACTACTACCACCCTACTACATACAACCCTTCCCTAATCCCATCATTCTGTTTTTCAGAACAGCACTACTTGATGATGCTTTTGTACCAACAATATCGCCAATCACTTGCCCGTCAGGAGTTCTATCTGGTGGCAAATTATAATAACTAATTAAAAACTTTGTTAATTCCAAAAACGGAACCGCTAATGTATCAGAAGAATAACTAACGCCTCGTGGATTAATTGTGTAAATAAATACTAGAAACTCAGGATTATAAGCTGGCAAAAATCCTATAAACGAGTGAAGGTGAACATCTTTTGAATATCCCCCACCGCCACGCACAACCTGCGCCGTACCAGTTTTTGCAGCAACACTATAATTAGGATTTTTATAAGAACCGTTTTTCAGAGAAACATCAGTGTTTGTAACCATCATATTAACAACCTCAAGAGCAGCATCTTCTCTTATAACCCTCTTGCCTTCCTCGATAGGAATTTTCTTTGTAGTACCAATTTTATGATTAATTTCTTTAACGAGTCTAGGCTTTATCATAACCCCACCATTTGCTATCGCACTAAAAGCTCTAACAACCTCTATGGGCGTCATTGAAATTCCCTGTCCAAAAGAAGCTGTTACATACTCAATATTTCTTGGAGATTTTAAGTTTTCAATTAGCCCCGACGCCTCATTAGGAAGATCTATGCCGGTCTTTTCGCCCAAACCATATTCCCTAAAATATTTTGCAAAAACATCATTCCCAACTTTTTGCTCAATAAAAGCAAATCCAGTGTTAAGAGACTTGGCCAGCGCACACTGAAGCGTAATTGTTCCTCTAGCTTTTTTATCAAAGTTTGAAATAGTTTTTTTATCGAATGTTGCCGACCCCGTATCATTATAAAATGTTTGCGCATTTACTAATCCCAAATCTGCACCCGTCGACATGGTCAATGGCTTAATAATAGAACCCATTTCATACACACTTTCCACCAAATCGTTTCTAAATAACGCCACATCCTTAACTTCTTTTATATTATTTGGATCAAAAGATGGATTGAGCGCCATGGCGTAAATATCGCCAGTTTGAGGATTCATTATAATTATTCCAGTTCTTTCTGACGAATATTGCGTGGTTATATTTTCAACCATTTCCTCCGCATACGCTTGAGTTTTGGGCTCTATAGTTGTAATAATATCACCCTCCAATGTCTTGCCATCCAGAACAGTCTTTTTTAAATTAGAAAAAGTTTCAACGAAAAAGTTAGCGTACGCGTCTGATTGCGTTCTTCTTAAGACATCCTCATAATATCTTTCCAGCCCGTATCTACCAGCAAACTCATCGCCCTTATAACCCATAAAACCAAGCACATTGGACGCAAGAGTTCCTCCTGGATAGTATCGCCACTTATCTTTAAATAAATTTATACCCGGCAATTTAAGCGCCGCAATTTTTTCTCCAACTTCTTGATCAACCTTTTTTCTTATTTCTTCATAAGGATCTCCAGATTTGGAAGCCTTTGTCATGAAATCCGTTTTGTCTAAATCTGGTAGTATTGACGATAATTTACTATACACATCCTCTGCTCCAGCGTCACTAACTTTTTTTGGCACCATCGCTACAATAAAACCAGTCTTAAGTGAGGCAGCAGAAATTGGTGTGCCATCTTTTTGCGAAAAGAAGATAGTACCTCTGCTAAAATTATCCGCAGGTTTTTGATATTGGCGATCAGCTCTTTCTCTAAAATCATCAGCTTGAATGATTTGTAAAGAATATAATTTAATAAATAACAAAAGAGAGAAAGCAACAATCAGAAGAGCAATTAATCTTATCCTAGATTTAATCATTACACTTATTTTACTAAATTATTGAAGAGATGCAATCAAAGAAAGCATTTATTACTTCATAGCAACACTTTTTGCATAAACTTCTCGTGTTGCAAATATAGTATTTTTATCAGCATTTTTAAAACCAAGAGAAAGGGCCTTTTCCATTGAGATATCATTTGAAAGCTTAATGTATTCAAATTCCAAATCCGCCAATTTTGAGTTCAAAGCAACAATTTGTTCTTCTGCATTGTCTCTACCAAAAGCATTCCACACGGTTTGATTCACGGTGTAGGCATAAAGACCTATCATCACAACCAAAACAGAAGCCATTGACCAGAATAAGGTCTTTGACAATCGATCTATTACTTTTAGTGTGTGTGTTGCTTTTGTCATATTTTGATTTTGTTTATTTTTAATTTATTTTTTCTAAAACTCTCTCTTTGGCACTTCTCGCTCTTGGGTTTTCTTTTATCTCATCATCTGTTGGAACAATTGGTCTCTTTGTCAATATCTTGACATCACCATTCTCTTGCATTTGTTTGAAAAAGTTTTTGACGATTCTATCTTCCAGACTGTGATATGAAATCACAACCAGTCTCCCCTCGTTTTTCAATTTCTCCAATGCTTGAGGAAGTGTTTGATTTAGGGCGCCAAGCTCATCGTTAATTGCAATTCTCAAAGCTTGAAAAGTTTTTGTTGCGGGATGAGTTTTGGCGAATCTCCTCCATGAAGGAACTGCGCCTTTAATAATTTCCGCCAATTGTTTTGAAGTTTTTATTTCACCGTTTTGTCTTTCTTGCACAATTCTTTTTGCGATTTTGTAAGCAAAATCTTCTTCACCATAAGCTTCAATTATTGTTCGTAAATTTTCTTCATCCCAACTATTAACGATTTCATAGGCGGTAAACTGATCATCGCTTGCGGACACATTTTTTGCATCGTCCTTTGTATCATCCATTACACCAGTGTTTGCAAAAGTCATAATCAACGGCTCATCTTTTCTAAAACTAAAACCTCTTCCGGACTCTTCTAGCTCATAAGAACTGAGCCCAAGATCATAGAGAATTCCGTCAACTTTCTCTACTTGTAAATCGTCCAAATTATTTTTTAGATTTTTGAAATTATCATGAACGAAGATTATCTTTGGCGTCTTGCTCGTTTTCAAAGAAGATTGCATCTTTTGAAAATTGAGACCCGCTCTATTTATTGCATCCTGATCCAAATCAAAAGCGATGATTGTTACATCTCCATCTAGTTTTTTTATAATCTCTTCACTGTGACCCCCGTCGCCAAGATTACAATCAACATAAATGCCACCCTTTTTTAAGTTCAATTGTTCTAACACAGATTGTAAAAGAACGGGTATATGTCTTGTGAATTCTTTTTTGATTGATTTTTGTTCTGTTTTCATGATTTCTGAGATTACATTCGGTTATTACCTTCTATTAAATGACTCCAAGCTCGCCCAATTTTTCTGCCAAACTGTCAGCTTGTTTCAAAATGTCCGACTTGTAATTCTTCCATCTTGCTTCATCCCAAATTTCAACCTTATTATGAACTCCTGTGAACACAACCTTTCCAGATTTTTCTACCGATACTTTATCCGCCGCCTTGTCTGCTGTCTTGTCCGCCATTTTGTCCGTAGTTACTCTGTCGCTAATGCCGGCATATTCTCTTAAAAAATCTGGAATTAAGATTCTGCCTGCGCCATCCACGTCCACCTCAACAGCTCCTCCCAAAATGATTCTATTAAAACCTCTACTACCAGCCTGCCCCATAGAAAGTGATCCTAATTGCTCAGCAATTTTTGACCATTCTTTCATTGAGAACATAAACAAACAATTATCTAATCCGTGAGTAATCACAACCTTTTTACCTATCTCCTTCCTAAATTTTATAGGTAAAGAAATTCTTTTTTTATCATCTTGGCTGTGTGTATATTCTCCGATTAGCATAATATTTTTCTCCGTTTACCACTATTTCCCACTTAGTTACTATTTTACCCCACTTAGCACACACAAGCAAACACTTTTCTGCAAAAAACTGTGCATAAGTATTGATGGGATGATTGAAATTAAATGATCTTGAAAAAACTTGACATAACAAGCTTTTTAATATTTAATATACACAGATTAGACGCCCCTCACTTCGTCTTAATAAGCCAAATGGCATAAGTGAAAACTCAGAATTCCAAACCAACCAACCCCGAACCCCAAATTAAGCACCATGAAAAGCACCGAACGCATCGTTTGTCTCATCGCCATCATCTTCATATCCATCGCATTCTCTTTTGCAGACGTCGCCTACAGCGCGATCGCCGAAAGTGATTTGCAAAAGGCTGACCCGGTTCAAACCGAGACTCAGATCAACATCCACACTGGAGAAGTCCGTGTGGTGCCTGTGGAATCAGATTGGAGAGCTTGGACCAGCTCAGAAAACATGGCCGCAAATAACCCTGGAAACACAATCATCATTAACTCTGTTCCCAACTCCTCATATCAAAAAGTTGATTTTTGGCACAGCCGGTGGATGACCAGGGTGCATGATTCCGTGGTCATGAAGGACGGCAAACTCATTCACAACAAGGAATACGACGTGGAGAGCTGTGTCGTATTTTCGTTTTCAAAAGTTGCGGCCATCTTGGCCTCACTGATCATTGTGGCATTAATACCCAAGAGCATGAAAATCAACAGATGGAATCTCATGCCGGACTGGGTTTTTGTCACAGTATTAATTTGTGTTGTCACGATCACCATGTCAGCAATGTTTGCAATCACGGCCCCCAAATCGTATGACCCAATCTGCTCCGATTATCTTTCGGCCACTGTATTAACAGGTGCCACACTGGGATTGGCTACAGTCCCTATGCTGACCATACTTACCTCAGGCTACATCAGGAATAAAATATCACTACTCTTCCTGATGTTCCTTGCAGTATGCGTAACGATAACGCTGATCCTGTAACCCTCATCACCCCCCCCGCCCAACGGCAAAGCCCCCGCGCTCTGCTGTTGCGCGGGGGCTTTGTTTGATTTAAAAACCAATCTTTTCTTTTGAGATTGTACTATTCTATAGAGATGACGTGATACTCAGCTTCTCCGGCTGGAGTTTTGAATTTAAATTTATCGCCCTTCTTTTTTCCAAGTAGAGCTTGTCCAACTGGTGATTTAAATGAGATTTTTCCAGAAGCCATATCAGCCTCTTCTGTTCCAACAATTGTATAAATCTTTTCTGTTTTACTAATAGATGTTTTTACATGAACCACAGAACCAATCTCAACCTTATCACTATGATGTGCATCTATAATTTGAGCATTAACCAAAACACTTTCAACCTGAGAAATTCTATCCTCAAGAGCAGCCTGAGCTTCACGTGCTTCATGATATTCTGCATTTTCAGATAAATCACCTAATGATTTTGCAAACTCAAGTTCTTGCGCAATTTCTTTACGTCTTATAGTTTTAAGAAACTCAAGTTCTTTCTTAAGTTCTTCATATTTTGCTTTTGATAAGTAATCTTTTATTGTCATGTTTTTATATGAAGAAAAATTATATTCTATTTATCCAGTCTTGGCAAGGGGGTATTTAGGCAAAAGTATTGTATTATTTTAACCTTATTTATAGCCCTAATTACAATATATTTTAAATTTAAATCTAATTTAACAAGCCCAAATCAATACAGTCACACCCCACCCTCAAACTATTCAGTAATTTCAATTTCTGGAGATGGACCATTAACGTTTGGCGCATTTATTTTAGCTCTATTAATTAACTCCAAAGTACTTGAACTCAAACCGTTTGTTGAATTTGAACCCGTTGCAGAACTTGTCGATGAAACACCAAGACCTCCCTCATTTTGATTTTCATTATTTTTAATTCTAGCCGTATCAGATATATATTGTTTTGCATATATATTCATCCATTCCAAAAACAAACTGAACACGGCTGTACCTCCATATTTTGCATCCTTTGGACCCTTTTCTAACATAATCGCAAAAGCATATTTAGGTTTTTCCGATGGCCAAAATCCTACCGCCCATGAGTTAATATATTTTTTCAATGCTCCGAGTTGTGCCGTACCAGTTTTACCTGCAACTTTAACATACGGAACATTTAATACTTGCATGGTTCCATTTGTAACCGTCATTCTCATTCCATCTCGTATAATTCTAAAATTTTCTACATTATCTATGTCTATTTTATTATTGACACTTTTTTGATCTTGCAAGCCAAATTGCTTAAGTGATGCGGTGCTTTTTTCACCGCCCTGAGGAATGTACTCAGATGTTGTCGACGCTATAATTAATTGAGGTTCAATCAAATATCCATTATTGGCCAATGCAGCAACAGCCCTAACGGCTTGAATTGGCGTAATTTGAAATCCATACTGACCAATCGCTGTGTTATAAGTATCTCCAAGTCTCCAAATGTCACCATTAAAGTTTTTCTTTTTCCAATCCTGATTTGGAATAATTCCTGCCTTTCCACTGAAGAAACTATTTTTTAACGATGAACCAAATCCAAACATTCTGGAATATTTATCTAGCCTATCAATACCAAGCCCCTTTTGTCCTGGAAACCCTCCCCCTATTTGATAAAAATAAACGTCCGATGAAACTGCAATGGCCTCCTTCATATCTGTAAAACCATGAGCCTTCCAGTCTTTGAAAACCGTATATTCTCCCGGCTTGTATGGATTGGGAACCTTTAATTCACCGGTACTTTCAATTTTTTTATTTGGCGAAATTATACCTTCGTTCAAAGCAGCTAGTGCAAAAAACGGTTTAATAATGGAACCCGGTGTGTAAAGCCCCCCACTCACTCTATCCAAAAATGGATTACTTTCATTCTTAAAATATGACTCAATTTTTTCAACATTTTTTCCATCGGTCATTATATTGCTATCAAATTCTGGAAATGACACACTGGCTAGAATTTCACCAGTGTTAACATCCATAATTATTCCAGCTCCACCTTTAAAACCAGACCTTCCCGCTATTTCTTTTATCGAGGCATACATAGCCTCTTGTAAATCAGTATCAATAGTTAATATTAAATCCTGTCCCTTAATCATGGGCTTAATCAAGCTTCCAGGATAAGTATTTCCATGAACATCAGTTTCTATAATTTTTACACCATTTTGTCCAAGTAATAAATTATTATAATATTTTTCTATTCCATCAGATCCGGTTAATTCTGTATTATAATAATATCCTGATTTGTCTTTTTTTGGATATTTTACATAGCCAACTATATTATGACTACCCGCTTTTTCTCTGTATGTTCTAAGCGAGAAATCATTTTGATCTTCCGATACAGCATTCCACGCCAATAGCCTGCCGTATCGATCAATGATTGCACCTCTTTCAGAAAAAATTAATGCGTGATTCAAGTGATTATTTTCAGCAATCTTTTTATACTCTTCACCCTTAATAATTTGCAAATTAAAAATTTGATACAAATAAACAATACCAACTATACCAAAAAACAATCCGACGACAATTATATTTCTAAGAGGAATCGCTTTTTCAATTCTTCCTTCAAATTGATTGTCGTCAAAATGTGGCAAGTTAGAAGAATCCAAGAAAATATCTTCTGGAAATATTTCAGCATTTTTAGATGATCGTCTTCTTCTAAACATAATTAAATTCTAATTCTGGTTTGTAAAAATTTCATTAAAACTGCAATAATCAAACAAGTTAGCGTAAAAAATAAAGAAACCTTATGTCCAAATATTGAAACAAAAATATCACTTCTATATAGTATATCAAGCAAGAAACCAATTAAAATAGCCTCGTAATACATGAAAAACCAGGAGGCAATTATAGTCAGGATAAATGGTATCCACCAAGGCAGAATGAAAATGGAGATGAATATAAATAAATTAGTGTATAGTCTTTTTGACTTGAACATATCTTAGTGAATTCATATTAATTGGGCTTTTAAAATAGATTTGGGAATACGCATCACCCTCTGTTGATTCAACAACCTCGACCACGCCTAAAATTATTGTCTCAGCACCTGGCCAAATTATTGGATCGCCAGATTTAACTTTTATATTTTTAGGAAGCTTGATGTAAAAATTTCCTCCACCCCTTCCCTCAATACTTACAGGGCTTAATGAATTAACTCTTTTTGTACTTGTAGACATTGAACTTTCTAAATCGGAATTAATTAGGCCGTCTATTTTTTGTCCCGATGAAGAAAACAATGCGACCGTTGAGGTTTTTTCAGAGACAGATGAAATAACTCCAATTGCATAATTAACATCAGCAAAGACCAAATCGCCTTCCAATATATCTTGATCTGACCCGACATCAATCATTAAAGAATCAAATGGTGTCCTTGGAGGTCTAAGCACAACGCCTGCTAAAATCATATTAGAACCATCTCTATATTTACCCAATAGAGATTTTAAATATTCATTTTCAACTTCTAGCGATTTGATTAATGCTTGTTCAGCTAAATTTCTAGGAACAAATCTTGGCTCCATTGAACCGTTCACAATATAGGCCCTAAGACCTTGTGCGGCGCCTATGAGCGAACTTTTCATCGTCAAATACATAATTACCACTATTATAAATATAATAATTAATGCTAAAATTTGACCCTTATTAAATGATTTTTTGTGAGCAAAATTAAATTTATTTCCTTGTAGGTAATTCATCTTCGTTTTGAATTAACATATCCTCAAAAGTATCCATTTCCTCTAAAATTATTCCGGCACCTCTTGCAACTGCCGTAAGTGGATCTGGCGCAACAAAAACTGGAATACCAACATAGTCTGAAAGTACTTGTGGAAGACCCCTTATTAAAGCTCCTCCGCCGGCAAGGTGAATTCCATTTCTCATTACGTCTGATAATATTTCTGGTGGCGTTGTTTCCAAAACTTCTTTTACCGATTCTAGAAATGTATCTATTGACGCCCCTATAGCTTCTCTTATATCAGAATCAGTAACAACCACTTCTCTTGGTAATCCCGTAACTAAGTCACGTCCTCTTATTGTTGCTTCAAGTGCTGGCTTATTTTCTACCACACTTGATATTGCAATTTTTAATTCTTCTGCCGTTTTTTCTCCAATCAGAATTTTAAATTCATTTCTGATATATGACATTATATCATTATTTAATTTATCTCCTGCAACTTTTAGATTTTTTGCACGAACAATTCCACCAAGAGAAATAACAGCTATATCAGTTGTGCCTCCACCGATATCAACAATCATACTTCCCGTAGCCTCTCTAACTGGAAGTCTTATACCAATTGCAGCAGCCATTGGCTCTTCTACTATATGAACCTCTCTTGCTCCAGCGTTTCTTGCTGCATCTCTAACAGCGCGTCTTTCAACATTAGTAACTCCATATGGAACTCCAACAACAACCTTTGGACCCAAAAGTTTTTTAGACATTTCTTCTGCTTTTTTAATCAAATAAGAAAGCATTTCTTCTGTAACTTCAAAATCAGAAATAACTCCATCAACAATTGGTCTTACAGCAACAATATGACCAGGGGTTCTTCCTAGCATTTGTTTTGCTTGAGCACCAACAGCAACAACTCTTCCGGTTTTTTGATTTACAGCAACAACAGAAGGTTCATTAATGATTACACCCCTACCTGAAACATAGACAAGAGTATTAGCAGTCCCGAGATCTATTCCAATCTCATTAGATGTCATCTGAAAAATCTTCTCTTTAAGTCTCTTAAACATGTGTGAATATTCTATATAAAATAAGGCCCAGAATCAACTTACTAAGCTAATTAAAATGGGTTCTAACACACATTTATTTAAATATGTAAAACACATCCTTGAAGGTAACCACGATCATAAGGCCAATTAGCAATATAAAACCTATACCATTCACCCATCCAATGATTTTTGTATTAATTTGTCTTCTTATCACGGCTTCAATCGCCACCACAACAAGCCTACCTCCGTCAAGAGCTGGAAACGGCACCATATTAATAACCGCCAAATTGGCAGAAATTACGGCAACAATCATAAATAATTCAGAGATACCCGTTTTTGCAGAACTACCCACAACGCTTGCAATACCAACAGGCCCAGTAACTTCTTTTAGACTACCCTTTCCAATAATTGCATTTCCAATAAATTTAGCCAAACCAACTGTAATATTTTCAGTTAAATAATATGTTTGTACCGCTCCATAATAAAATGATTTAAAAAATCCAACTTTAACTTCTCCAATCATGTCCATGGAAATACCAGCGGCTTTTCTACCTTCAATAACACCATTTACAGGTGTAAATTTAATTGCAATCGCTTGTTCTTTATTTGTTGAGCTTGCGGACTCGTCAATTCTTTTAACTGTTATTGAAACATTATTTTCTGCTTGAGAAATTGTTTTTTGAACATTAGAAAGTGATAGCGATGTGCTTGCAAACAAATCCTTACCATTTGAAATAGACAGGATTTCATCTCCGGGCTTAATTCCAGCCAAATCCGCTGGTGCACCAGGCGCAATCATCGTAATAATCATTTTCTGATTATGAACAACCTCATTTGGAAATGTTGATGTTGAAACTTTTGTTCCAGCAATAAGAGTCATGACGAGCAATATGTATGCCAAAATAATATTGAATGCAACACCAGCAACAAAAACAATAGCTTGTTGCCATCTTGGCTTTGCCAAAATACTATCTGAGCTAATATCATCCTCAGGATTTTCACCGTGAATCTTTACATATCCACCAAGCGGAATTAGATTAATTGCAAACCTAGTCTTACCAATCATTTTATGAAAAATTCTTGGAGGAAAGCCGATTGCAAAATCGTCAACTCTTATTTTAAAAAGCCTAGCTGCTAAAAAGTGCCCCAATTCATGAACAGCAATAAGCACAGTTAAAACCAACAAAAAGATTATTATAGTGGATATCATTATTTTTTAAGATTAAATTAAAATTTCTTTTTCTTTTTTATTAAACGCTTCTTCTAGTAAGCCCTCTGTTTCTTTTACGATTTTTTCCATCTCAGTTCTTGCGCGCATAATATCATCCTCACTCATACTTCCATCTTTTTTTTGTTGATTTAAATCATCAGCAATTTCTCCTCTTTCTCTTCTTAATGCCACCTTGGAATCTTCTAATTTTTGTTTAGCGATTTTTGCCAATTGTTGTCTTCTTTCTCCTGTAAGTTCTGGAAAAATAACTCTAAGCCCCTTGTCATCGACAGAAACAGCAACACCAAGATCAGCTAAAACAATAGCCTTTTCAATTGCTTGAGTTTGGGATTTGTCCCAAGGGCTAATTCTTATAGTTTTTGGATCTTCTGTGCCAATATTAGCTACAGCTGAAAGTTGCATCATGCTTCCGTAGGAATCCACCTTAACTCCATCAAGAAATGAAACTGTTGCTCTACCGGTTCTTATACCAGTCAACTCTTTATTTAGCCATTCTAATGTACCTTTTGTTTTTTGTTTAAATAATGAAAAATCGTATGCCATAATGCGTATATCTTAGCATGCTTTTATTAAAAAGACGAACACCCGGCCCCGCGAAGATCGCGAGAACCGGGTGTCAGAACGTATCGACGGAGAAGCTTACGTACTCCGGAGACTCCGGGGACCAAGTGCCCCCACCCCTTGACTTGGGGGGACGGGTGATGAAACAGTGCCCGCTGCATGTCGGCTGAAGTCGCAACAAGTTGCGACGCTGCCATTGATGCAACAACACATGTTTTGATCGCTGACATTGAACACGAGATTCAATTCAAGTCCGGCTTTAAATTTCCGATAAAGATCATCGCTCAGAATCCTCTCCCCCTGCATATCGATCATGACGATCTCATAGTTACTGGGGTGGTCTACCGAAACGATGTCCAACGTAGTGCCTCCAAACTCATCTGGTTGGAGATTCCACGCTGTGACCTTAAAAGAAAATTCATTCTGACCCGCGGCACATGTCCCCAAAGTATCCTCTCCGCAAAGATGAAGCATCTTCGCCGCCGTTATACGTTCCATGGTTGGCTTTAATTCAGCCATTTTTCTTGTGGATGCTGGGTTGAAGCATCCCCTTTCCGTCATAATTTATA
>CAYUCM010000014.1:0-16897 GCA_964443365.1 uncultured Candidatus Saccharibacteria bacterium
TTTTATTGTAAACTACTCCAAACCATATCAAAAATCTGACGAATTGCTTTTGCTAGATCTGCGTTTTCAATCACAACCCCGTTTATATTTTTAAGATCCATAATTCTTACAAAATCTAATGACACGTCTATTGAAACCGTAGATGAATATTTTTCAGGATTAACGAATTTTAAATTACGATAATTATTTTGATTTTTCTGCACGCGCCCTTTCATATACTGATGATCTGGAGTTATACCTCTTATTGTTACATTATTTTTAAATAAATCTTTTTCCCATTTTGTAAACATATCTCCATATTCTTTAAAATTATTTGATGGTTTAGCAAAAAAACCTACCATTTCTTGATTTTTCATTTCGTCAAACTTGTAGTAACACAATTCTTCCAAACCTTTTAATCCTTCAAAATAAAATACATTAATATTATTTGCGCTTTCTTTAAAAATACTTTTAAGTAGTGGTAGGGTATTTAAAACGCTATTGAATTTTTGCTCTACGATATTTATAAATTCATCAGGTGATTTTGCTGTATATGTTGTGCCTCTTTTTGATGGAGTTTTTAATATAAAACCTTTTTGTCTAAGCGTTTCAAGGACAACATAAACTGTGGGTTTTTTTAAGGAAGAAGCCTTAGCGATTTTATAGGCGGTAGCAGACTTCATCTTTAAAAGTGTTAAGTAGATTTCTGCCTCTTTTTGATTAAGCCCAGCGTCCACAAGTGTTTTTAATATTTCATTCATACACAACATTTTATCACTATTTGTCAAATAGTCAATATTTTTGACTACCAATGTTATTTTAGCTAAATACCTTTATAAATAAGGCTATAATACTGTTATTATATTCATTTGGTTTGACTGCATTTGTTTACAATATTAATATAGTGTTATAAAAATAAATTACAAAAATGCAAAAATATAAAAAAATAATAATAGGTTTGGTCGTTGTGGTGTTGATTATTTTAGGTGTATCATTCAGTAAATCAAGTAATACACCAGAGGGGACGGTCAAGATCGGTGTTGTATCCAGTTTGACTGGTCCTTGGCCAGAAGTCGGTGAAGCCTTTAAAAATGGAACAGTTCTTGCTATTGAAGATTATAAGTTAAAAAATAACAATAAGTTTCAAATAATAGTTGAAGATGATGGTGTAGATTTAAAAAAAGGTTTGACTGCCTATAAAAAACTTACCGAACTTGATAAAGTTGATGCCATGATTAACTTATCATCTCCTACGTTGGAGCCAATGATTCCTTTGTTGAAGAATACTGATATGCCGTTCGTACAAATTTTTGAACAACCAAAAACTCCAAGTGATAATAGAATTGTACAAATATCTCCCTACACCGTTGATAGTGCTTCAGAATTAGCTCGTATGCTAGAATCAAAGTTTTCATCCAAAGACATTACTTTTGTATACACCCAAGATCCTACAGTATCTATTTATCTCGATAATTTTGAAAAAGGTTTAGTTGATAAAAATATAAACAAGCAAGCTGTTATTAAAAACAGCAGAGATATGAAATCAACAGCAATTAGTGTTGCATCTTCAAAGCCTAAGGTGATAGTTATTGCTTTGTTTGAAGAAAGTATACCTTTGTTTATAAAAGAGTATGAAAAAATTAAAAATTCAGATACAAAATATGCTTTTATGTTTGTCAGCTCATCGCTTAGTCAACATAAAAAGATATTAGGCGATACAAATAAATTAAATGGCACCATTGTTCCTGTGTTTAAAGAGTATTCTAGTCAGGTGTTTAGAGATAAATACAAGAAGAGATTTGGGATTGATCCTGTGATAGGCGCAGAGTATGGATATGATTCTATATCACTGCTCGTAGAAACCTATAATAAGGATCCTAAGACTTGGCAGAAAAATATTCTAAGTAAATCATTCACTGGTGAAAGTGGTTTTATACAATTTAATGATCTGGGACTGAGAAAGCCAGAATTTAAATTTAAGGAAATTGTTAATGGGGAATTGCCGGTTTATTAAAAAGATTTAAGTATACGTCTCTTGAATTATTAAAAAACAGCATCAACCCGACGCTGTTTTTTACTTAGGCTTATTAAGCCTCTCTCTCATATAACTATTCATATCAAAATTAGGTGAATAGTCCTTAATAAATTCAAAGATAGAAACAAAAGCCTTAACGAGATTAACATCTGACACCTCCAAAATAGCGGGTCTATCTAACATAAAAAAATATACCTTGTTGTTATAAATAAAAATCTGTCTATTGTGATTTAGGTATTTCTTGTCTATGGTGTGTACCTCGGTAGATCTTCCTATATAAGATTCTGTCCAGTCTTCACCGAAGTGTGTCATTTGAGTATCAAAAACAAATTTAGTACAAATTGCCTCAACAATAATTTTTGAAGCTTTAATTTTTTCATTAAATTCAATTACTTTGTCTTTTCCAACGGCTGTATCGTAATCGTTTAAAATATTATCTCCACTCAATATTTGAAGACGAGTTTTTGAAGGCGTACTTATTCTATCTAAAACTTTAAATATATCTTTTTTATCTGTATATATCTGAACACCCGGAGCAGGGGAGTTCTCATGTGATTTTGAATTGATAACTTTTCCCGCGTTTTCACCAGTCAAATCATCTACCTCAATACCTGTATTTAAAAACCATTTTCTTTTCTTTTCAATTCTTGTGCTGTGTATTAGGTTTCTTATCTCCAGTTTTTCTAAGGTTATATAGACAGTAGGGCGGGGGATCTTTGTTACGGCAGATAATTCAAGTGGGGTACTGTGCTTTTTTAGGTGTGCAAGTAAAAGCTTTTCATTGGGTGAAAATAGATATGGGTTTTTATTTACTTTTCTTGACATGATGATTAATTATATGATTTTGTTAATAAAATGTCAATATTCCTGACATTTATTATTTTATACATATGGCTTTAAATAAATACAGTAAGCGCTTCTATTTGCCAAATCATAAATTAAATGTCTTTAATTTTGATAGGGGTTATAATGATTACATTAATTATTTAATAAATTTATTTATGAAGAAGAAAATTATTTCATTGGCGATAGTATTGATAGTAATCCTTGGGCTGGTCTTTGCTTTTGGAGGGGGACAAAAAGATGATCAAGTTTTAAAGATTGGTCTTATTGGACCTTTTTCTGGTAACTATGCATCCGTTGGCGAGACCTTTAGAAACGGTGCCTTGCTTGCTGTTGAAGAGATAAAAGCAAAAAATCCTGATAAAAAAGTTGAGCTTATTGTAGAAGATGGTGCGTTTGATTCTGGTAAATCTCTTTCTGCTTATAAAAAGTTAAAGAGTATAGATGGTATAAACGCATTGATTGCAGTTGATACTGTGACTATCGATTCAATTTACAATGATGCAATTGCAGATGGTATGCCTGTTATAAATGGTGGAGAACAATCAGCTGATCCAAAAAATGATAATATCTTGCAAATTTATCCCGGCGATTATGCAAGTGAGGTTGCTCTTGGAAAAGAAATTAAGAATGATGGAAAACAAAAAGTTGTTCTGGTTACAGGAAATCACGCTGTGTTTGTTAGATTTTCAAGGGGTCTTAAGGAGGGTTACTCTGGAAATGTGAATGAATTTGTTGTAAATTTTGGCGAACAAGACATAAGAACCTTTGCTTTAAAGATTAAGGCCTTAAATCCTGACGCTGTAGCTTTTGTAATCACTCCTGACTTGATGGCAAGGTTTGTGAAAACATTTAATGAACTTGGTATGAAAAATGTTTCTTATTATTTTGATGCTGATTTGCAACACGGTTTCAGTTCAGCGATTAAAATTATTGATCCTCAGATGTTGAATGGTCACAAAGCTTTAATAACTGGAAATTATAATGCTCCAGATTTTGTTGAGGCTTACCACAAAAGATTTGGTAATTCTGAAATATTAACTGGTAATGTTGGATATGATGCTGTGACTCTTCTCGTAAATAATTATAATACTGATAATTCTAAATGGGTTTCAGATATAATAAATTCTAATTTGAATGGAGTTAGTGGTAAAATAAAATTTGATTCCGTTGGAGTTAGAGAACCTCAATTTAAGATTGGAGTGATTGAGAACGGAATGTTGCCTAAGTAACACACTTAATATCTGGTATTAAGTAGGGTCAAAAATAACCATTGTTTAATACGGTGGTTATTTTTGTTTATATAAATCCCCACGATGCCTAACCGCATCGAATTCGATGCGATTAAAATAAGAAAACTTAACCGTGTCGAATTCGACACGGTTAGAAATATGGGGAAAGGTAAAGTAGTTTTGCGTGCCATATTCCAAGGGGGTCGAATTCGACCCCCTTGGAAGGGAAACGAGATTTTGTGACCTGTTTAGCGTTTAAAGGGGACCAAATGGTCGCCTTTAAAAGACAGAAGATATCCTGAGTTGTTTTAAACAGGTCGAATTCGACCTGTTTAAAATGTTTAATTATTTGCTTGTGGGATGATCTAAAACCATCATTAATAACCTAATTTCTAATGTTACGGAATTCCGTAACATTAGAAATGTTTTTTGTGTAATGTTATGGAATCCCATAATATTAAAACAAAGGTTATACAATTAATATTCATTATTTAGAATACTGTTTCTCTAGTTTTTTAACTGTGGCACTATCTATAAGTAACCCCATCTGTTGAATTGCAACTTCATTTAACTTAATTAATCTTTTTCCTTGCCCCAAACCTTCTTTTATGTATTCTGAATTCAAATTCTCAAGATTAACCAAACAAACTAATTGTATTATATTTGCATAATCTCTAACATTACCTTCCAACTTTGGATTTTTGTCTCGCCATTCTTTTGCGGTTATGCCAAATAGAGCTTTGTTTAAAACATCTGCTTCATTTGCATAAACTATTATTGAATCTTTTCCAGATATTTTTTGAGGCAATATGAGGTTTTCTTTTATTGAATTGGTGTGTATTTTGTAATTGATTTTAGTTAGAAGTCTTTTAACATTCCAATCAAGATTTAGTCTCTCATTCTCTTCATTTTTGAGTCTTTGAAATTCTTTAATTAGATACAATTTAAACTCAGGAGAAAGCCAGCTGGCAAACTCAAAAGCAATATCTTTATGGGCAAAGGTGCCACCATATCTACCAGATGATGATCTTATGCCAATAGCATTGGTTTTTTGAATCCAGCGCTTGGAAGATAAAATAAAACCGTTCGTTCCGACTTGATTTTTAATGTTATGGAATTCCATAACATTAAAACAGGGGTTATGTAATTGTTCCCACAATC
Organism: uncultured Candidatus Saccharibacteria bacterium; assembly: GCA_964443365.1. Taxonomy (GTDB): domain Bacteria; phylum Patescibacteriota; class Minisyncoccia; order Phycocordibacterales; family CAIZLB01; genus CAIJKW01. Next base: position 5,251 of record CAYUCM010000014.1, read on the forward strand.
CCATGAATTCTATTGTATATTTAGTAGTTATCCAATTTGTAATAATAATACCTGTTAATTCTAGATCTTTAAACTTAGCCATATCCGTCAACGATATATAATCATCACCCTTATTTGATAAATTGATTGTGATTTCTTGGTTTTTTATTTTAATTTTGGACATGCTTTAAAAATACCAAAAGCAAGATGATATTTTTATAAAGATTTTCTAAAGAATTACTGTTTTTTTGGGACTATTTTGTAGGGTTTGACTGGATATAGGGGGGGGGCTGTATAATTAAAACATAATGAATAAAAATAAATATTATTTGGTTGCCGTCATCGTTATAATAATTCTTGTGGGCGTATTTAGTGGTTGGAATAAAAACTCTGATAAAGACAGAGTGCTTGCAATACTTCCTCTAAGTGGTGCCAATTCTCAACATGGAGAATGGGCAAAAAGAGGATTGCAATTAGCATCAGAGGAAAAAAATATTAATATCATTTTTGAAGACAGTCAGTTGGATGCTAAAAAGGCAATTTCTATTATTAATCAATATAAAAATGATTCAAGTATTAGAGCGATATTTACATTGGGAAGTCCTGTAGCGATGGCGGTTGCACCCATCGTCAATGAAAATAAAATTCCAACATTTAGTATAGTTTCAGCTCCTCCATATTCAACTCCTAATGATTATACTTTTAGAATAAACGGAACAACAGATGTGGAGATGTCTGCAATTAGAGATGCTATATTGAAAGATAACAAAAAAAGAATAGCGGTTGCGTATCTTAATAATGATTATGGAAAGGGGTTGTTAGATACATTTAAAAAGACTTTTGATAAGAGAAATATTATAACAGAAGAAGGTTTTTTACCAACGGATACTGATTTAAGATCTCAAATAATCAAAATAAGAAACACAAATCCAGATGCTATATTTATTGCTTCATGGGGAAAGGAAGCTGGAATCTTTGTAAAACAAGCAAGAGAGCTTGGCGTTACTACTAAAATATATTGCGGGTCTGCGTGCTATAGTCCAGAGCTAATTAATATGGCAGGACAATACGCTGAGGGAGTGACAGTAATTTCACCATCAATAAAAACAACTGAAGTTTTTTCAAAATCATATTTTGAAACTTATAAAGAAACTCCAAACTATGTGACAACTAGAAATTATGATTCTATGAAGATATTAATTTCATCTTTAGAAAAGTGTGATGCCAGTGAAAACAAGAATTTGTGTATAAAAGATTATATTTCTGGTATTAAAGATTATCCCGGTCTGGTTTATGCAATAAACTTTGATATTAATGGTGATTTATTAGATCAATATCAAGTTGCATCTGTTGTCGACGGTAAGTTTGTGGAAGTCAAATAATATATTGTGAAGCATAACAAAATCCCCAACCTTTGCTGACTGGGGATTTTGCGTATCTGTCACTTTGCGCGGATGTGTTCTTTATATGACCCTTCGTCCATCTACTTCAACGGCAACCTCTCCGCAACCTTCATCTCGCCATTCTCCACAACTTTAATTGTCAGGTTAGGGAAGACAATTCCATTTTTATCAAAGCTTATGTTTCCACTTGCTCCATTAAAATTAGTTTTTGCGAGATTCTTTGTCCAAGCGTCCTCGTTCTTATCATAACTTTTTAGATACACCATCATGGCATCGTATCCAAAGTCAGATGTGAATCCAGGTTCTTTTCCGGTAACTTCCTTGTAGGTTTTTATGAAATCCGTATTTGGCTCACCTTCAGGAATTATACTTATCGCACCATTTATCTTGTTTAGATCGCCCAATATATCTTTATAATATTTCATTCCAGTGTGGATTTGAATATCGTAAATTAATTGAGTTTTGGAATCTATAAGTGGTAGAATTTCCTTTGTCAGAATTGCACCATTTTCCGGTGTCATGAAGAAGATTACAGCTGTTGGCTTAAGACTTGCAATCTTTGCCGCATCACTTTTTAGCATTCCTTTTTCTGATGAAGCAATCACGGTCTCAGTTTTTCCGGTATAATTTTTGCTAAATTCTTTGGCGAAGGATTCTTGCGCCGCGTCCTTTGAGTGAACTATAATCAAGTTACTTTTATCAAAGGATTGTTTTTCTAGATATTTTGCATATCTATCCCAAACATTGTCATTTCCTAATGTGATTTGAAAGACATGATCAGGGGATACATTATTTGCTTGTAAGAATCCCATCATTACTGGGTAGGGAAGATTCTTTGATGGTTCATATATTGCATCCATTGTTGAAGTGAATGTGTTTATTAATCCATCAACCTTATCCACATCAGTTAGCTTCTTGTATGCACTAAGTCCTTTTGTAGCTTCAGCGCTATCATTTTCAATTACAAGATCAATCTTTGTTCCTGTTTCTTTTTCATAAACCGCTTGAGCAGTTTTTATTCCATTTACAAAGTTTTCTCCGACGGCACCAAAGTCTCCGGATAGGGGAGCGATAACCCCAATCTTTAGCTGCTTAGAATCATTTTTAGAATTTGCATTTGTTATTACTGCAATAACTCCAATTACGATAACTATGGCAACTATTATTTTTACATTTCTTTTATTCATAATCGTTATTGTTAATATTTATAATGTCTATATTATATTTGTTTGGTTTGACAAGGTCTATATAAGCGTGTTTTAAATTGTAGTTTAGGTATTTTATGGCTTTGTTTGGCTTTATTTTACATAATATAATTGACTAAAAATTAGTTATTTGCTATATTTATACTATGAATTGGCGAAGTAATACATTAAAAATGCTCGATTTGATTGAATCAGAGATTTTGGTTTTGGAGGCTCTTTCTTTGGCAAAAAGCACTCAAGATATTAAAAGACTAACCAGCTTATCAAGAACGGGTATTAAATATGTGATTGAAAAGTTGATGGGGCGCGGATTGGTTAATCGTACAAAAATTGGAAAGAGATTTATTTATATGGCGGTTAGTAAGAAAGAATTGTCAGATGGACTAAGGGACGTTTCTGATAACATGAATATTGAGAATGGAAAATTATCTGGCGCTAGAATTAAAACCTCAAAAGAAAATGAGTTTATTATACATGTGGGTGCAAAAGAAATTATTCCGGCGTATGAGCGTATTGCTTCGGTAAATAAAAATGAAAGAATTAAGGCAATTCAACATCATAGGTCTTGGCTTGAGTTGTTAAAAAAGGTTTCAAAAGATCAGCTTGTTGATTTCAATAGATCTATTGTAAAAAATCATTTGATTTTAGATGGAATGTTGAATGAGAGTGCATATGACTCATATCTTAAGGAAATTAAAAATGATCCAAAACAAAATAAGGATGCGATTGAAAGTCTAAATGGTAGAATGGCGGACTATACGGTTTTTCCAAATAATTTCTTTAATTATAATTGTGAGATTTGGTTGTTTAAAAATACAGCGCTTTTAATTAATTGGCATGAAGAAGTTGCAATAGAAATTGTAAATGAAAATATGGCTTGGTTTTTACGAGATATGTTTGAGTTTGTAAAAGAAGGGGGAAAGAAGATTGATCATAATAGGATGATTAGGGAGGTTTTGGGGAAGTTGTAATACTATATGTTGAATGGGTTCTTTTGGAATTCTTTATAAAATCTTTATAGAAAATTCATCTCTGTTTTTATATTATTCTTATGTTGTTAATTTATCATTTAATTTAAATTGACAATGGCTATACTATGTATATACTTGATAATATGAATACCAAAATTAAAAAATGGGGTAATAGTTTTGGGGTTAGAATTCCCAAGGATATTGTTCTTGATTTAAAATTAGAAAATGCAAGCGTGTCTGTTTCCATGGTTGGGGGCAGTATTGTAATAGAACCTATTAAAATTAAGCCTGTTTATACACTAGAAAATTTGGTAAGTAAAATAACTAAACATAATCAACACCCTGAAGTTGATTGGGGAGAAGATGTTGGTGAAGAGATTGTAGAATGGAATGAGGAAGAATCTAGACAAAACTATAGTGATAGAATTAACAGTGAATCTAAGAACAAAACCAAGAATGATAAATAATTATGTACCAGAGCAGGGAGATATTATTAAACTGAACTTGAGTCCCGTTAAAGGTCACGAGCAAGGTGGATACAGGTCAGCAGTTGTTATAACCAAAAAAATATATAATTCTAAATCTAATACTATTTTGATTTGTCCTATTACTAGCAAAATAAAGAGATATCCATATGAAGTGTATTTTGAGACTAAAGATCTAATCGATAAAAAGAGTGGAGAACCGGCGGAAAATATTTCTGGGGTAGTATTAGTAGATCACCTTAAGTCTATAGATTATAAAGCAAGAAAAATTACGTTCTCGAGTAGAGTAGAGGAGAGTGTATTGTGGGATATTTTGGCCAAAATCAAAACTTTGACGGATTAATTATTCGGGCTGTGTCGTAATTTGTTAATTTTTATACTATAATACTATCAATGTCCTCATTAAAACTTCACAACTTCAACAAACATTTCTATGGCGTTAAGGCTGTTAATGGCCTTAGCCTAGAATTTGAATCTGGAAAGATTATCGGACTTGTTGGACCAAACGGTTCTGGAAAGTCCACGCTAATCAATTTGATAACCGGTATTATTCCAAAAGACTCCGGCATACTGTATGTTGGTGATCAATTTAAAACTGACAAAATTAGAGCTATGGATATGTACGATTACAAAATTACTCGTACCTTCCAAAATGTTAGAGTTTTTGAACAAATGAGTGTTCTGGATAATTTACTGGTTGTGTTAACTCATAGGAATGCGCTCGGTGCGCTTTTTGAGAAAAAGAAAAAATTATATGAAGAACGCGCTTTAGAAATTCTCAAAAAACTTGATATGCATGAAAAGAAACACGAGCTTGCAATGAATCTTTCATATGGACAAAGAAAGCTTTTGGAAATTGGCAGGGTTTTGGCAATGGATTCAAATATAATTCTTTTTGACGAGCCTTATGCCGGCCTATTTAAAGAAATGATTAAATCTGTTTCTGATATAATTAGGGAATTAAAAATGGCGGGAAAAACCGTTCTTCTGGTTGAACATAATATGGAAATTATTAGAGACCTATGCGATGAAGTTTTTGTACTAGACGCAGGAGAGCTTCTGGCGCAAGGAAAACCAGAACATGTGCTTAAACAAAAGGATGTGGTTGAGGCGTATTTGGGGGAATAGTTTCTTTTTGTGTTTATTCCACATTCGGGTTAAAATATATGTATAAAATAAAAATATGGACACCTCAAAAACTGAAGTAATAAATGAGAAAATTCATACTCACCTCCAAAAGCCAGTTGTGGATTCTGCGGAAATAGAAAGTAATTTGGTTTTTCTAAATGGAATATTAGGTAAGGCAACAGAGGTGATTTTACACTTCGATATTCAGACTAATATATTAATAGGTATTTCAACTGCCATATCAGCTTTTGCAGTTTCTAATATTAAGAATAATGAAGTGGTTTTTTCTGTTTTGGCGATATTTTCTATAATGTCTGTTATTTTTGGTTTATATGCAGTTCACCCTCCAAAATCTTTAAGAAAGAAAGGTCAGCATGAAAGTTTACTTTACAATAAAAAAATATCTAATTTCAAAAGTTCAACTGAATACGCAAAAGAATTGAAAAAGATTATTGACGATAAAAATGCATTGATTGATGAATACGGTAATGAAATTTATAATATTTACAAATATCACTATAGACCAAAGAGATATTTGTTTAAGATATCTAGAAATTTTTTGATAGTCGGAATTATTGCGAGTATTTTGATGACAATAATATAAAGAAGTAAAACATAAAAATGAATTCAAAAGAAAATTTCCTAAGCCTAAACAATATTCACGTGCACTATGGTGGTGTGCGCGCACTTGATGGTGCATCGGTTTATTTAAACGATGGAGAAATACTTGCCCTTATGGGACCAAATGGCGCAGGGAAGTCTACCATTCTAAAAGCCTTGTTTGGAATTGCGCCAATAGCAGAGGGTGAAATAATTTGGTATGGAGAAAAAATTTATCCAGTGCCACATGAAATTGTTGAGCGTGGAATTTCTTTTGTACCACAAGGTAGGCAGATTTTTAAAAGCCTAACGGTAATGGAGAATTTGGAGATGGGAGGTTTTTCTATCAAAAGTAAAAGAGTTTTGAAAAATAATATAGAGAATGTGTTGGATCTTTTTCCGGACCTTAGAAAAAAGCTTAAAGTTCCAGCAAAAAATCTCTCAGGTGGCCAACAGCAAATGGTTGCCATTGCAAGAGGGTTGATAACTGAGCCAAGAGTTTTGCTTTTGGACGAGCCGTCGCTTGGGCTTTCGCCAAAGGTGGTGAAGGAAGTGTTCGCTAAGATAAAAGAAATAAATCAAAAACATAAGACATCAATTATGATTGTGGAGCATAATTTACAATCAGTTTTAGAAATTGTGGACAGAGCATATTTGCTGGATAAGGGTCAGGTGGTTGCAAATGATACACCTCAAAATATTATTTCTTCCGGCTTATTAGAGAAAGTATTTTTAGCACATAAATAATTATATGAATTCAATAATTCCACAACTCGTAGTAAACAGTATAATCGCGGGCTCAATTTACGCGCTTATCGCCCTCGGCTTTAATTTGATTTTTGGTGCTACAAAGTTTTTCAATATTAATCACGGTGTGATTTCTACAATCGCGGGCTATGTTGTGTTTTATTTCTCAAAGACCTTGGGATTAGATACTGTTCTGTCTATAATCATTGCCATAGTCATCGCTGCCTTTGTTGGATATTTATCTGAAAAATTAGTCTTCTTACCGATGAGAAAAAAGAAGGCTTCTGGTATGATAATGCTTGTTGCGTCCCTTGGTTTGTTTACGGCACTTCAAGCTGTGATTGCAATTTTATTTACGAGTCAATTTCAAACTATTTCTAAAAATGTCGGCGAGTCAAAGATTTATAATTTCTTTGGGGGAATTATAACTGAAACACAATTGATTATTTTAATTTCTGCAATATCAATTACTGTTGTACTTGGTTTGGTGATGAAATTTACCAAATTTGGAAAGGCTGTTAAAGCTATTTCTGACGATGTTGAGGTTGCAAAGATCGTTGGAATAAATGCTGATAAAATTATTGCAAAGATTTTTATAATTGGCTCAGCTATTGCTGGAGTTGCTGGCATTGCAATTGGTTTTGATACTGGTATTGAACCCACCATGGGAATGAATCTGTTGTTGAAGGGGGTCATTGCATCAATAATTGGCGGTATTGGAAATGTGTATGGTGGAGTATTTGGTGCTTTCTTTTTGGGTTTTATTGAAAACTTTGGTATTTGGAAAATTTCTGGTGAATGGAAAGATGCCATCGCTTTTGCTGTAATGATTCTGTTTTTGATTTTTAGACCTGGAGGGATTTTGGGGAAGAAGAATTAGTGTTTCACCCTAGCTCTCGTGGTTGGGCTCTGAGGTGTGGGCTATTTCTTTGCCTGATTCTTCGTACTTAAAAAACTGATTATTTTCATCATGCTCGGCTAGAATAGCTTTAAATGTTTTTGACACAGCTCCTGTTTGATGCGAGTTGTAGCATGGTAATTCCAAATAATCTTGAACACCATAATTTAATGCATAAAAATGTTGCATTCTATATAAATACGTATCCATTGTTGTTTCTCCTTTTTCTTTTTTATTCCACATTTCTCTAAGGGAATCTACATCATCTAGTAGTGCAACGTATTTTTTAATATTAGCCCAATATTTTGAAAAGTTTACAGTTCCTGTGTAAACACAAATTGCTGATTTTAGCGGATCATTATCAATTTCTGGTATTCCAGTTCTTCTACTTTGGGGTGTCCAATTTAATAATGACCTAAAAATAATTCTTCCAGCCAAATCTATACTTGAAAGATGATTAAGTCTACCGTCTATATTCGATAGAGTTTCTCGAAAATCATAATTTTCTAATTGGCCTCTAGATTTTTCTCTTTCTATTATTTCTTTAATACTTTTTCCGTGATTTAAATAATGGCCATTTTCATCTTTACAGCTTCTACTTGTTCCATTGCAAACTATACTATGGCACTTTGTTTCTAATCCACATCTACCCGCAGGTTCTCCTTGTGCATGTATGATTCCAAAACCTCCATCGCCAATGCTGTTTGGTAAAAATTCTGCACCGCCAGATTCTTGCAAAATCATTGCCATTAATAAATTTGGGGGAAGTGAATATCTCCTTTCTACGGCTGATGTCAAGGTTTTATATTTTAGAGTTTCAATAATTCTCCATTCCATTGATTCATTTCCAAAAATAGTTTCTCGTCCAAATGGTTTAATATCTTTAAACCCCGGTTTATTTATGACATGTCTGTATTTTATATTTGGAGCTTTTAATATTTCAGATTTGTTTGGGATAGTTCTTTCAACCAACGCTCTGTCTTTTCCATAAAGAGGGGCTTCTTTTGCAAGCTGTTCTTGAATTTTAGTTATTTCTCTAAATTCTGGTATCTCTATAAATAGTTGTTCTCCTGCGTTTTTTGCATCTTGCAAATTAGGTGTAGGGATTTCTTCTTGAAATTCTGATTTATTCTCATTTAAATAAATCGACGAGTTTAATGCCAGTTCACCACTACTATCGCTTGAATCAATCTGTTCTGCAAAGGCCTTGTTTGCATGATCTTTTATTACGAATCCTGAAGCTATAACTATTGCTGTAAGTGCACCGCCAATCATGGCTAGTTTGCTGGTTCTATTTAGACCTTCAGGCCTAATGCCGCCCATCAGATTATCTGCTTGATGGGTATCATGTGTTTTAATCCTTTGTAAAATCTCATCTTTTGGATTTTCACGATTATATGCGAGTGGTGTTCGACCTTCAAAAATCATATTTTTATTTGTTTATATTATTTTACCACAATTAATATAAAAAAAGCTTGTGAATTTGTTCCACATGGTATAATAGAGGTATTAATAGATAACAGATAAAAATATGAAAATCATCACAAAAGGTACACATGTTGATATTACAACTTCAGTTGAGGAATATTTGTATAAGAAATTATCCTCCATTGAAAAGTTTCTAAATGATGATACGAGGGTGCAAGTTGAACTTGAAAGAACAACCCATCATCATAAATCGGGTGATATATATAGAGTGGAAGTCAATATTCACTTCAAAGGAAAGTTATATAGAGTAGAAAAAATTTCTCCTGATATGTATTCATCAATTGATTTAGTGCAAGATGATCTATTTAATCTTTTATCTACCAAGAAAGATAAAAATATGACTCTGTTTAGAAAGGGAGCGCAGAAAATTAAGAATATGTTTAGGAGGGGGTAGGGAAAGAGATGGGCGATTGGTGTGATTTATTAATTTTATTATCCTAATATAACAAAACGCACCCGGACATGTCTCCATGTCTCGGGTGTTTTTTGGCGGTAATGAGAGTAGTCCTATCCCTCAAGGCCATCGTCGTCAGGTAGGGGTTCAATGCACATGACAATCTCAGATACGTTGTGTGGGTTGAGTTGACAGAAACTTTCGCTCGGTTCACTAAAATCAAATTGGCTTTGATGGAAATTTGGATTGAGCACTAGCAATTTGTCGTCTTTACCGTCGACTCTCGTGTTGCGAGCGCTCATCAGATCAAAAAGGTGGTCTTCATGTTCGATTTTGGGATAATCGCCAAGAACCTCGATCACGACCCGTCGAGGGTCTTGATCTTGCTGATAAGAGGTGTAGTTGGCGTCATCTGCGACAAATACCACCTCCATTTTAATGGTAACTCTTGGATTTGCCAAAAGACAATAGTAAAGTGCTTGAGCCAGCCTTTGGTCGGCATCATTGAGTTTGACAAGACCTTCTTGATTGATGGCGACGGGGAGTATATACAGTGTTGGTTTCATTACAGTAGAGAGAACAACATTAGAGATTGTGTGTGGTGGTAAACTAGCCTGTCTCACAAAATCTCACATCCTTTTGTTTAGTTGGATGCTCCGTAATTGGATTCGTAGTCCGCCATAATTAAAGCATTTATATATCAAAAAAGTCAAATCTATAACTATTTACCAACGCTTTGCAAAAATGACTCCCAAGTCATTTCCTTTCCGCCTTCTGGTATTACTTTCATTATCTTTAATTTGTGACCCTCTTCTTTGTTGGGTAGCCACTGTGCTTCTTTTATTTTCACCCTAATTTTTTTATGTTCACCCTTAATTATTTTATCGACAAAAAAATATGTGCCAGGCCATTCCTCAAATGCTTTAATTTTTAAAATATTATTTCTTTGTTCCTTATCAGATGATAGCCATGGATTAATTAAACCATCCTCTTTATTAATCTTTGCAGTAAAAGTTGCACTAGCATGGTCTTGTTCATGTAGCTTGAGTGTGCCACTTAAATATTCGTCAAGATTTTCTGCAATTAAAGAAGCCCCAACGTTTGCCATAATTAATTCCAATTCATTGTACCCAACTGGCCAATTTGCAATCTTTGCAATATCAATTTCTTTTTGAGCGAATAGGGCTCCGTGATCCATTTCTTTATCCATTTTAATAATTGAAACAGCCGTGTTGTTGGTGTCATTCAATATGGTTTGATGAAGTGGGGAAGCGCCTCTGAGTTCTGGAAGTTTTGATGGGTGAATATTTAATGCGCCAAATTCTGGAATGTTTAAAAAACGCTCAGGAATTATTTTTCCATAAGATGCTACTATAAAAATTTTTGCACGAGTTTTTGAAGAGGGGTTGTTTAGTGTTTCAAATGCTTCATCGTTCAATTTATTAAATTCAAAATAGGGAACATGATGTTCCATCGCCCAAACCTTTGTTGGATTTGGTGTTAGTTCTAATTTTCTACCCATAGGCTTATCTGGTACTGTAACAATTAAATCTGCTTTTAATCCTTGACTCATTAGGGCATTAAGACATTTTACAGACATTATTGATGAACCAAAAAAAACTAATGGCGAGTGGTTTTTGTGATTATTTTCTTGATTGATTGATATATTGTTCATTTTTGTTTTTAACGCTACAGGTGTATGTGCCTTGTGTTTTTTGCGTTGTTAATTACTTGGCTCAAACTCGTGCAAATCTTTTGCTTTGTCTATAAAAAGTATTCCATTTAAGTGATCAACTTCATGTTGAAAAATATGAGCGAGCAGTCCTCCAGCGCCCCTTGTAAATTCTTTGCCATCTTCATCTGTAGCTTTAATTGTAGCACGTAATGATCTTTGCACTTTTCCATAAAGCCATCTGACAGAAAGACAGCCTTCACCATCCATCCACTTTTTTTCTTTTGAAACTTTTATGATTTTTGGATTAATGCAAACTAGGTCTTTGGGAATTATAATACTATGTTTCTTTTTAGATTTTTCTGCGTCCATTATCTTTTCTCTATCGTCATCATTTAAGAAAACCTTTCCTGATACCATAAAAAGTTGAATAGGAACACCAACTTGAGGCGCGGCAAGCCCGACTCCGTCAATTTGACCCGCCAAAATTTTACCCATGTGAGCAATGAGATTTTGTATATACTCACTTTTTATTTCTTCTTTTGGTATTTCAGCACAAATTTGCCGAAGGGCAGGGTGGCCATCGGAGACAATGTTTTTATCTGGAGGTGTTTGTTTGTAATTATTCATGATAGTAGATTATTAATACTATAATAGAGCGATTATAGCAAAATATG
>CAYUCM010000015.1:0-15301 GCA_964443365.1 uncultured Candidatus Saccharibacteria bacterium
CAATCCCAAAGAAAGCATTAGAACAGATGTTGGTGTAAACTTTTTCACCCCAGAAAAACCCTTCTTTTTTAGCCACAAAATTAATACTATTAAAATAAGTAGAACAATTATATTCAGAACGATTTTCCATGTTTTTACCTTGGATGGATACAATGTTTTTAATTCTTTTTCAGAAAGAAGATCTGTTGTGTAGCTGTTTACGACATTTTCATTGGCATCTTTGATTTCTGCAAAAACACTTAAAGAATCTGCGTCGGTATTAGCATTAGAAACAAGCTCCATTTCCCCACTGTAAACAGCTAAATCAATTGGGGAATTAATTTGAGACACAATCTCTTCCTTTTCATTTGAAATAGTTAAACTCAAAACTGCACCCTGAATCTTTTTTTGAATATCGCCCTCATCAGATGGTCCATATCCTTTATATCGAACAATTAAATTAAAATCACCCCCTTTTGAAACTGAAAGCGGATTAGCATTAATTGTTTCAATACCAGATGTTAATCCATTTACAATATAGTTTAAAAGTATAGTACGAACTTCACTACTATTATCTAGAGATGTAAATTTTATTTCTGCCAAATATTTGCCCGGATTTAAACCTAGAGGTAAATCTATTTTATAATTTCCAGCTTTATCAAGAGTTAAATCTAATTCTGATGGTTCATTCACAATATTGCCTCCCCAGCCTTCTTTGTGAATAATAGTACTAACTTTTTGTTTTATAGATTCATCTTTTGGAGAAACAATAACTGAGACATTATCTTTTTGAGAAAAAACAAATTCATTTGATTTTGCAACATTTTTACCATTAACCACAACAGAAAAGGTGTTTTCAAGTAAACGAGTTGCAGGCTCTCCTTTGATATAAAGTTTTTCAACACCAGAAGCAAGCATTGTTCCATCTTGCAAATAAATTTTGACTAACAAATAATTATCGCCAACAAGATATTTAGGCAATGAGTAGTTAAATGCAACATCTCTTTTGGAATTTGCTTTAATATATTCAAGTGATTTTAAATTTGTTTCATTATATGCATCAAACATCAAATTATCACCCTCTGTCTTTAAAACAGATACTGTATAATATGCATCCGACACATCCACAGATCCTATATTTGATAGTCCAAAAGACCCAAAAAGATCTCCACCAACAGACAGGTCCGCATCATCAATTTTAAAATTGTGAACATAAATTTGTGGCTGAGCGATTACATTGTTATCAGCCTGTGCAAATGAATGAATTACATTTGATAAAAACACAGACATGACAATTGTAAATATCGCTATAAAACCAATTTGTTTTTTTCTCATAGTTGTAATAATTATAACACTAATTATTAATTTGTTTAATCTTTTTTACCTTTCAATTGTACTTGGAGCCTTAGAGCATTCAGAATTCATTCCTATATTCAAGAATTTAGTTACAGGTTCTTCGCCCTCCATCTCCTCATAAGAGATAGTACATGTCAAAGTTCTTTTTCCTATTCCAAAACGTTTATTAAACTCTGTTGGAATGCCAGGGGGTAAGTTAACGGATTGGCTATTAACACTACAACTATTCACGGTATTTACGGTATAATTTTTTCCAGTTGCATCTATTATAGTGTTTGCGATTAAGCCATAAAAATTACATTTTCCATCTTGATCAGCCCATCCTGTTGGATAGAATTTAATTCCAGTATTAATTGGAGTATTACCAGGTGGAGCCTGACAAAATGTTCCACCAGTTGTCATGTTACCTGAATTTATACCATCACTTTGTGGAGAAGATTTTAATTCTGACAATGGATCATCTGCATATTTTGGACCCATTGCCACAACATAGTATGTGGAACCACTACTATAATCTGCTATGTACGATGTTGATGTTATATTATCGCCAATAAGATTAGAATTTTTATAAACTCTATATTGAGTAGCCCCAACGACAGAATCCCAAGTTATTTTTAATTGTTGTGTCCCAGAGTTTGGTACACAACTTTCTCCATTCACATTAGCAGGCTTTGCATAGTTATTTTCAGGTCTTTCCGTGACACTCACATTAAAGATTGTCCACTCTGACGTATTTTGACTTGTCACATCTCTTGCTGCAACCTTAAGGGTGTAATTCCCCGCAGTAGCCCAAGCTTTGGTTGCTGTAATGATTTCACCATAGGAAGCCGGGGGATTATTTACATAATCCACATTATCATCGCCGTCAAAATCAAATAAATATTCCACCTTTGGACTCTCCTCCTCTGCAAAAACCTTTTTAATACCATTTATAACAGAAGCCACAAAAGAAGAATTATTTTTAGAAGCAACTGTAGAAATTTCTGATACTGCCGTATAGCTATTTTCCTCGCCAATAAACACATCAACTGGCCCATCAACTATTGGAGCAGATGGTGTAATATTATTCAAATTTGAAGTTGCGTTAATATTTATTGTGTAAATATATTCTCTAAATCTCAATTTAAATGGATTGTAATAATCAGCAAGAGACACATCTGCTGGATTGCTTGATAATGTTTCGTCTATATGATGAGAATCATTATAGCTGTAAATATCTGGATAACACTTGTTTGTATCTTTGTTATAAAATGGAAAACTATTATCACATCCAACCACACTACCCGTATTACTATTGAACGCCAATGTTCTTATCGAATCAATAAGAAATGAAGGTTGACCAATATTATCCGCTTGAGGAGAATTAGTTTCATTTAAATTATTAACATACATTGAAACCTTTTCATTAAGAGGTTCAGAATTTGTTCTACAAACATTATTAATATAGTCATCAGTTGTTTGCCATCCATAATACAAATATCCGTAAGTTGGAGCGGTGTACATTACAGCACGTTTCATTCCCGTAGTTACAGGCGTACAAATATTTTCAGATTCACAATACCAATTTTCAGAATCAGTATCACTAACAGGTGCCATTCCCCACTCTGGGTAGTCACTGTCTGACATATCGTTACTATTTAAGGCCTGATCTGAGAAAGTCAGCTGATTAGATGGCGGACTAACAGAAAGCGGTGTATAAGTCCTTACATTACCAAAATATTGATACGTTGATGAGTTGGTGTATTGTTTTGTTTTTACATAATTATCATTTGTACAAACTTGACCACTTGGATAAGTAGCATCAGTAACCCAATCGCCAAAAATTGAATTTGAATAATAATCCATTTCAGACCAATAGATATTGCTATTGGATGTTGGAGAGTAGAAATTGAATTTAATTTTTTTACCGACTGGCACGTTTTGATTATCATCAACAACTATTCCAAACGCGTCAGTAACATTTGATTCATAATTGATATTTGCGTAAGCTTCATTCATTGCAAAATCCCAGTTGCCATCTTCGTCAATAATATTATTATTTGGACTATACCAAAAATGAAGTCCATCTGTTGGAGTGTTTAAATATGGCGAATAAGAATTGTACGAATCTGCAAAACCGCCACCAAATTGCACACCCACCGGCTTCTTTCCCCTATTTCTGTCCACAAATATTGCATCATTAATTGTCTCCCAACCCTTATCCCAACATCTACTTTGAATAGAAACGTCTTTCCAACCTTCTGCCATACGAGGAACAACAAAGGTTATCTCTCCAGTGTTATCTGTTTTTGGTGTAACTGTAAAATTATTAATTTTTGAGTTTTCTAATTTAACAGCCGCAACATTTTCTGGATGCAAAACAGTTAATGTCACAGTATCTCCCGGTTTTACAATTGGGGGTTGAGCACTCAAGAGTATTGGCTTCAAACACACAAATCTAACACCAGCCTGACCAACACATTTTGGCAAATAAAGCTTGTCCGATAAATTTATTTTAAATGGACCAGCCAAAGACTCTCCCGTAACTCTAGGAACCTCTACATCAACAAAAGTTTCAGTTTTATTCAATATTTTTAATTTTCCATTATGTGGACTTGTTGCAAAACCCACCTGATTCATTCTCTGACCAGACACCTTAACTGTGATTTTGTTTGGAGTACAACCTATTGTGGTGGGACAAGAAGGATATTCAACAGGAGCAGAACCCATAACAACAAAACATTCCTCAAGTGGAACGCCACCCCCACCAGGAATATCACCACCAGAGCTACTGCCTGATCCACTTTGTGCAAAAACCATATTGAACGAGAACAAAAACGCAATAGCAATCACAAAGGTTATCGTTCTATTTTTCATCTTTCTATTTTTGAATATTTTATAAATCACAAAAATTAATACTAGCAGAACTATTATTATCAAAATACCAAACGTAATCTTCATCCAATTATCAGAAAGTATTCCTGCTAAAGTACTACAATTTCCCGGATCAATCGCTTCACATTTATATGTGGAATAGATTTCATCTACAATCTTACCTGCGCTCATCATATAAACATGAATCTTAAAATCTCTGTGAATTTTATTTGAATTAAATTCCTGAACTATACCCTGAGATTTATTTTCAAGTTTTCCATCATATTCATAAGACGCAATCAATTCATCATCTTCTGTTAGAACCTCCATCTTCAT
Source organism: uncultured Candidatus Saccharibacteria bacterium (assembly GCA_964443365.1). Classification (GTDB taxonomy): domain Bacteria; phylum Patescibacteriota; class Minisyncoccia; order Phycocordibacterales; family CAIZLB01; genus CAIJKW01. The sequence continues at coordinate 4,525 of CAYUCM010000015.1, forward strand.
TTGTCCATCGGTTGATGTTGAGGTGTTTGAAATATTTTGAAAACATGAAAACAGAGTATTTTTACCAGAATTGATTGGGTAATTTAAAATTGTGGCAAAATTAATTTTAGGCATCAAAACGCCGTCTCTTGCAATTCTTATACCCATAATTGATTTTATATCCTTATATTTGACGATAGACTCGACAAAATACATAGAAGATCCCGTATCCTTTAATACAACAGGTATATACGCGGTCTTACCAGCGTCGACTATCAAAATGTTTTCTATAGTATCGAGCTTGTTTTCTTTTGATTGACTGTCTAATTTGTAAATAGATACTTCAACCTTAACTGTTTGTTTTTCTTTAGTTGTATTTGTAACTGGTATATTTATATGTATAGGGGCGTCAGCCTTCTGTATGGAAACTGATCCTGGTATGTAATTTGTATTTTCAATCTTAACTCCATCTCTTTTGAAAAAGACGCCGCCGCCAACCTCGCCCTTAATCTTAAAGCTTGTAATGTCACCAGCAACATTATCTGTAAAACTTAAACCTGCAATATTAAATTTGTCACTTGAAATAAAATAAGTTAAAACCTTATAATTTCCAGACATTGCAAAAGCTGGAATTTTCCATGTAAAATCTACATCAATTTCACCCTGTGGTTTTATGTTAATATTTTCTTTTACGATATAAGCATCCACCACTTCTATAGCACCTCCTGATGGATTATTTTTGGAAGGATTTTCCTTAATTATTTTTACATAGAATTTACCATTAACGATTGGGTAATTGTTAGTATTCTTTATTGATCCAGAAAAATTGGCAACGGTTCCATTGACTGAGTTAATAAGTCTAGGCTGAATGTCAATTTTTAAATTTGTTAATTTGTAATAGTCTGAACAATTTGCATTAGTAGTTGTTGCATAATAGGATTCTGTGAATCGCTCAGTTTCTTTAGCAAAAGCACTGCCCGTTATCGCTAAAGAAATAATAAATAAGGCAAAAAATAAAAGCGATAAAGTTTTCCAACTTTTTAGTGAAGTGATCATGTACTAATTATAAAATAATACACGACTAACGTCTATTGTTTTTTGCACTTATATATTTAAGTTTAATTTAAAGAGAGAAATTTTTAACAGAGTATAGTTCTGTATCATCCTCTTTTTGATCAAGTATAGAAGAATCATCTATTGGTGAACCATTTTCTGATAATCCCGCGTCACTTTCATCCTGAATTAATTCATTAACCATTTCATTGTCACTCTCACTCGTATTTACGTTTTTACTTTCATTAACAATTTCACTTTTGCCTTCAGTATTTATTTGATTTGCAAATGCAGACATTAAATTACCATTCTTTTGTCCTTCTAGAATCTTAAGCAGTTGATGTAAATCATCATTATTAAAGAAATCAATCACAACCTTTCCACCAACCTCTCTTCTTTCTATTTGAACTCTTGTTCCAAGAGCCTCATTTAGCTTACCTTCAATTTCTGTAATTTCAGGGTCTGCAACCACAGTATCTTTTCTTCTAACTCTTTCAACAGCAACAGATCTTGCTATTCTTTCTGCTTCTCTAACTGTAATCTTTTTAAATACGATTTCCTTAAACAAAACCTCTTGCTCTTCTGGTTTATCAGTGAGCATTAAAAGCGGACGAGTATGACCTTCACTGATTTTCTTTTCAGATAAAGCGACAAGCATATGCTCTGGAAGGGCCAGCAATCTGATTGTGTTGGTTACATACTCACGACTCTTCCCCACCTTTTCTGCGATTTGAACATGCTTAAGACCAAACTCATCTGATAATTGCTGAAATGCCCTTGCTCTATCAACCGCGTTAAGGTCTTCTCTTTGTAAGTTCTCAATTATTGCAAGCTCTAATTTTACACGATTGTCTTCATCGCCAGATCTTATAATAACCGGTATTTGTGCCAATCCTGCCAGCTTAGATGCGCGCAAACGTCTTTCTCCAGAAATTAATTCATATCTAACAGCTAATCCCCCATCTTCTTTGATTATTTCATTACGAGTTACAACCAATGGTTGCAAAAGCCCATACATTCTTATGGATTCCGATAGGTCTTTTAGGGCATTTGGATCAAACTCCCTACGTGGTTGATATGGATTTGGTACGATTTTCTCAATTTCTATCCAGAAAATTGAGTTATTAAAATACTGTGACTGTGGTTGCATATGTTTTGATTGTATCATATTTATTATTTTTCCTAACCTTGAAAAAGTGTGAATATGTTGACATCATGTGAATATTCAATACAATGGAGGAATGCCGGAGTGGTGGAATGGTAGACACGCACGACTCAAAATCGTGTCTCGCAAGGGGTGAGGGTTCAAGTCCCTCCTCCGGCACCAATATAGAAAGAGCTGATCACAAAAAGATGAAAAAAGTGGAAGAATCACCAAAAAGCCTGCCTAAAACCATAGTTATTTGTGGCCCTACAGCAACAGGAAAAAGCGATTTGGCCGTTTTGATTGCCAAAAAAGTAAATGGTGAAATAATTTCTGCCGACTCTAGACAGGTTTACAAAAACCTTGATTTAGGAACGGGGAAAATAACAAAAAAAGAGATGATGGGTGTTCCCCATTATGCGCTTGATATTCTTGATGCCAAAAGAACTTATACCGTAGATAAATATAGCAAAGACGGATTAAAATTCGCTAAAGAAATTATAAAGAAAAACAAAACTCCAATAATTTGCGGTGGAACAGGAATGTATATTGATGCATTGGTAGACGGTGCTGTATTTCCACAAGTTAAACCAAATAAAACATTAAGAAAGGAGTTATCCACATACTCAACAGAAAATCTTTATAAAAAATTAATCTCGATTGATCAAAATAGAGCTGCTCAATTAAAAAATGACAATGGTGGAGAATTTAATAGAGTTAGAATTATAAGATCAATAGAAATAGCAACAGAACTAGGCTCTGTGCCACAAATTGAATATCGTAAAAATTTTAACGCTCTTTTTATTGGGCTTGATTTTGATGATAAAACATTAAGGGACAGAATTCTTATTCGTATTAGAAAAAGAATGAAAAAAGGAATGTTGGCAGAGGCTCGCAATTTGCATCAAAATGGATTAAGCTTTAAGAGAATGCGAGAATTGGGTTTGGAATATAGACATTTAGCAGACCTGTTGGAGAAAAAGGTTAATGTAAAAGAATTTGAAGAAAAACTAGCGCTTGATATTTGGCACTTTGTTAAAAGACAAAGAACTTGGTTTAAAAGAAATAAAGAAATCGCATGGTTTACACCAAATTCAGACAGTTTCAATAAAGCCATAAAAATGTCTACAGATTTTCTAGAAATTAAAAATGGAAAAAAACGACCTACAATTAATAGCGGAGATACTAAAAAATCCAGAAGATAATGAGGTTTTTAATATTCTCGTAGAAAAATATATAAAAATTGTATATTTGTTTGTATTTAAATTAATCAAAAATCAAGAAGATTCTGAAGACATAACACAAGAAACTTTTGTTAAAGTTTGGAAAAATCTTAAAAAGTACGACCCTAAGCACAATTTCAAAACTTGGCTTTTTTCTATAGCAAAAAATACAGCCATAGACAAAACCAGAAAAAAACGTCCAATTTCTTTTTCCAATTTAAATACAATTATAAACTCCAACACCAAAGACAATGATGACAGTATTAATATTGAAGACTTGATAATTGACACTGAGCCACTTCAAGATGAGATTTTTGAAAAGACTGAAAACATCAGCAGGCTTAAGGATTCAATTAATAACTTGGATGAGCTTTCAAAGTTATTAATTTATTTACATATTGAAGAAGATCAAACTTTTGAAGAAATCGCAGAAATTTTAAATAAGCCAGTCAATACCGTAAAAAGCAAATACAGAAGATTGATTCAAAAAATCAAACAAAACTTGACATAATACAGATTGTGTATCATCAACTTGATGAATGCACCCAAAGCCCTCTGAAGCTCGTATATATAATTATGAACGAAAAGTTTAGAGAATTTATTAATAGTTATGAAAATACCCCATCGGTTGACTATACAAAGTTAATACAGGGTGTAAACATGAGTATTGATAAGAAAATTCGTCAAAGAAAGCAAATAAAAATATTTGGTCTATCCATATTATCAATAACGTCCTTTTCTATGTTGATACCAATATTTTCAAGTTTAAACACCTCACTGTCTCAATCTGGTGTTTATAATTATTTATCTTTCTTTGCGGATACAGAAATTGCCCTTACCTATTGGAAGGAGCTGATTTTAATTATGGCAGAAACAATACCTTTTACTGGAATAATTTTAATGCTAAGTATTGTTACATTGTTTGCTTGGGCTATTGTTAATATAAGAAAAGAAACAAGATTAATAAACAGAACATTCAATAAATCAATGAGTCATGCGTAATACATAATTAATCAAAATAAATTAAATATAAATATGAAAAACATTAAAGAAGAGTTACAAAATATGAGAGAAAAGGTTGAAAAATTTGGGGTTATTAAACTATTACTAATACTAATTGCAATTATTGCAATATTTCAAGCTGGAATTTTTGTGGGATATCATAAGGCAATGTTCTACAAATCAGCTGGGTACAATTACTACAAACAAGGAAAATTTGATGACAAAAAGATGGGAGATAATATGAGCAACAAAAATGGAGAAAGAATGAGTAATTTCAACAGACCAGATGAACAAAATCCCAAAAATCAATTTGGCAAATTCATGATGGAAATGGACGTTCCGGGTGGACATGGAGCTGTTGGAAAAATCGTATCCATAAACTTACCAAACATCATAATTGCGTCACCTGACAATATTGAAAAGACCGTAACAGTATCTAATGACACATTAATCAGAGAATTCAGAGAAACTATCAAATCTGAACAATTAAAAATTGGTGACATAGTTGCGGTTATAGGAGAAATTTCAGCCTCTGATGATGGGTTAATAAAAGCCAAATTAATAAGAATACTACCCCCTATTCCAGAAGAAAATTCTAAAATAAATGAATAATATCTATAGAATCTAATTAACAAACAATAAAATGATCAGTAAAATTAAAAACATTTATAAAAACACAAAAGAATACAGCCTTAATCATAAGAAAATAAGTTCTGCATTGTTGATTGTAATAATTATAATTATATACCTATTATTTAAATCAATTTTTAGTGCTGATACCGTAACCACTTATGCCATTGGAGAAGTGCAAAAAGGTAATGTCTCAACATATATCACAGGGAGCGGACAGGTTTCTTCGTCAAATGAAATTGAACTTAAAGCAAAAACATCAGGTGATATTCTAAAGGTGAATGCAATAACAGGACAAGAAGTTAAATCAGGTGATTTAATTGCACAAATAGATGATCCAGAAGCATACATCAATTATAGAAGCGCACAGATCACATATCAAAAGATGTTAAATTCTGATGAGGTCTCAAAAATACAAGCTGCAAATAATTTAAACGACACAAAACAAACACTCTCAAAATCTTCAGATAATCTTAATAATGCTTATGATAACGCATTCAACACAATGGCAAGTTCTTATGTTGATTTATCTGAGGTTATAAATGGAGCGGACTCAATGTTATATTCCAAAGATGGATTCCTGGGCTATTCAAACATGTATCGCAAATCACCTAGTGCTCAAAGTTATAGAGAATCTGCTGGATCTAGTTTTGACAAAACAAAAGAAATCTATCAAACAACATTGCAAGAATATAGAAGTTTATCTAGAGTAAGTTCAACAAGCTCACTAGAAACCTCTTTCAAAAATACTTATACCACACTTAAAAAGACCTCTGATGTTTTGAAGGATTTAAAAAACACTATTGATTTTATAAAAAACCAAGACACCAACAATTTAAGCAATAATGAAATTACAACTGCATCAAATAGTTTAATTACTTGGATTAACAAAATCAATTCTGATTTATCAAGTCTATCTAGCGCCATTAATAATATTAACGATTTACAAGAGACAGTAAAAAACGCCCCTCAACTATTAGCACAGCAAGAAGCTTCTTACAAACAAACAATGAACGGAAGCGGACTTGATATAGAATCTCAAGCCCTTAATCTAGAGCAAAAAAGACTCGCTTATCAAAATATTTTTATCAGAGCACCTTTTGATGGGGTGATTGCAAAACTTGATATCAAAAAGGCTGATGAAGTATCTTCTGGTTCTGTAATTGGAACAATAATCACAAAAGATAAAGTTGCCGATATAACAGTAAATGAAGTTGACGCTGCTCAAATAAAGGCTGGGCAAAAAGCAACATTAACCTTTGATGCAATAGAAAATTTAAGCATAACAGGAGTTGTGCAATCTGTGGATTTGGTTGGAACAGTCACACAGGGTGTTGTAAACTATAATGTAAAAATAACTTTTGATGTTCAAGATGAAAGAGTTAAATCTGGAATGAGTGTCAGCGCCTCTATTATTACAGAAAGCAAACAAGATGTATTAATTGTAGCAAATAGTGCAATCAAAAATAAGAATGGCGTCAAATATGTAGAATTATTTGATTCAAGTGTTGCAACATCAACCACCCCTCAAATCGTAAATCAAAAACCAACTCAACAAATAATAGAGACCGGTCTTTCTGGAGATACCGTTACAGAAATAATTTCAGGTTTGATTTTGGGAGATAAAATTTCAACAAAAACAGCAAGCGTTAGTGCAGACGCCGCAAAGACAAGTACTGCCCCTAGCCTATTTGGAACAGGAACCAGCCGTAGCGGAGGAGCGTCTGCTGGCGCAACCATGAGAGCTGTAGGTAGATAAAGATGAATAAAAAATATAAGCGTCCACAAAAACATGATTGAAGTTAAAAATATCACAAAAATATACGATAAAAGCACCAATCCCTTTCAGGCTCTTTCTGGAGTAAGCTTTTCAATTGAAGATGGTGAGTTTGTCGCAATAATGGGTCCATCTGGATCAGGTAAATCAACATTAATGCACATACTCGGAGCATTGGACACCCCAACATCAGGAACTTATTTCTTGGACAATAAAGATGTGTCAACATTATCCGATGATGAACTAGCAGACATAAGAAGAGAAAAAATTGGTTTTGTTTTTCAATCTTTCAACCTATTGCCAAGAAGTACCGTTCTTAGAAATGTTATGCTCCCTCTTATGTATGCGGGCGTTGAAGAAAAAGAAAGAGAAAGGCGGGCCAAAGAAGCTTTAAATGCTTCAGGTTTTGACGATACGCACTTTACCCACTTATCAAATCAATTATCTGGCGGGCAAATTCAGCGTGTTGCCATCTCAAGAGCCCTCGTTAATAATCCAAGTTTAATTCTTGCCGATGAACCGACTGGAAATCTCGATACAAAAACTGGAGAAATTGTTTTGGGTACATTTCAAAAATTAAATCAAGAGCTTGGTAGAACAATTATCTTAATTACTCATGAGGCTGACGTCGCAGAACACGCGGACAGAATAATCGTCATAAGAGATGGAAAAATTACAGAAGATAGAAAAAATCACAAAAAGAAGAATGCTCAAGATGAATTGAATAAATTAATTAAATTGCAAAAATAAAAACATGACAATATTTGATATTCTACACGAAACATATTCCGCCATTTTTGCCAACAAAGTCAGATCTGGATTAACTATGCTTGGAATTGTAATTGGCATAAGCTCCGTCATTGTTATGCTTTCAATTGGACAAGGTGCACAAACTTCTATTGAATCGAGCATACAATCAATTGGATCAAATTTGATTATGATTATGCCGGGTGCGCAAAAAGGTCCTGGTATGCAAGTTAGCTCTGGAAGAGGCAGTGCAAAAAGTCTAACCATATCTGACGCTGATGCAATTAGTGAACAAATATCGAATGTTAATGCTGTTGCTCCTGAGGTTTCTGGAAGATATCAAGTTGCCGCCAGTGGACAAAATACAAATACCAGCATAACAGGTGTTAACGCTGAATATCAAACAGTTAGAAATATAACAATTTCTGAGGGAGATTTTATTTCAGAGCAAAATGTTAATTCAATGAGCAAGGTCGCGGTTATTGGACCAAATGTCAAGGAAGATTTGTTTGGCACAGAAGAAACAGACATAATTGGTAAAAAAATAAGAATTAATAAAATCGATTTTACAATTATTGGTATTACAAAAGTAAAAGGAGGAACAGGTTTTGGAAGCCAAGATGATTTGATTTGGATTCCAATCTCAACAGCACAAAGATTTCTGTCTGGTGATGAATATGTGACTACAATAAGTGTTCAAGCAAAAGATGCAGAATCAGCTACTCAAATTCAAGAAGATGTCACTTCCCTATTATTAGAAAAGCATAATATTAAAGATGGTACTGCGGACTTTAGTACATTTAATCAAGCGGACATTGCAGCAACAGCAACAAGCATTACGCAGATTTTTACGATACTTCTTGGATCAGTTGCGGGAATTTCTCTTGTTGTTGGCGGTATTGGAATTATGAATATGATGCTTACAACAGTCACAGAAAGAACTCGTGAAATTGGATTAAGAAAAGCAATTGGAGCAAAAAGAAAAGATATTAGTTTGCAATTTTTAATCGAGGCTTTAATGTTAACTTTTATTGGCGGTGCCGTTGGAATAATACTCGGTTGGCTAATTTCATTTTTAATAAATTATTTTAATCTAATAGCAACAGAAGTTTCGGTATTCTCTATCGTCTTGTCGTTTACAGTTTCAGCAGCCATTGGAGTGGTGTTTGGATATTATCCAGCCCGGCGTGCGGCGGGATTGAATCCAATAGATGCCCTTAAGTACGAGTAATACAGGCAATATAATAAAATATTAATCAATTAATTAAATAAATTTTATGAAGAAAAAACAAATAATAATATCAGTAATAGTTTTAATTGCTGTAGCAATTATTTCATTTTACATAGGAACAAAATACAATTCTGGTAAAAACAGAAATGGTGCAGGGTCATACATGATGAATCGAGGGGAATTTAATGAAGGTGGCAAGGGTGAAAATAACACAAGAGAATCTGGTGCAAGAAATTTTCAAAGTGTAAGAGGGGGTGCAAATGGATTAAATATGACATCTGGAGAAATTATCAATAAAGATGCAGACGCAGGTAGCGTAACGGTAAAACTTAAGGATGGTGGATCAAAAATAATTTTTGTAAATCAAAATACAAAAATACAAAAAATTATCGATGGAGCAGCATCTGATTTATCTGTCGGTTCTCAAATAATGATAAGCGGACAAGCTAATGCCGACGGAAGTGTAAACGCAACATCAATTCAACAAAGACCATCTGGTATTTAAAGATTAAGGTTTAAAACAAGCAATTACAGATATTGAGTATTAGATAATAAAAATTTTTTTGCAAAACAAATCTGCCGCTGGGTACGGCAGATGTTTTGTTGTTTGGTCTATGTTTCCCCCAGGACCAATGATTAAGAGTCGTAAGTGTCCCAGAATTTGTCGGGATCAACCTGAATGAGGAAGTTCCGGGTGTCGGTTGCAGAGCCATTAAGCGCCGCACCAAAGACAGCGGGGTCCGATACTGACGCTGGAGATTGGTCGAGGTGACTAGTGAGCCCCAATTTCTCCCCATACCCCAAAAAGAGTCGGCCGACGGCTAGTTCAGCCGTTTCTCCCGCTCCTTGATATGGGCACATTGACGTATACATGACGGGGTGTCCGTCTTTGTGAAGTCGGGCTAGGAAGCCCAGGGCTGGTTTGCTTGATTTTCGAACAATAATGTTGAGCATCGTTGGATGGTGTTTGAGCTAAATAGACCTATACGAGAACCGCCTCGCATTGTGATCTACTTACAACATACAACATTTAGTATAAATAGTCAAATGCACGAGAAAAATCAAACCAGCTATAAAACCTTCTATCTATTTGGCGGGCCCACTCCGACTCGAACGGAGAACTGCGGTTTTGGAGACCGTCGTTTTACCATTGAAACTATAGGCCCGTTAGAACTATATTAATCTATTTTTCGATAAAAAGCTACTCTGTAAAAAAAACCAATCAAAAAAATAAAACAAAAATAAAATCCAAAACAAAACCCCGCTCATTTAAGAGTTTGGGGTCTTGTCTCCAACAAATTGAATTAGAAATTATTTTTTGATTTCATTGAATTCAACATGCTTTCTAAGTTTTGCGCTATATTTTTTAAGCTTCAATTTGCGCTCAACTTTCTTTTTGTTTTTACTGGTGTGATATACCTCACCAGTTTTTTTGTTTGCTACTTTGACTAGTCTAGTTTGTGACATAAATTTCTATAATTGGCCCGGCTAATAATATGTGGGTTTGTAAGACCCGTGGAGCCTTGTGCGCAGTGTTGGAAGATGTTAGAACTACGCTCATAGAATCTCCCATAACACCTTACATACCTAATTTATCAGATTGGGCCGATAAAGTAAAGTTTTTTGGTTATTTTTGAGCTATTTTTTGATTCTTTTGAGTCTATCGTCACACTCACACACTTTTGTAATAATTCATAATTCCTACCTAACATGTACAATTTAACACCCTTGTGGTATTTTTATGGTGAACCTGAACCCCGCCCTAGACGGTACAAATTCTAGAATCAGAAAAATGCAATTACAAACAGAACACTTGATAATGGTGTCCGACCAACAGAATGATGTGCAACAACGGCAAAAGCTGGCTGCAGAGGTTGTGAGCCGGCTCAATAATGAAAAAGAAATCAAAATCAAAATCAAAATTCTGCACGCAACAACAACAAAGGCTGTCGAAATGGCCAATGTATTGACTGGAATGTTGGGCAACTTCG
>CAYUCM010000016.1:0-8553 GCA_964443365.1 uncultured Candidatus Saccharibacteria bacterium
CCAGTCTATCTCTCACCTCCCTCTTAGAAGAGTTTGCATCCACAATTTTACTTGGCACTCTTTTTAAAAATTCCATAAAACCTTCTCTTGCTCTATTGTGAAAATCCAATTTTCTTTTGTCGAAATGATTTATTTCATCTTGCGATTGCATTCCCTTTCTTCTAAGTCCCTCTTCAGCAGAAACATCCAGGTAGATATATAGATCGGGTTTAATATCGTTCAAATAAAAATCTCTAACTTGCCAAAAGAAATCTTTTAATTCCCTTGCGTCCTTTCCGTAAATTTGATACGCAAAAGTTGTTGAATCAAATCTATCGCTAATAACATTAATACCCTGCTCAAGCGCAGGAATAATTTTATTTTTTAAATGATCAGCTCTGGCGGCCCAAAACAATGCAAAATGAGTTTTATCATCAGCTTGTCCTGCATGCTCTGATTTTAAAATTACATTTCTAATTTCCTCAGCGTATGGAGTTCCACCGGGTTCACGCGTGATAATTATTTTGTCGCCATATATTTGAGCTAAGTCTTTTAATTGCGAACTTTTACCGGCACCCTCGCCACCTTCAAGTACTATAAATTTTCCTCTTTTAATGACTTCGTTTGTTGTTTGCATTTTGTTTATTATATATGACTTATGGATAATTTTATATTTTATTTTATTCCTGTGGATCCAAACCGTCCGTCTCCGCGTGAAGAATCAGATAAATCGTCAACCTCTTCAAGTTCTGCAACCTCAACTGGATAAATTATAATTTGCGCCAACTTATCACCTTTTGATATTTTATGATTTTCATTTCCCAAATTAATTAAATTAACATTATATTCTCCTCTATAACCCGCATCAAAGACACCACCCATTGTATGAAGTCCATATTTCATAGGAGGTCCCCCTTTGTCTTTCACAATAGCAGCAAAACCTTCTGGAAATTCCATTGCAAACCCAACTGGAAAAATTTTTCTCTCCATAGGTTGAAGCTCATAGTCTTCTAGAGAATAAACATCCATTCCAACATCTCCCGGATGAGCATATTTTGGCATGATAGCATCACTGTTTAATCTTTTGATTTTGATTTTCATATTTTTATTTTAACATACAACAAACCCCGTCCCACCTTGCCAGGGGTGTTACGGGGTTCTGTAATTTGGACGCGTAGGCAGTGTTGCTACAACGACACGCTTAGGAGACGTTGCGGGTCATCAAGATGACATGTTCACCCAGCGCGACCTCATGAAGAGGTATGACACTTAGATGCCGTGTCCATTCAACAGTAAGATCTTCCAAAAAGGCGGGGGTATTGAACCTTGTTACATGGAACATACCATCACATCCAACAGGTGTGGAGGTTACAATTGGAAGCTCGATACCAACCAGACCTGAGGTAGCAAAATATTCACACAAAGCCCGGAGGTGGTTTGCATTGGACCCTCGCCAACGATTTGAATCTTTCCTGAATCCACCCGGAGGCTCTCCAAAAAAAGATATCGTAACAAGAAGTTCTTTCAAGAAATCAGCAGACTGGGATTCACGCCCATCACCATCGAGCGTCATATCACGAAACCAATCTTGTCCATTTCCATGAACGGTGAATAAACCAATCTCCAAGCCAGTTTTGCACTCGCTGGATCCTTCTAATATTCTGAAATTTTCCAAAGACTTTGGCTTAACCCTGATTAGAGACAAACTGTTTTTCATAATGATCAATTCCTTCTGTCTTGTTTTTGTGTTGATTAATAATCGCTAAGACAATAATACGATTATCAATTGTGTTTCTACATAGATTTACTAAGCGACACTCGTCGCCACAGCCTAAAGCCTCCTAAAATCAATAAATTATAAGAAATTTTAGGCTATGGCGAAATTCACAAAATATCCAAACATAAGTATACGCCAATATTAACAAACGCCAAGTTAACTATAATTAACGTTTGTTTTTTAATATTTGATCGATTTTTATTGCAATATCTACAAAATCTTTTTCAACAAGTCCTCTTGTGGTTTCTGCCGCTGTTCCAAGTCTAATTCCAGAGGGGTCAAATGCGCTTCTCGTTTCTTTTGGTATCGTATTTTTGTTGACAATAATTCCCGATTTTTCTAATACAACGCTAGCCTCTTCTCCGGTTAGTCCTCCTGCGCCTTTTTCATTTTTAATTCCACCCATAAAAACATCAATCAGAATCAAATGACTATCCGTTCCTCCTGAAATTACATGCCAGCCAAATTTCATAAGTTCATTCGCTAAAACTTTTGCATTTTTCTTCACTTGTCTTGCATATTTTTTAAACGATGAGTCCTTGGCCTCTTTAAGTGCAACGGCAACTGCTGCAATTTGATTATTATGAGGACCACCTTGAAGTCCGGGGAAAACGGCTTTGTCTATTAAATCGCTAAAAGATTTTTTAGAAAAAATCATTGCACTTCTTGGACCACGCAAAGTTTTATGAACTGTAGTTGTAACAACATCAGCAAATTCAAATGGCGATGGATATTCTTTTCCCGCAACAAGCCCTGCAAAATGAGACATGTCACACATTAGAATTGTCGGTGAAAGTTTAAGCTTTTTTCTAGCCAAAGAAACAGCGCTAGTAATTTCTCTAAACTTTTTAAAATCAACAATACGAGGATAAGCTGTGAACCCACAAACAATTAGATCAGGTAATTCTTTTTTAGCGAGCTTTTTCAAATCGTCATAATTAATCATTTCAGTTTTTTCATCAACGCCGTATGGAATTTGTTGCCAAAACTTTCCTGTTGCAGAAACTTTATGACCATGTGTTAAATGTCCGCCATGAGAAAGCGACATTCCCATAATCTTTCCGCCCTTAGGAACAAGCGCGAGATACACCGCCAGGTTTGCAGGAGAACCAGATAGAGGCTGAACATTTACAGACCATTCATTTGGCGAGAGATCAAACAATTTAAGCGCGCGCTCTTGTGCCAACTTTTCAATTTTATCCACAATTTCATTTCCACCATAATATCTTTTATCGGGATAGCCTTCTGAATATTTATTTGTAAGTTCTGATCCCAAGGCTTCCAATACATCCTTAGAAACAATATTTTCTGATGCAATTAAATTAATAACTTTCTTTTGACGAGTTTTTTCAGCCTGCAACAATTTCTCTATTTGAATGTCTTTCATGGTTCTAATTGTATCAAATGAAAACAAAAAACAAACCACCAAATTAGCCTTATTTATAGCCGATATTAGCCAATAATTTTAAATGTTTATATAATTAAGGTATGAAACAATACCACGACTTACTTCAAAAAATAATGAACGAGGGTGAAGGCACAACAGACAGAACCGGCACGGGGACTCGTGCAATTTTTGGACATCAAATGCGTTTTAATTTAGCAGACGGATTTCCCCTACTTACAACAAAAAAAGTTCCATTCAAATTAATATTAAGTGAATTGTTATGGTTTATTAAAGGTGACACAAAATTAAAAACTCTTCTTGAAAATAATAATCATATTTGGGACGAATGGCCATACAAATGGTATCTAAAAGCAGAAGGACTTCCTATTCCAAAAACTGGGAGCGATGAATGGGATGAAGGAATAAAAGCATTCACAGAGAAAATAATGAACGATGATGAGTTTAATAAAAAATATGGAGACCTTGGGCCAGTGTACGGTTATCAATGGAGAAGTTGGCCAGACCACAAAAGAGGATCAAATGGAGAAATGATTTATATAGATCAGCTCGCAAAATTAATAGAGCAAATTAAAGCATCACCAGATTCTCGTCGCCTTATCGTCTCTGCATGGAACCCTGCAGATATTGACGAAATGGCCAAAGCAGGACTTCCACCATGCCACTGTCTATTTCAATTTAAAGTATTAAATGGAAAAATGTCACTTCAACTTTATCAGAGAAGTTGCGACACCTTCTTGGGTGTTCCATTTAATATCGCAAGCTATTCCCTACTTTTAATGATGGTTGCGCAAGCAACAGGTTACACTCCTCATGAATTTATTTGGACAGGAGGAGATACTCACATTTATTCAAATCACTTTGATCAAGTTAATGAGCAATTAGGACGAGATTTTAAAAAACTTCCAACCGTTAAAATTAATCCTGATGTAAAAAATCTTTTTGATTTTAAAATGGAAGATTTTGAGTTAGTAGATTACGATCCACATCCAGCAATTAAAGCACCGATTGCGGTTTAATCCAACGGGTATTGACAAGAATAAACTAGAGACTATAATGTAAACATAAATGGGATCTCCCGTACGCCCGAGCCGTAAAAGTGCTCGGGCTTAACGTTTGTTATTTTATAATATCTATTATTCTATCTTTAATAATCAAAAAATCAGCTTTCTTTAAATAACCTATGTGTTGATCTAATCTTCTGGAATCCAAAAGTCTCAATTGAGAAATCATGACAGATTGTTTAACATCTCTCAAAATCACTGTTACATAATATTTATTATCTTTAATTTTTGTACTCATAGGTATTCCCCAAAAAATATTATTGTTAAATTTTTTAAATATCAAAACAGGTCGACGAAAAGCCTCGCCCTTACCATTCTCTTCATCACCTATATTTTCACCAATTGAACACCAATAAACCTCCCTTTCTTTAATTTGAATAAATCTCTTCCTATTGTCTACAATTATTTTTGCGAATATCCACTCTATAAATTTTTTCATAAATTATAAAGTAACAAAAATATATGAAATAAATATAAAGAAAAAATAAAGTAAAGTAAAACAAAGCCTCCGATGAGCCAATGGACTAACCTTGGGCTAGTCCTCATACGGAGGTCTTACTTGTTATGCTATAAATATTATCAGATTCAAAAGTATTATCAATTTGACATAATATATAAATAATTTCCTATGTAAAAATTTGTAATATTATTTTGGTTTGTACGTTTATATATGTAGAATACAGTACATTAATAATCGTAAATCATGATAGAAAGTCGCATAATAATTTTCTGAACAAGAAATAGTGCATGCATGAAAGTTAATAGGAATGATTAATGTAGTTATAAGGAACAAATTACAGCATTGTTCACAAGTGGGTGTAAATAAACTGAATCACCCTGTACGCAAATACATATAAATATTTAAACTGCAGTCTAAATATTTATATAGTGCACATTGGACAAGTTGGTGGTGATTTTCCGCCAGTCCATACAAGCATAGATGCAAGTATCAAAAATAAAAACTGATAAAATCCCTTATTTGTGAGTAAAACTCAATCTCACCTTTCTATCATGGTTTAGGATTCGTTTTTGATCAATAAACAAAGTAACAAGCTAGAACCCCAATTCCCCCATCACCTCATCAATCTTCACATAAAGCGCAGCAAAAGAATCTTCCGTGTTGTCTATTGCAAACTTGGCAGATTTCATCACTTCTGGAATTTGAAGCTCTGTTTCAAGATTATGTTCTTCAACAAATTGCTCAAAAGTTTTTTCAGCGTCTCCCCTGTTTTCATTTCTCAAAACCATTCTATTAAATCTAACATGGGGATCAGCATCAATTGAGATTAAATAAAAATTAGGAAGCTCCATTAAATGAGAAACATCAGTTAGTCTTCTAACACCATCAACAACCACAACATTAGAATCAAGCACTTGTGTATCTTGTGCAATAACTCGAGAAAAAAGATCATCGCCAAAAAGATTTCTAAGAGAAGTTGAAATGGCACTTAAATTTTCTCTACTTTTTTCAACAAAAACTCTATCCAAGACGTCTCTCACAATAGTAGAAAACTTACAGCTTTTTGCTCCGTATTTTTCTTCCAAATATTTTTTTGTCACCTCCTTGCCGCTCGCCATAGGACCAACCAAACCAATTATTATTTTTTGCATATTTCTGTTTTTTTATTTCTATTATTTTATTTACTGCTATCTATTTAATTTTATTTTTTACGAACTCCTCCGCCAGCGCCCTGATCCGCATAAACCTCAAATCCCTTATTTACCAACTCAAACTTAATTTTAGCCTCTTTAAATATTTCCTTTGTTCTTTTTCCTGCGTGATAATCATTTAAGGCAATTACTCTTTTTATTCCAGAGTTAATTATCATTTTTGCACAAGTATAACATGGAGTCATTTTACAATACAAAGTTCCACCGTCAGTTGATACACCATTTCTTGCAGCTTGAACAATTGCATTTTCTTCCGCATGAGAGGTTCTAATACAATGCCTAGACTCTGTTCCATCTTCTTTAGTAACAGTGTGCATTTCATGTCCAGCATCATGACAGTGTTTACATCCAGCAGGAGATCCAACATAGCCCGTTGAAATTATTCTTTTGTCCTTAACAATCACGCACCCAGACATACCCCTATCACACGTTCCTCTATTCCCAATCATTTTCATAATATCCACAAAATACTCATCCCAAGACGGGCGTTTGTCTCCCTCGTTCTTGTTTTTTATCACACTTTTTACACTCTTTTTATCACCCTTTTTAAAGGTGTTATTTGTGGTATTTTTCATATCTCAATTATACAAAACTATGCTATCATTTCAATATGACTAAAACCTTTATAATTGTAGCTCAAACAGCCGATGGATTAATTGCTAAAGATTTTACCCATGAAGCAAACTGGACCAGCAAAGAAGATAAGAAACGCTTCATAGAAATCACTAAAAAAGCCGGGGTTATGATTATGGGGCTAAACACATTTAAAACTTTTAAATCACCGCTCAAAGACAGGTTACATATTGTCTACGCGCCAAAGGAAGACTGGGGTGAGAATATTAGCGGGGTTGTGGAATACACCACAGAAGACCCTCGTACATTAATAACACAATTAAACAATAGAGGCTTTTCTGAAATCGCCATCTGCGGAGGAAGCACAATATATACCATGTTTATGAAATCTGGATTAGTTGGTACAATATACTTAACAATAGAACCAATTTTATTTGGTAAAGGAATGGGGATTTTTAAAGAGGATTTAAATATAAAAATGGAATTAATCAATTTAGAAAAAACAGAGAGCGGTACAATATTATCAGAATATAAAATTATAAAATAAACATGAAGAAATTAATAAAACTTTTTGACAAATTGGAAGATTATACAAGAGCGCATCTTGCAAGACATCCATATTGGTATGCGCTTTTTGGTGGAATCGCAGTTGTATTATTTTGGCGAGGCGTTTGGGGCACAGCTGACATCTTAGCTGGAAGATACAACACCGATCAACATATAATTATAGATAATGATTTCCTGAGATGGTTTTTCTATGAACCAAATCAAATTATCATTTCCATAATCGCTCTATTGTTAATGGGGTTAATGGTCTCTGTTTTTGTGGGAGATAGAATTATAATTTCAGGACTTAGAAAAGAAAAAACTATTGAAGAAAGAACTGAAGAAATTGTTTCAGAAGAGGTTATTACACTCAAGCATATTAGAGATGAGATTAGAGGGTTGAAAAAGGAGATAGATGAGATTAAGAGGTAGATAAAATCTATCTGTTCAAACCTCAATTTTATTGTATAATACCCCCATATGGCTACAATTCATAAGAAAAATACTAGAAATGAAGCTGGTTTATTATTCCTTGGCGATATTATAGCTCTAACCCTATCTTTATGGCTTACCTTGGTAATTAGATATGGGAGCTTCCCCTCTTTGGAAATGATAAGGGCACACTTTGGCCCATTCAGTATTTTGTTCGCAGCTTCAATATTTATATATTATGTCGCTGGTCTTTATGAAAAGCACACAAGTCTTTTAAAGCAACGTATTCCTCAAACACTAATAAATGTTCAAATAATAAACGCCGTACTGGCTGTTGCCCTGTTCTACTTCATTCCATATTTTTCTATCGCGCCAAGAATCTTCCTTGTAATTTATCTAGCCATTTCTCTTGTCATAACAACATGGTGGAGAATGCGATCCCTTTCTCTATTTGAATCAAAAAAGACAGAACCTGTTTTACTACTTACAAAATCATCTATTGCAAATGTTTTCAACAAAGACATTGAAGATCTTACAAAAGAAATTAATGGAAACAACAGATATGGAATTCGTTTAATAAAAGAAAATTCTAGTGAAATAGACACGGTGGTTTCTGATTTGAATCATTCCTCCATTGAAAAACTAAACTCCCCGCTTGCTGATTTAGTTTTCTCTGGCATAAAGTTTATTGATATTCGTCATTTATACGAAAACATCTTTGATAGAATTCCCCTTTCACTTATTGATGACAATTGGTGTTTGAAAAATATTTCTTCTACAAGAAAGCTTGGTTTTGATATCGCAAAAAGAACATTGGATATTACCGTTTCATTTATACTTGGAATAATTTCCCTCATATTCTATCCCTTTGTTTGGATTTTAATTAAATTAGATGACGGCGGAGTAATTTTCAGTTATCAAGTTAGAGTTGGAAAATACGGCAAACTTGTGAGAATTATAAAATTCAGAACCATGAGTATTGCAAATGACGATGGAAAATGGAATGGCCAAAATAGCAATGACGAGAATATAGAAAAGCCTGTAAATAAAATCACAAGGGTTGGCGGATTTCTAAGAAAAAGTAGAATCGATGAATTACCACAACT
>CAYUCM010000016.1:8653-13780 GCA_964443365.1 uncultured Candidatus Saccharibacteria bacterium
AGATCATTCTTTTTAGATCTTAAAATTGCACTCCGCACACTTAAGGTTTTAATAACTTTTGCTGGGAAGTAATTTGTACGCAACCTTTGCCGCGTCGCGATCTGAACAAAATTTACACATGAGCACACACTCCAAAATACACTTTCCAAATTTAGATGCGCTAAGATTTTTTGCATTTCTTTTTGTTTTTATTTCACACTGTGCGGTTTTTATAACGCTAAATAATGTTGAATGGTTTTCGTCCATAAAACACACATACTTAATACATGGCGATTTAGGAGTTAATTTTTTCTTTGTTTTGAGTGGATTCCTAATTACCTTCTTGCTTTTTACTGAAAAGAAAGTTTCAGCACAAATTTCTTTAAAACATTTTTATATCAGAAGAATACTTAGAATTTGGCCATTATATTTTATTATTTTAATTTTGGGTTTTCTAATATTGCCAAATCCATTATTTGATGTAAGCAAACTTCTATCATCGATTTCCCTAATTGCACCCTACGCTGAAGCTCCTTGGTATGTATTTTTATTAGCGAATATTCATCTAGCATATTTTACGGCATCATCTGTAGTACTTGCTGTTTTGTGGTCAATTTCAATTGAAGAACAATTCTATTTATTATGGCCACTTGCGGTAAAAAAGATTGGACAAAAAGCCATTCCCCTATTTCTAATAGCTGTAATTATCGCAACATATGTTTTTAGATACATTCACGTCGACGAATATTCAATAGTTAAATATCACACCTTCTCTGTTTTTTCAGATTTGGCTATTGGATGTCTAGCTGGATATTATACTTTTTTTAGTAATAAATTTAAAAAACTGTTTACAAATTTACCAAGACTAATTATTGCTCTTATTTATATAATTCTTTTTGTTTTTATCCCAACAAGAAATTTATTGCATAATGATTTTATAAAAGCCCTAGAACCAGTTATCTTTTCACTATTATTTGCAGGAATAATTTTGGAACAAATTTATTCTGAACAATCATTATTTAAAGTTGGTAAAAGTAAGGCTCTTACCTGGCTTGGAAAAATATCTTATGGACTATATTGTTATCACATTATTGCTATGGTTATAGTTTTTACAATCATTGCAAAAATAAATTTGATTGCAGAACTAACAATATATTCTTTTGTGTTAACATCAATTCTATCTTTGATTTTAACGATACTAATAGCTAGCCTTTCTTACAGATTTATAGAAAAACCTCTACTTAGAATTAAGGAGAGATTTGGTCACTAATTTACCCCACCCTCACAAAATGTATCTTCCCCTTTTGTAACACCACCCCAGTAGGGACTGTGTAATTTGCGTCGGTTATAGCCTCGCCATTAATTTTAATTCCACTTTGTTCAAGAAGCCTTCTTGCCTCACCTTTTGATGGAGCAAGACCAGATTCAATCAGAATTGAGACAATATTATAGTCACCTGATTTTGGAGTAAAATCCGGCATCTCTGTTGGAATTTCTTTTTTTGTAAAAGTATTGACGAAGTACTCCACAGCCTTATCCGCGTCTTCTTTGCTGTGATACATAGTAACAAGTGCATGTCCCAACTTTATTTTTATATCACGAGGATTTACCCCACTCTTAATCTCTGTTTCATATCCAGAAATTTCATCAAGTGGAACTCTTGTAAGCATTGTAAAATATTTGATAATCAAATCATCATTAACTGTCATTATTTTACCAAACATGTCATTTGGAGTATCGAACAAATTAATTGTATTACCATAACTTGAACTCATTTTTCTACCATCCAATCCTTCAATCAAAGGATTCATAACAATGTTTTGTGGCTCTTGACCATACATTCTCTGCAAATCTCTTCCTGCTAGAATATTAAAACGCTGGTCAGTTCCACCAATTTCAACATCTGCTTTTATTTCAACAGAATCATATCCTTGCATTAGAGGATACATAACTTCTCGTAGAGAAACTCTTTTTCCTTCACTTAATCTTTTTGCAATATTTTCACGAGAGATAAAATCATTAATTGAAAAAACGTCCGCCTGCCTTCCAATTTCCATATAACCCAATTTGCCAAGCCATTTACTATTGTAATGGATCTCAGCTTCTGCTGTGTTGATAATTTTGGAAGCCTGATCAATATAAGTTTTTAGATTTTCTTTAACAGTTTCTTCTGTAAGCATTGGCCTCTCACTATCCTTGTCAGACGTGTCGCCAATAAGTCCTGTAAAGTCTCCAATTATAAAAACAATTTTATGCCCTAATTTTTGAAAATCACGCAATTTTAAAAGTGGAATAGAACGACCAAGATGAATATTTGGACTTGTTGGATCAATTCCTAATTTTATACGAAGAGGCGTGCCAGATTTTAATTTCTTCTCCAAATCCTCTTGCGAGATAACCTCCGCCACTCCACGGGTTAAAAGCTCTTTGATTTTAAGCTCGTTTTCAGGGTTTAAATTTGTCATGTTTTTATTGAAGTTTTATATAGCTAATATAGCATTTATTTAGTGTATCGTGAAGTGAAGCCACAAAAATAACGCAAGCAATCTTGCGTTATTTTTGTGGCTTATTTTATAAGTACATTTAAATGCACCAATGAAACACCTCAAAAAACAAAAACTATTTTTGTAGCAATTGTATAAATACCTCTGGTTGAAATCCCACGACGATTGAACCGTCTATATCAATTACAGGAACACCCATTTGTCCACTTTTATCCATCATCTCTTTTGCCTTATTATGATCTGTTGAAACATCAACATCTTCAAACGGTACATTATTTTGTGTAAAAAATTCTTTAGCATAAACACAAAATGGACATGTTGGCGTTGAGTAAACAATAACTTTCTTATCTGTTTTTATAGTATCTGTCATAAATATTTTATTTAAAATTGATTATTAATTTGGCGATATCAAGAGCCTTTTTGCCACTAATTTGATAATAGATGAATTTCCCTTCTTTTTTTGATTTTAACAATCCAGCGTCTTTTAAAACCCTTAGATGCTGGGACAGGGCGGATTGACTCAACCTACACTTCCCCAAAAGCTCAGTAACCGTTCTAGGGGTAGATAAGCAGTTCAATAAATTCAATCTATCTTCATTACAAAATGCTTTACAAATATCTTTATTTTGCATAAATACATATTAGCATATTCTAATGCGTTAATGCAAGCTGTTTTTACACTTAACCGTTTTTGCAAAAGCATCCTAAAGACTCCCCATTTACTGGGTGCTGTAACTGAGTATAATATAGACATGAATAATCCGACACTTAAACAATTAACCGAGTTAATTCTTCAGCAAGCAAAGGAGAAGGGTTTTGGAACAACACCTGAAGAAATTAACGTCTCAGAAAAAATTGCATTAATACATTCTGAGGTGTCTGAAGCATATGACGCATACAGACACAACAATATTAAAGGTAAGGACGGTTTTGAGGAAGAATTGGGCGATGTAATACAAAGAGTGCTTCACCTGTGTGGAGTTATGCAAATAGATGTAACAACAAAAATACTAGAAAAACTAGATTCAAATAAAGATAGGGTTTGGAATTGGAACGAGATGAACGAAACGCATTCTTAATCTACAATCGTTTATATATTTGAGTATTTAAAAAAAAGTGGTATATTTTGTCTGGATCATCCAATTCCGGATGAACCTGCAAATCGCAAGGTTTGTAGCTAGAACAAAACCGCTTAAGTCCGGTACGCCAGACAAAAGCATATAACACAAAAAACGAAAGTGAGAACAAAAATCAATCCGCTCGTCAGAACATTGGTTCGCCAAAGTCTGTTAACAGAAGATGAATGGGTAAGCCAGATAAAAAAACTTGCCGACCTGGTAAAACCACACCTGTCACACTTGACACTAAAGACACTGTGGGACCTCCCCGTGGTGTATACGCACGACTGCGCTCGTCGTGAACCACGAAAACTCAGTGAGTTTGCAGAGGTTCTGTTGGGCGAAAACGATGAAACACAAGAACTCAGGGAGAAACAACTAAACACCCAGGCAGTCTTTCCAGACTACTCGATGGGATATCTAAATCTCGACTATAACCGTCCGGACAATGTCAGCTACCCTCCGACTATGGACAAGCTATTCTGGGGTCTCACTCGTGCTGGTCAATGGATTAGGGTTTGCGTTAATCTTAGTGCCGAATATGGAACAGAGGGAATAAATCGGCATGAGAAAAGAATGGCTGTTAAACCAACGTGTGTCAAATTATGGAATGCCGAACTTGACCCTGACTTCTTTCGGTTTATCAGAAAAACACCACAATCCGTCTATCGCGAATTCGCAGATTCTGTCAAGCAACTCATCCAAAAGCGCAGGGAAGATTTGGACAAACTGTTTGCCCTGGATGGGCTCATCCAAGAGGCAGATGGTTTGCTGATGGACATTTACCAGCCCTGATCTGCACTCCGGCGTATTTGCGCGGCCAGCTTCCCAGCTGGCCGCGCTTTCTCGTTAATTAATACAGGCATCAATTATTTGTTCTTAAAATACTCCCCCTTCAACTCAATCGCTCTATTTATAATACTATCCCCTATTTCACCCCAATTAAAATATTTTTTATAATCAGCTGGGTCTATTTCAAGGACTTCAGTGACATCACCTGCTGGATCCTCGACAAAAGGACCATATGGCTCAACAATACAAAAATACCTTAATTGATAATATGGCTTTATAACCCCAGACGTATCTGTAACCCTCTGATATCCAATTGGTTCATGATGTAAGACCTTCATGTTTGATTCTTCTTTAATTTCTCTGATTAAAGCTTCATCTGGACTTTCTCCAGGATCAATAGTGCCCCCAACTGGCGTATAAGAATTAGGTTTATTTATATTATTTACTACAATTATCTTATCTCCATTAAAAGCTATCGCGTAAGCCTGTTCACACTCATCCGACGACAAGTGATCAAAAGAATCTGTTTGAAAATATTCAAACATATACGTAATGCCATCCTTACCGTGATATGTATTTGTAAGATTTGGTTGATTATTCATGTTTTTATTTTTATTAATAAGAAAAAGCGATCACTATAACAGTAGACGTCGATAAATTGTTTTTATTACGACCACCCCAGCACTAGAACTTTCCAATCTCCTCCGCATGCAATAGAGCTTCTTCGTACAATC
>CAYUCM010000017.1:0-6215 GCA_964443365.1 uncultured Candidatus Saccharibacteria bacterium
TCGTGATAATATACCAATTATGAATAAAGTTATTATTGAAGCTATATTAGACGCCGTTTCAGAATATGAACAGGGGGATTTTTTGACTGGTAAAAATCTCTTGGATAGGCCTGGGGAATTGTCTCATGGAGATTATTCAACAAATATTTCAATGCTTTTGGCGCCAAAACTTGGCATGAAGCCTCATGATTTGGCGGGGGAGATTGTAAAAAAACTACAAAGCAAAATTGAAATTGAGGGTGAGGCTGAGATTATCGGTGGTGAAATTAAAGACGTAAAACTTGTTGGTGTAGAAAAAATAGAAATAGCAGGTCCGGGCTTCATTAATTTTTATCTCTCAAAAACCACTTCTCTAAATTTGATTAAGGAGATTTTGAACGATAAGACCGGTGGCACTGTTTACGGTTCGTCAAAAATTCATAATGGTAAAAAAATAATCTATGAATATACGGATCCAAATCCCTTTAAGCAACTACATATTGGACACTTGATGTCTAATGCAATTGGTGAATCACTGGCAAGGCTTGGAGAGTGGAATGGGGGAGATATTAAAAGATATTGTTATCAGGGAGACATTGGAAGACATGTCGCCTTGGCCTTTTATGGTTTTGAACTTCTTAAGAAAGACGGCGCCGTTTGGCCTAATGAGAATATTCCACTTGGTGAAAAGGTGGCTTTTCTAGGTAAAATATATGCAACAGGCGCAACTCATTTTAAAGAGCATTCAGAGGATGAAGCTCTCGTGCAGGATTTTAACAAAAGATTGTATGAGAAATCTGATGACGAGATGAATTCCCTATATGAGATGGGTAAAAAGTGGAGCTTGGAACATTTTGAAGAAATTTATAAAGTTTTGGGAACAAAATTTAATGAATATTTTTTTGAATCAGATAGTTCTGTTGTTGGATTGGAAGAGGTTAAAAAGGGATTAGTAAATGGTGTGTTTGAAGAAAGTGAGGGGGCTGTAATATTTAAGGGCGAGAATTATGGGCTTAATACTCGTGTGTTTATTAATAAATTTGGATTGCCAACTTATGAGGCAAAAGAGATTGGCTTGGCGCTTTTAAAATACAACAAAGACCCCTACGATCTTTCTTATACAATCACGGCCAATGAACAAGATAATGTTTTGGCAGTTTCATATAAGGCGATAGAGCAAATTTATCCAGAAATCGCTAAAAAGAACATTCATCTTTCTCACGGAATGTTAAAACTTGTAACTGGAAAAATGTCTTCAAGAACTGGAGATGTTATAACTGGTGAATCAATGCTTGCTGATATGACAGAAATGGCATTAGAAAAAATGAAGGACAGGGATATTAAAGATGAAGAAAAACAAAAGATTGCTGAGAAAATTGCAGTAGCAGCTATTAAATATACAATTCTTCGACAAACAATTGGTAGGGATATTATTTTTGATCCACAAAAATCACTCTCTTTTGAAGGTGATTCTGGTCCATATCTTCAGTACTCATGTGTTCGTGCTAAATCTGTTTTGGAAAAGGCAGAGGGGCAGGGTGTTGTACCTCTGTTCTCGGATGATGTCTTGTCTTTTGGTGTTTGCGAATTAAATTGGACTGGTGGTCGCTTAGAAAAACTTTTAGTGAGATTTAGAGAGGTTGTTTTAAGGGCTGAAAATGAGCATGCCCCACATCATGTTGGACAATATGCTTTGGAATTGGCGGCAGAGTTCAATTCATTTTATGGCAACACTCAAATATTAAAAGAGGGGGATGATCTAACTTCATACAAGCTGGCTTTAACAAAAGCATTCTTGACTGTTCTTACAAACGCACTTCACATTTTGGGAATAGAAGTGCCGGAGAGGATGTAGAGTTTTTCGTTATTTGTGATAGTATATTTTCATGAACGAAAATGATCAAAATAAGCCTCTTCCACAAGAGGAAACTGTAATTTCAGCTAAGGAAAAAGCGGTACTTGCTTTCTGGAATGAAAATCAGATTTTTCAAAAAACCCTTGAAAAAGAGTCTCCACTTGGAAACTTTGTGTTTTTTGATGGACCCCCTTACGCTACGGGGCTTCCACACTTTGGTCACGTCTTACCAAACACCCTTAAGGACTTGATTCCAAGATATAAAACCATGAGGGGTTTTCATGTTTCCAGAAAATGGGGCTGGGATTGCCACGGTCTTCCAATTGAAAATCTAATTGAAAAGAAATTAAATCTTAGCGATAAAAAAGCCATTGAAGAATACGGTATTGATAAATTCAATCAGGCCGCAAAAGAAAGTGTTTTAACTTATGCAAAAGAGTGGCAAGAGAGAATAAATAGAATAGGACGTTTTGTCGATATGGATAATGACTATAGAACCATGGATTCAAGTTACACAGAATCTGTTTGGTGGTCTTTTTCTGAATTAAATAAAAAGGGACTAGTTTTTGAAGATTATAAGGTGATGCAAATTTGTCCAAGATGCGGTACGCCGCTTTCTAACTTTGAAGTTGCTCAGGGCTATAAGGATATTGTAGATATTTCTGTTTTTGCAAAATTTGAAATTCTAAATCCGGGTGAGACTGTTTTAAATAATTTTTTCGAACAGGCAACTCTTTCGTCAAAAACTTCTTTCATTGCTTGGACAACAACTCCATGGACACTTCCTGGTAACACAGCCCTTGCTGTAAATGCTGAGCTTGAATATGTATTGGCGGTAAGTAAAAATGAAGCGGGAGATTCTGAAAACTATATATTTGCTAAGGGGCTTTTTGAAACACTGAAGACTAAAAAAATAATTCCAGAGACTACTGAAATTGTTAATGCAAAACAAGAAATGCTTGGTAGAGATTTGTCTGGTATTTCATATGAGCCAATTTTTAATTATTACAAAAAAGAGGGCGCTCTTGACGTTGAAGAAAAAAATAGAGTAAACATTTGGAAGGTTTATACAGCAGATTTTGTGACCGCAGAAGATGGAACGGGAATTGTGCATATTGCTCCTGCATATGGTGATGATGACATGAAGCTTTCAAAAACATATTCAATTCCTGTTATAAAACACGTTGGTTTTGATGGCTGTTTTGTTAATTTAATTGAAGACATGGCGGGGAAGTTTGCTAAGTCAAAAGACGATCCTCAAATGGCGGATATCGAGATTATTAAAATACTAGCCGGAAGAAATGTGCTTTTGGGTAAAGAAAAGATAACCCACTCATATCCTCATTGTTGGAGATGTAACACGCCGTTGATTAACTTTGCAACAACATCTCTCTTTGTTAAGACAACCTCTCTTAAACAAAGATTAATAGAAGAAAATAATAAAGTTAATTGGGTACCAAAGGAGATTGGGTCAGGAAGATTTGGTGAATGGTTAGAGAACATTAGAGATTGGGCAATTTCAAGAACAAGATTTTGGGGGGCTCCAGTTCCAATGTGGAAGTCTCCTACAGGGAAAATTGAAATACTCGGATCTTTAAGTGAGCTTAAGGAGAAAATTCGTCAAAATTCAAATAAAAATAAATTTACATTAATTAGGCACGGAGAAGCGGAGTCAAATATTAATGATGTAATTAGCTCAACAGATTTAACCCTGCATGGGTTAACTGAGGCTGGTGTTGCGCAAGTAAATGAAACTGCACTTAAATTAAAGGATTTGGGAATTACAAAAGTTTATTCATCTCCATTCAGAAGAACAAAAGAGACTGCGCAAATTATTGCAAAAACTCTTGGATTAAATGAGTCAGATATAATTTTTGACGAAAGAATTACCGAATGTAAGGGTGGGGTTCTTGAAGGTAAATCTTGGTCAGAAAGACATAATGAATTCAGAACAGAAACAGATAAAATATTTGGCTATCCAGAAGGTGGAGAGTCTGTATTTGATGTAAAAAGAAGAGTTGGTAATTTTATGTATGAAGTCGATGAACAAAACAAAAATGAAAATATTTTAATTGTTACACACGGACTTCCTCTTAGAATGATTGGTGAAATTGCAAACGGAAGAACCACTAGAGATATGATTAGAAGTGGTTGGAAGAATGTTTCTGATCCAAATGCATCAACTCATGAAATCGATTTTATACAATGGCCTCATGATAAAGATTATGAATTGGATATTCATAGACCAATGATTGATTCTGTTACATGGACAAATGAAGATGGCGAGTTAGTGAAAAGAATTCCAGATGTGTTTGATGTTTGGTATGACTCTGGTGCTATGCCTTTTGCATCGGAACATTATCCATTTGAAAACAAAGAGTCTTTTGAAGGTGCTGATAGTAAATATTTTCCAGCTGATTTTATTGCAGAGGGTCTTGATCAAACAAGAGGTTGGTTTTATTCATTGCTTTGCCTTGGTGTTGGAATATTCGATAAAACTCCATACAAAAATGTTTCTGTTAATGGTTTGATTCTTGCTGAGGACGGAAAGAAAATGTCCAAGAGTCTTAACAATTTTCCGGAGCTTATGAGTGTGATCGAGAAATACGGCGCCGACTCGCTAAGGTATTTTCTAGTAACTTCTCCAGCCTCAACAGCGGAAGAGGTGGCTTTTTCTCAAAAATCGCTAGATGAAATAAATAAAAAGTTATTCAATAGGTTGGACAATGTCTACACCTTCTACAAGACATATAATGACATGTACGGTGAAGAAATTAGCGATTCTTTTGCTAATATAAAATCAGAAAATGTTTTGGACAAATGGATTTGGGCAAGACTCAAGAAATTAAATTCTGATATGACAAAAGATTTGGATGCATATCAAATTGCAAAAGCGGTTAGACCTATAATGAATTTTGTTGACGATCTGTCTACTTGGTATCTAAGACGTTCGCGAGATAGATTCAAGGGCGACAATAAGACGGATAGAGATTTTGCTATAACCACAATTAGAAGCGTTATGATTAATTTGGCTAAAATGATGACGCCGGTTACCCCTTTTGCAGCTGAGGATTTGTATCAAAAACTTAAAACAAATTCTGGTGATGCCAACAATAAATTGAGTGTTAATTTGGAAGAGTGGCCAAATCTAGGCGGTACATCCTTAGAAGATGATCAAATATTAAATAGTATGGAGGCAGTTAGAAATTTGGTTGAAGCAGGTCTTTCTCTTAGAGCAAAATCTGGAATTAAGGTTAGACAACCTTTGCAATCTTTTGTTTATACAAACAAAAACGGACATGCTTTTTCAACAGAAATAGAGGAAATAATAAAGGATGAATTGAATGTAAAAAAGGTTTCAGTTGGAAATGAAATTGAATTGGACACGGTTATCACAGATGAACTTAGAGAAGAGGGAATGGTTAGAGACTTTATACGAGCCGTTCAGGAAGCCAGAAAAGCTTTTGGTTTTTCTCCAAATGATAAAATTATTTTGAATATTCAAAATAACGCAACCGGTAAATTATTTGTAGAAAAATACGGTGCATCAATTCAAAAAACTGTATTGGCACAAACTCTTGAAGCTTCAGACTTTGAAGGAGGGGAAGCTGTTTCTGTTCTAAATGAGGAGGTAAGATTCATAATCAAGTCTTTGTAATTTTATTTGATTTTGGATTTGGGTATTTTATCGACATAAACAAGTGACTTATAGAATTTATCACACCGAAGGATATATTATAGACAGTTCAAATTCTGGTGAATCCAACAAGGTTTTTACCATTTTAACAATGGAGTTGGGTACAATTATTGCGATTGCACAGGCTTCAAGAAAACTACAATCTAAGTTGAGATATTCTCTTCAGGATTTAACATTTGCAAAATTTGCATTAGTTAGAGGAAAAGATATTTGGAGAATAACCGGTGCAGAAAAAATTTCTAATTTGTACGACAAAAAGATTCCAATTCAGATAAGACAATCTTTGGCTAGAATTTTAAATTTTATAAAAAGACTTTCACCAGGGGAGTCTGTGAATAAGAGAGTTTTTGCCGAGTTTGGAAATTTGTTTTCCGCGCTTTCCTCGACAAAAATAATTAAAAATCATAAAGAATTGTTAGCCATTGAAAATTTGGCATATTTAAGAATTGCTCATCACTTTGGCTATGGAACAGTCAATATAATTTTGTCAGATATTGTGTATTTCAAATTGTGGAATGCGGAAACAAGGGATTCTGCTGTTTTGCTTTTGGACGAGCTGAAAGCAGAGGTGTCTAAGGTTCTAATTGAAACTCAGTTGTAAGTTTTTTATTTGGTGCTAAGCTAATATCGGTTTTGCTCTTTGATACGCGCGAGTGCGCTTGTTGTTAGAGAGCAAACAGTCTT
>CAYUCM010000017.1:6315-13712 GCA_964443365.1 uncultured Candidatus Saccharibacteria bacterium
CCTCTAACAGCATCTAAGTGTTTCTCTTCGCCCCCTTTCAACAGATCGGGGGCGTCGCTTTTTAATATTGTGATATAATTATTTTAATTATGAATGAAGATGGAAAAATTGAAGAATTAAAAAAGAAACTTTATTCTGCTAATACAGAAAATTTACCAAAGATGAAACATGTTAATCTACATGATAGTAATATTTTGGTAAATAGAAATTGGGAAGAAAAAGAAGAGCAAGCAAAAGTTCCCAAATTCGATTATGAAAAAGGGAAGGCCCACCCGTTTATCAAGGGGCTCTTTGTTCTGGCTAGTATTTTTGTAATCATTGCACTTGCTATTTCTTTTTATTTATTCGATACCAATCCAAACGCAATTTCAAATGCCAATATTGATATAAAAGTTAGTGGTCCTATTACAATTGGATCTGGGCAAGAACTATCTTTGGATGTTGATGTTTATAATAATAATCAAATGCCTCTTGAGATTGCTGAGCTCGTTATAACTTATCCTGAAGGCACAAGAAGGGCTGATGATAAAATGACAAGTCTTATAACAGAACGTGTTTCAGTTGGCGAGGTGGGTTCTAATGATTACAAAAGAACTACTATAAAATCAATAATTTTAGCAGAAGAAGGGGCGACCAAAAATATAAATATTACACTAGAATATAAGTTACCAGACACTAACTCTATTTTCGTTAAAGATAAAATTTATCCAGTGAGTATAAGTACCGGTCCTGTTGCAATATCTGTTGAATCTGTTGGAGAAATCACACCCGAGCAAAATACTAAATTCATTGTCTCTGTTAAATCAAATTCAAAAGATGTGATTAAGGATGTTATTTTAAAAGCAGAATATCCCTTTGGTTTTAATTTTATTAAATCTGATCCAAATCCTTCAGCTTCAAATAATATTTGGCGATTAGGTGATGTAGCTGTCGGAGAAACCAAAAAGATTGTTATTGATGCAAGATTTTTTGGGCAGGTTAATCAAGAAAGAACTATTAGATTTAATGCGGGAACAGTTTCTCCTAATGATGTAAATGATATTGGAGTGGCCTTTGCTTCTTTTGCAAGCAGTATTAATTTGAAGGCACCGTTTTTGGGTGCGGATGTTTCTATAAACGGAAAGGGTGACGAAATTGTAGTTGTAAACAGTGGGCAGTTAATTCAGGGAGAAATAATTTGGAATAATAATCTTGATGTTACAATTTACGATGTTTCTATTGGCGCAAAATTGAATGGTGGGGTGGTTGATAGAAGAAGCGTGAATGCAGAGGGCGGTTTTTATAAATCTGAAATAGATACTATTTTGTGGGAGAAGTCTGTTGCAGAAGAATTGGAAAGTCTTTCTCCAAATCAAACAGGAACATCTCACTTTGGTATGAAAGTTTTTGATCTAACAAAAGATAGAGCGTCAAATATAAGAAGACCAGAACTCGTCATAAATTTTAAAGTAAATGGAAATAGACTTAACGAGAACAAGGTGCCAGAAGAAGTTATTTCTCAAGCGACGAGAAAAATAAGAATCGCTAGTGATCTTGGTTTGCAAACCAGATTGCTGTATAGCGATGGGCCATTTGAAAACACTGGTGGAATTCCTCCTAAGGTTAATAAAGAAACCACGTATACTGTTAATGTAAAAATTTCAAATTCTTATAATACAGTTAGGGATGTTGTGTATACGGCCAAGCTTCCAATTTATGTTAAGTGGTTAGATAAGGTTAGCCCTTCTACTGCAAATGGTACTGTAACTTATAACGAAGAAAACAGAACGATAACTTGGAAAGCTGGAGATGTTGCACCTGGAGCGGGCTATATTTCTAATCCAAAGGAAATGTCGTATCAAGTTGGGTTTACTCCAAGTTTGTCTCAAGAAAATCAATCACCAATGATTATTGAGGGTCAACGTATTTCTGGCATGGATAGTTTTACAAATACTGTTGTTGAGGCGCAGGGGTATGGTCTTAATACTCAAATTAAGTACGATTCCAAATACAATTTGAATGTGGAGAGGGTGAGTGGGGAGTAGGTTGTGGTATGTGTGCATTATCCGCTCGGGTTCTAATCTGAAACACTACATCTACATCTGTTTTTCTCTTGGGGTGTATATTTCTATGGGTATTGACGAAGTGCCTGCTCTATTATATAATACTTGACGGAACAGTTCGCCAAAAACTGATCTGGATTACATGAAGCTTCTCTGTGAAGAAGTTTCTCTTTGGACGAAATCCCTAGAGAAGGCCGAAAGCCCATGTAATTCCTTCAAAACTTGGCATTGAAAGATACAAATAATTGAAAAAGCAACAATCGGCTGGTACGCCCGTTAGCGGACCAAAACATGAGACCAACTCCAACCCCAGACTTGATAAGGAGCTTGATGCTCTGCATCTCAAGGTGAAGGGGTGGTCGGTCAACAAGGCTGTCGACTATTTGGAAGTCTCATGGCGGGGAGGAAGATTTGTAAAAGTTGTATTCGTTACACTTCTTGTTTTGGCCCTTGTGGTTCTTGTGGTCCACCCGAAGACTGAAGCGCCGATCATCGCGCTTGGGCTTGTTCTCTTAGTATCCTTGCTTTTTGGGATTCTCAAGGTAGCCTTCTCTCACTCTGATCGAGAATGTAAATGTGATGAGTTCTACCAAACCCAATGGACGTGTGACGATGAGCCTGTTTCCAAGCTTGCAATCGCTATTCGCCTACTTGGTTTGGCTAGCGAGATTCGCAATCTTGAGCTCGGGGCTCTAACCCTGGAGAAGAATGTCGAAGAGTTTCCAGATTCCGTCTATAAATTCCTAATCGATACGGTCAAACTCGAGCATGAGCTTTTGTTGGATCATTTGAACTATTTGATGTTGGCGGTTGAACGCGAGTTCGGCCTCCTGGTCTCTCGTGAGCAAGTCTTTCGTGTCTTGACACTTGGTTACCGTCCCGAACGGGTTGAGTTCGTGCCCAAGACGTTTGAGATGCCTGCCGCTGTCAAGTAATCCTGCCACAAATCACCACAACTAATTTGTATGAACGTAATCCTTCAGCTTATCGAAGGTCTGTCTGCTTTCGCATTTTTCATCGGGGAAGCAGTGCTTGCATGGGCATTCTTCTTTGCCGATTTTGACCCTCATAGGGCTAACGGCGAACAGCAAATTTCAAACCGTCAAAAGTTTGAACTGATGCGGGTGAACAAGATCGTCCGTTGGGCATTCCTTGGGACACTGGGGTCCATCCCTGTGTTTCTGCTGTCCTACATTGTTTTGTTCTGTCGTCTGTGGTGATTGGCGCAAGCCCTGCCTAGACGCTGAACATTTTCACTTAACGTGAAGGTGGCTATGAGTAAATATCTAAGCCTGCCTTCTCAATAATTCAACCAACCCACCGCGCTCGGACCCTGTGTCCTTGCGCGGTGTTTTGCTTTCGTAAAAAAACTGATACTATATCAATATATGGAAGAAATTATTGCATTGGCTAAAAGACGCGGTTTTATATATCAAGGCTCAGAAATTTATGGTGGGCTTGCTGGAACTTGGGACTACGGCCACCTAGGTTTGGCTCTTAAAAATAATATCAAAAATGTTTGGTGGAAACGTTTTGTCTTGGATAGAGAAGACATGTATGGTGTGGACGCTGCAATTTTGATGAATCAAAATGTTTGGAAGGCAAGCGGGCACGTTGCTGGTTTTTTTGATCCACTTGTTGACGATGTTAAAACAAACAAAAGATACAGAGCCGATCATCTTCTGGAAGAAGCCGGAGTTGATATTAAAGGAATGTCTGTAAAAGATATGGACGATGCAATTAAATCTCATGGTATAAAAAGTCCGGAGGGAAATGCGCTGGGGGATGTTCGTCAATTTAAAATGATGTTTACAACTCATGTTGGGGCAATGCAAGATGAGGATTCTGTTTCTTATCTTCGTCCTGAAACTGCGCAGGGAATGTTTGTAAATTTTAAAAACACAATGGATTCATTTCATCCAAAACTTCCTTTTGGTATGGCGCAAATTGGTAAGGCGTTTAGAAATGAAATTGCTCCTCGTGATTTTATATTTAGAACTCGTGAATTTGAGCAAATGGAAATTGAGTATTTTGTAAATCCAGTTCATTGGGAAAAATCTTTTGATCATTTTAGAGCGGAAATGCATGCTTTTATTGGCGATGTTGGTCTTAATCCTGCCAAAGTTCATGAGCTTGAAATCTTGCCAGAAAACTTGGCGCACTATTCAAAAAGAACAATAGATTTTGAATTTGATTTTCCAATGGGCAGAAAAGAGCTTTACGGATTGGCTTATAGAACGGACTTTGATTTGAAAAGTCATTCTGATGCGTCTGGTACTGATTTGTCTTTTTTTGACGAGGAAACCAAAGAGCGTTTTATTCCACATTGTATTGAGCCGTCGCTTGGTGTTGATAGAACTGTTCTTGCTGTAATGACAGATTCATATTCTGAGGACGAGGTTGGGGGAGAGAAGCGTGTGTACATGAAGTTTTCGCCAAAGATTGCTCCTGTTTTAATTGCGGTTTCTCCTCTTCTAAAAAACAAGCCTCAATTGGTTGAGAAGGCCAGAGAGGTTTACAATAGATTGAAGAAGGAATTTCCTGGAAGAATTATGTTTGATGACAATGGTAACATTGGAAAAAGATATAGAAGACAAGATGAAATTGGTACTCCATATTGTATTACTGTTGATTTTGACACAATAGAAAAGGATGGAAGTATGACCTTAAGATACAGAGACAATGCAGAGCAGGATAGACTTCATTTGGAGGATATTGTTAAGCTGGTGAAGGAGGTGGTGGCTTAGTTTATTAGAATAAATAATGGGTCAAATATTCAAAATATATAGCCTTTGCACCATTTAATAATCGGTGGTATTCTGTAAGTGTGTTAGATAAAAATAATCTAAATTTAAATATAAGTTTTAAGACACTTTTTAAAATAGCGGTGTTTCTGCTGGGTATTTATCTGTTGTTTTATTTGCGTGGACTTGCTCTTATAATACTAACGGGTGTGGTTATAGCATCTGTAGTGGAGCCTGCAGTTAAGTGGCTCGTTAAAAGAAATATTCCAAGAATACTTTCTTCTATTCTAGTTTATGCCGGAATTATAATCGCTTTTGTGTTCTTGTTTTATTTTGTCGTTCCGCCTCTGCTTAGTGAAATGGTCTCTGCTTTTAATAGTGTTCCTAAATATATTAAAACCATTGATATATTTACCCCTGTAGATAAGGATGTGTATAGAGGTACAAAAATCCTATTTCCTGATATGCCAAACACTATTTCTGTCGGCGACATCATTTCCAATGTCACAACAGCAATTTCTAATTTTTCAGGAGGTATTTTTGATACGGTAGCCAGTTTCTTTGGTGGAATTATTAGTACTATTTTGGTAATGGTTATTGCGTTCTACCTTTCAGTTAGGGAAGATGGCGTTGGAGAATTTTTATCGATTGTTACTCCTGTTGAACATGAAAAATACGTTAGAGGTTTATGGCAAAGAGCTGAAACAAAAATTGCTAGATGGATGCAGGGACAGCTTGCTCTCGGGGTTGTTGTCTTTATATTTATTTATCTAGGCCTTTCCATTATAGGCGTGAAGCACGCGCTTCTTTTGGCTTTGATTGCTGGTATATTTGAATTGATACCAGTTGTTGGTATGACATTATCGGCAATACCCGCATTCTTTATTGCGCTTCTTGATGGCGGGGTTGGAGTTGGTCTCTTTGTTATCGGGCTGTATTTAATCGTACAACAAATTGAAGCCCATGCTATTTATCCACTTGTTGTTAAAAAACTAGTTGGAGTTCCTCCGCTTTTGGTTATTATTGCGCTTGTTGCTGGCGCAGAGCTTGCTGGACTTGTTGGCGCTATTCTTTCTGTTCCTGTTTCTGTTGCACTTATGGAATACATAGATGATGTAGAAAGAAGAAAAAAAGTTAAGCTACAATCTGCCACAGAAACAGAATAATCTATCAGTTTTAACAAGAGAAAAATGTCACAGAATAAAAATTTTTACATAACAACCACATTGCCCTATGTGAATTCAGATCCACATATTGGTTTTGCGGTTGAAATTATTAGAGCGGACGTAATCGCTAAGTATAAAAAAGCCTTAGGATTTAATGTGTTTTTTAATACTGGAACAGATGAGCATGGGCTTAAGTTGTATGAGACTGCAAAAGAAAAGGGAATGGATATCATGGACTATTTAGATGAAGCATCTTCAAAATATAGAGATTTGCTAATTGATTTGAAACTTGAAAATGATATTCATTTTATAAGAACAACTGATGCGCATCATATAACTAGTGCGCAGGCTCTCTGGAATAGGGTTAAAGAGAATGGATTTATTTATAAAAAGAATTATCAAACAAAATATTGTGTTGGTTGTGAGGAGAATAAAACAGATTCAGAGCTTGTCGATGGAAAGTGTCCGCTTCATTCAAATAGGGAATTGGAGCTTATCGATGAGGAAAATTATTTTTTCAAGTTAAGTGCTTTGCAAGATAGGATGGCGAAGTTTTTTGATAAAAATCCTAAGATTGTTATTCCGGAATGGCGCTTCAATGAAATGAAGGAATTTATCAAAAGAGGGCTTGAGGATTTTAGTATTTCAAGACTTAAATCAAAAATGCCTTGGGGAATTGATGTTCCTGATGATCAAAACCATGTGATGTATGTTTGGTTTGATGCGCTAACTAATTATATTTCAACTCTTGGTTGGCCAGAGAGCGAGGCTGATTCTAAAGGTGATTTTAATAAATATTGGAGAGATGGAAGTCCTGTTCAATATTGTGGAAAGGATAATACTAGATTTCAATCTATTACATGGCAGTCTATGCTTATAGCTGCGGGTCTTCCAAATACAAAAAATATTATTATTGATGGCTGGATTGTTGGCGAGGGTGGAATGAAAATGTCTAAGTCACTTGGTAATGCTATTGATGCTAAGGAGCTGGTTGATGAATATGGAGCTGATGCTCTCAGGGTTTTTGCCACAAAAGATTTGCATCCATTTGAGGATTCTGCTTTTACAATGGATAAATTTAAGGAGGCGTATAATACGCATTTGGCAAATGGAATAGGGAATTTAACTTCTCGTATAATGAAAATGGCGGTTTCTTATGAGGCTAAATTGGGGGCTGAGGATATGACGGAAATAGCGGGCCAGATTGATATTTTGAATGGCCAAGAAAATAATAGTTTGGAAAATTTTAGAACAGATTCTTATATGATAGATATTTTTGACGATTTCAAAAAGCTAGATCTTTTTATTCAACAAGAAGAGCCGTTTAAAAAATTTAAATTGGGCGATGAGGGGGCGGCTGCTGCTAAAGCAGATTTGATTTATTTGCAAAAGGAATTGTTAAGAGGCGCTTATAAGCTAATGATTGTAATTCCAGAGACTGCACA
>CAYUCM010000018.1:0-4941 GCA_964443365.1 uncultured Candidatus Saccharibacteria bacterium
TATTCTTAATAATAACACAACCTCGAGCAACACAAAAATCTTAAATTTCAAGGTGGAATTTGGTTTGGGTGGTGGTATAATGTCACCAACTTATTTACAAACAATGTCTACCCTTTCCCTATCCTACATCAAAGAAAAATGGCAACACGCTGGATTCCAAAAGTATTTGAGGAATACGGGGTGGATGTTTTTTTCTCGGGTGTTAAGCATGATTATTTCATTCTTCACTATCGCCATAGTGATAAGGTATCTTGGTCCAGACAAATATGGAGTTTTAAGTTATGCAATAAGCTTTGTTGGCCTTTTTGCTTTTTTAGCCTCACTTGGTATAGATCAGATACTTTACAGAGAGCTGATTAAGAGCCCAGCAAAAGAACCTGAGACACTAGGCACATCATTCGTGCTAAAAATTATAGGTGGAATTTTGGCAATTGCAACCACAATCACATTCTCTTTTTTCTTCATTGATAATCAGCTGGAGCAAAATTTGATATTTATAATCTCTCTATCTTACATATTTCAATCATTCAATATATTAAATTACTCTTTCCAGTCTAGACTGGAAAATAAAAAACTTTCAATCATAACAATAATCGTAAATGTATTGTTATCACTATTAAAAATCAGCATCGTTTTTGCCAATAAAGGAATATTATTTTTAAGTGCAGTTTTGGTAATAGAACCAATTATATATGGTGTTTTCTTTATATATTATTATTCTAAAAACTTTGGGAATATTAGAAAATGGAGCTTCAATTTAGGCCTAGCCAAATACATTGTCAAACTATCATTACCCTTAATGTTTTCCAGCATGTTTGCATTGATTTACTCGAGAATTGATCAGGTAATGATAAAACATTACCTAGACTCAACATCCGTTGGACTCTATAGTTCATCTGTGACCTTGTCAGAAATATGGTATTTCATACCAAATATTATAGTAAGCACCCTCTTTCCATCTATCATCAATTCCAGAGAGAACGATAAAGCAATATATGCAAATAGAATAAAGAAATTACTTTTACTATTAATATCAATCTCATTATTAATATCAATAATGGGAACAATTTTTTCTAAATTGATTTTGTTTATAATTTTTGGATCAGAATTTGTTGGTGCATATACAACTCTACAAATATACATATGGTCAAGTGTTGGCCTTAGTATTGGAACTGTAATAATTCAAATATTAATTGCTGAAAAACTACCATCAACAATTTTATATATATCAATAATCGGCATGGTGCTAAATGTTTTGTTGAATATTTTCTTAATTCCAAGATGTGGAATAGACGGGGCTGCAACAGCGACCCTAATTTCCTATTTCTTGGGACCTCTAAGTCTATTTTGTTTTAGAAATTCAAGAACAAGAATTACTAATATATTAAGATCATGAAAAAAAATTGTATAATTACGTCTGCATCAAATAAATTTTTTCCATCGCTCTTAAATCTCTTGGGTTCAATTGAAAAAAACTATCCAAATCATCCAGATGTGTATGTTTACAATCTTGGACTCTTTTTTACATTTAAAAAAGAGCTACAAAAGATACCGTGGATACACATACTTGAAATACCTAATTTTGTGTCACACTGGAGATCTTGTTACACCTGGAAAACCTATATACTGAACAAGCCATTGAGTAAAAATAATCTTTACATAGACGCTGGATGCCAAATATTAAAATCACTGGATGATTTGTTTGAAAAAATCGAAAGTCAAAATTATTTAGCTGTCAGTCAAGGTTCAGATGTCAACCTAAGAGACATAACGCCTAAGGATTATATACAAATTTATAGACTAGATAATCATACGCTTAAGCAACAAGTTATCACAGCTGGAATATTTGGTTTTAAAGACAATTCGACCATCAAGGATGTGACCGAGGAATTATACATATCTGGTCTAAATAAATTATGCCTAGGTTTTTCCTCATCAGAGTTGTGGAAAAACAAAGGTATAAATAAAAATGATTATATTCGCGATTGTAAAATATTTAGACACGATACAACATTAATAAGTATTTTACTCAGAACAAAAATATCAAACATTAATGTGGAACCAATAAATTTATTTTCATCAAAGTTAGAATCTTCAGAACAGTATATATGGAATTTTAGATTAAATTATAAAAATCTAAATTTTGTAAAATATAACATACTGAACAAAAAATTTAATTTATACGGTATAATTAACAGAATATTTGTATATATATTTATATTTATTAAAAAAATCACAAATAATATTAAACAAAAATGCTTTCATTTCTAAAAAACAAATCTCCAAACTTCTTGAAAACCCTAGCGAGAAAAACAAGAAGGATGCTGTATGAGACATCAGACAAACTAAAGCCTTATTTAATACACAGGAAATACTGTGGGTACAGACTTTATTACACAAGAGGTGCGGGATTAATAGACAGAATACGCATAGGAAATATAAATAAAATATATGAGCCAGAATTAGTTAATTCAATCTGTGACGAATTAAAAAAACACGAATCCCCTGTTTTTTTAGACATCGGAACAAATATTGGTCTTATAAGTCTAGCGGTATTAAAAACAATACCTAATGTCAAGATTTTCTGTTTTGAACCTGGGCCGATACCTTATGCCAGCTTCACTTCCACAATACTGGCAAACAAATTGAGTGACAAAGTTAAATTGTACAACGAAGCATTAAATAAAGAGTCTGGCTACATAGACTTTTACATGCATAACGACAAAGATTCATCTGGCGATGGTATGATTGATACGCGCAGATCCGAAAGCGACTCAACACGAATAACTGTAAAATCAACGACCTTAGACGAGTGGAGTAATTTGAATAATGAAGAAAAGATAAATGTGGTAAAAATTGATATAGAGGGAGCTGAATTGTGCGCACTGCAAGGATCAATTGAGTTCTTAAGTAAAAATAAACCCATTATTTTTTTAGAAATTTCAAAAGAAAATTTAAAAGTATATCCACATAATGAACTAGATATACTAAACTTCTTTGAATCAAACGACTACAATCTGTTTAATCTATCTAACATGAAAATTAATCAAGACAATATTAAAAATATAGTTGACACCGAAGATACTTTTATTGCTAAACCTAAAAAATAAACATGAGAGAAGATCTACTAAATAAAATTTTTGGGCTGGATTTTATGGATGAAATGCATGACTATCCAAACATTTTTAGCAACATAAGATATTATCATAAATTAAAAGCCAGAATTATAAATAAATTTATACAAAAGAACAACGGTTTAAACAAGCTTTTTCTAGATTCAGGGGCCGGTAGAGGTTCGTATTGCGTTATTGCTTCACCGCTATTTAAGAAAGTGTATTGTGATGAATTTGATAAAAAAGAACTAAACAAAGCCCAAAACAATATTATTAAAAGAAATTTGCGAAATATCGAATTTATTAACAACGATTTAACAAAATTGTCTTATCAAGATAATTACATAGATGTAGCCGTGTGTTCAGAAGTGTTAGAGCATATACCAAATAAACAGAAAGCGGCAGAAGAATTATATAGAGTAATAAAACATGGTGGAAGATTACTAGTTTCCATGCCACAAAAAAATAGTTTATTTTATCGACATGTTCAAAAGGTCCATAAAGACATACTAGGTACACCAGAACCGCTTGATACTAGTTCAAATTTATGGCATTTTATGCAGCATGTTAAATTTTCAACAAGAGATATAGAAAAACTAATGACTGACGCGGGGTTTAAAATAATTAATAGATATGGCGCAAATGTGTTACCACCAGGTGAAAAGATTTTTTCTGTTCTGTATAAATTTCCACCAGTATTTAGATTATATATATCATTGGAATTTTTTCTAGAAAAAGCCCTTTCAAGATTCGCTTCATTTTATTTTATAGAATTAACCAAATAAAAATGATTACAATAATAACATCTCTTTACAATTCGGATAAATATTTAAAAAAATATGCAGAATACATAGAAAAGTTTTCTATGTATTTAAAAAACAAGGGTGTAAGACACGAATTTGTTATAGTTTCAAATGATCCAAACAAAAAAGAACTTAATGAACTCAGTCAAATAAAATCAAATAGCAATATAGATTTAAATATAATAATTTGCCCCAGAGAAACATTATATGCAACATGGAATCGAGGAATAAGAGAAGCCAAATACGAAAATATAACTTTTTGGAATGTGGACGACCAAAGATTTCCTGAAGCCATAATAGACGGGCTGAAAAATATAGAGAACGGAAGCGATATAGTTTATTTTCCGTTTTTATACAAGAGGTATGTTCGCATCTTAGGTTTAAAAATTTTAATAAAGAGAAAAGTAATAAATTCTATAGAATATAGATCTGATTTATTTTTAAAGGGTATGTATACAGGTCCATTCTTTATCGTTAAAAGACACATCTTTGAAGTGGTTGGAGTATTTAATGACAGTTTTAAAATTGCTGGAGATTTTGAATGGATGACAAGAGCTACAAAAAAGTCTCTTTTGTTCAAATACACCCCCACATTAGCTGGAATTTTTACGAATGATGGAAATACGTTAAGTGGCCAGAAAAACAGTCTGCAAAAATTAGAGAACAAAAGAATTGTTGATGGTATAATGTAAAATATATGAAAATCATAACCCTACTTCCTGCAAAAAATGAAGGCTGGATATTAAAGTCCACTCTTACCAACATGAGCGCCTTTAGTGACCATATAATTATAGCTGACCAAAACTCGGATGATGAATCAAAAAAAATATATAATCAATTTGACAAGGTAGAAGTTATAGAAAATAAGAATAAAAATCACAACAACAGTGTACGTTGGCAACTTTTCGATTACGCAAGAGAGAAGTTTGGAACAAAAAATTTGATAATATGTATAGATGCCGATGAAATGATATTACAAGAAGCAATAGAAAATTTTGGAGAACAAATAGTACATGAAGTAATAT
>CAYUCM010000018.1:4951-13641 GCA_964443365.1 uncultured Candidatus Saccharibacteria bacterium
GATATCACCAGCAGCAATTGAAAAAATCAAAAAGACAATTAGTGACAAGTCAATATCTTTTTCTTTTCAGTGGATACAATTATGGGGATCAGAAAATCAACACAGAACAGATGGGGTTTGGAAAAACAACTGGAAGGAGGTGGCTTTTTATGATGATGGACTCGTAGACTATGAAAGAAATCTTGTTTTGAATGATCACACAGGAAGAATACCTGCGTGCTCTAAGATTGTAAGAGTAGAGAATTACCCGTTAATACATTATCAGTACATAAATTTACAACAATCTGAAATAAAACAAATTTGGTACAAATGTTCTGAATTAATATCAAAAAACAAACCTAGAAAAATAAACTACAAATACTCTTTTGCAAAAAAAGATTCAAAGATTAAACTACAATCGGTTAAAAAAGATTGGTTTATAAATTTAAACAATGTTTCAATAAACTACATCGAGAATAAAGATTGGCGATATTTGGAGATACTTTCTTGGTTTAATGAATACGGTATAAAGTTTTTTGAACCATTAGACATCTGGTATATTGATGAGTTTAAAGATAGATTTTATAAAGAAACAGGACGTAATCCTCACCCCCAACAATATCCAGCTTGGTTAATAAAAATAAATAATATTAAAAATAAATTATTACGTTAAAAAATGATTACCCAATATATCAAGAAAATACTTTCAATTATAACAAAAAGAAATGTTTTGTTTATACCAAAATACAAACAGGGCTTTCTTCACTCGGTCAAATCTGCTATGGGTTTTTGGTATTGTGGAAACCTTTATGATACTTCTGATATAGCCTACGGTATCGCAATAAATGGGTTGGTCGAAGAACAAGAAACCAAACTGGTGACTAAGATACTAAGACAGCTCCCAGAGGATTATATATTTATCGATATCGGTGCTAACTCTGGATATTATGGAATAATGTCATCTTTTATATCTTCCAAGTCAAAGACCTATAGTTTTGAACCGCTTAAAGAGCATTGCGATTTGATAAGAGAATCAGCAAAAATCAACCAGCTCAATAACATAGAAATAAATGAACATGCACTAGGTAAACGAAATGAAGATAAGAACATATACATAGCAGGCTCTGGCACCACACTAATCAAAGATTTTACTGGA
This sequence comes from uncultured Candidatus Saccharibacteria bacterium, assembly GCA_964443365.1. Taxonomy (GTDB): domain Bacteria; phylum Patescibacteriota; class Minisyncoccia; order Phycocordibacterales; family CAIZLB01; genus CAIJKW01. The sequence goes on from CAYUCM010000018.1 coordinate 6,087, forward strand.
GATATTAGGGGTGTAAACAAAATCGTTATAAAGAGGCTAGATGATGTAATTCTTCAAAAAAACATAAGTAATGCTCACTTCATTAAAATAGATGTTGAGGGTTTTGAATTTGAAGTATTGCAGGGTGCAACAAAAATGATTGAAAAATTTAAACCAATTTTATTTATAGAAATTTGCCACACAAAAAATGGAAACGGTCGCAAGTATATTAATCCAAACTTTAGAAATACATTTATTTTTTTGGAAAATCTGGGGTATACGGCAAGTATGTTATCTGGCGATACCCTCAAGAGTTTTAATAAAGAAACAACCCCAAACAATGGAGTATGGATGTTCTTATTCATACATAAAACAAATCATAACAATATAACTCTATAAAAATGAAAAAAATATTTTATAAATTACCAAAAACATCAAAACGCCTAATTGTAAGTTGCATTGAGCTTATCGCACTTATTTATGTGAGAATCAAACTGGACAAAATCAAAATTGGCAATAATAAGTCAGTAAGAAAAGATAATAAAAAAAATATTTTAATTTACCACATATCCGCTCTGAGTTTTGGAGGTACAGAAAAAAACCTACAGATGATTGCTAAGTATTTAAATAAAGATAAATACAATGTGTTTTTAATGCACTCAACAGGAACCGAGAAAAACAGACTCCCCTATCTAAAAGATTCCAACATCGAAATAATCAATTTTTCAAAAACAACTACAGGTAAAAGATGGCCGTACTTCATAAAAAACATGGAACCAGAACTGGAGAAAGTAGTATATGAAAAACAGATAGATTGTATTGTAACAGCGACACCCGGACAAACAATCTACCCTATAATCAACATAAGAAAAATACCAATTGTATTAATTAATATTTTTGGATCTTTCACTCTACAAAAAAATATCAAAAAACACATCTGTATTTCAGAAGAAGTCAAAAAATTAGCAACTAGAGTTGTAGATGAAAAAGAAACAGAAGTTCAATACATACCCTCAGAAAAACCAATTTGGAATAAAGAAAAAGCAAAACAAATTAGAGAAAGATTCAACATTAAAGACTCCGATTTGGTGTTTGGGAGAATAGGAAGATCTGATGATTCAATATTTGATCCGATAGGAATATTGGCGTTTGAAATCGCAGTAAAAACAAATCCAAATATACACTACATTATAATGTCGCCCGCCGATAAAGCAAAAGAAATTGTCGCTATTAAAAAAATACCTAATGTACATTGGCTTGAGCCAAGCTATGCAGAAGAGGATGTTTGGGCATTTCATCAAGCAATAGATGTATTGGCGCATTTTAGAAGAGATGGGGAATCTTGCGGACTCAACATCATAGAATCAATGCTGGTTGGTAACGCAATATTGAGTCATAAATCACATATATGGAATGCCCATTTGGAATATTTAGATAATTCGTTTAGCAGAATTTCTGAAATTGACGACTATGAATGTTATGCTGAAAACATGATGGAATTTTCTACCAAACACCAAAAAAATGAATTGCAAGACATTCGAGAAAAAGCCAGAGAGAAAGCGGAAGAAATTTTTCTAATACAGAATGCAATAACCAGATATGAAAAATGGATTGAAGAAGCAATTAGTTAAATAAATAATCATGATTACTCTTTACACTAGAACAAACAATATATTATCTAAAGAATTTTTAAAATGGCTTGTTAAAAAAATATTTAATAAATATTCTGGACCGGATGCTGTTCTAGATAGTCTAAGAAGAGGTCTTACGAATTTAAACATACCATTTGAAATTAATCCCATCAAACCAAAATATGAGACTGTGCACGTACTTTCTGGAATAAGAGTATTGTCAGAAATGATCACTCTCAAAAAGACATCGAAAATAGCCACACTCATCGCCGGCCCAACACTTGTTACAACACCCCATGAACACGACAATATTATACAAAATAATCTAATAGACATACTTTTATTTCCATCAGTGTGGACTAAGGATTTTTACGTAAGTCTGGCACCCCAGCTGTCTGATAAAATAAAAATATGGCCAGCAGGTGTTGAGATACCAAACAAAATATCACACAAAGAAGAAGAGGACGTTTTGATATTCAAGAAAAATGCACCCAATCATATATACGATATGGTAATAAATTATCTGAATACAAATAATATCAAACACGAAACAATAGATTACGGTAAATATAATTTAAAATATTATCATGATAAACTACTGAACTCTTCGCTTCTTATTTATCTTCAAACAACAGAAAGTCAAGGGCTTGCACTGCAAGAAGCTTGGGCTTATGATATACCAACCCTTGTGTGGCAGAATAGCACTTGGAAATATAAGCGGTATGAATGGAGGGATGCCAATATTTCAGCACCATACTTAACAGAAGAATCGGGACGTTTCTTTAATGAAAGCACCTTTTCATTGGTTTTTGAATCTATGATTAAAGATATTCAAGATAAAAAAATAAACCCCAGAAAGTACTGTATTGAAAACTTATCAGACACAGCAACAACCAAACAATACCTAGAAATAATTAAAAATCATGCTAAATAAAATACTATTAAAACTTTTTGGAACAAGGTTAATATACAGTCAATGCGGTGAAGATTTTATAATAGAATCATTAATACCAAAAAAAACAAAAGGTTTTTATGTAGATGTGGGATCAAATCATCCAATCAAACTTAATAATACGTTATTGTTTTATAAAAAGGGATGGAGTGGTATTAATATAGAACCAAACACATCAAGAATGTGGTCATTTAAAATATTAAGAAGACGTGATGAAAATCTAAACATAGGTATTGGAAAAGATAAAACAAAACTTAAATTTCATATTTTTAAAGAAAGCACGTTGTCAACATTTGATGAAGAATCCGCATCTGCCTACACAAAAATGGGACACCAAATTAAAAAAATCATTGACGTACCAGTACTTCCACTATCTGAGGTATTAGAAGAACACGCAAACAATCGAGAGATTGATATCCTCTCCGTGGATACAGAGGGGTACGATATGGAGGTACTTGAAAGTAACGACTGGACTAGATTTAGACCCAATTTCGTAATAATAGAAACCTTAGAATATGAGAAAAACAAGAAAGGTAAGAAACTTAATCATATTTTCGACCCATTCATGGAATCTAAAAATTATAAAAAAATAGCAGATACCTACATAAATACTATTTATGAAAAAAATAATTAAGAAGACAATCAATATACTACTATCCCCTTTTGTTTTGAAAGATTTTATTTCATACAAGAAATTAGATAAACAAAAAAGATTTATTTATAAAACAACTGATTTTTATCCCCAAATAAAGGATAAGACAATAGCGACCAGTTTTGATAGGCATTATGTTTATCACACATCTTGGGCGGCCAGAAAAGTAAAAGAAATAAATCCACAAATACATACAGACATATCTTCTAGCCTTTATTTTTCTGGAATAGTATCAGCTTTTATTCCTGTTGATTTCTATGATTATAGACCAGCAAATTTAATCCTTAGTAATTTAAAAAGCCTGCCTGGCAATTTATATAGATTACCGTTTGAATCAAATTCAATAGAATCACTCTCATGTATGCACACAATAGAACATATTGGGCTTGGTAGGTATGGAGACCCGATAGATCCAGAGGGTGATATAAGGGCCATAAACGAACTCAAACGGGTAGTTAAAACTGACGGCTCCCTTCTTTTTGTGGTTCCTGTTGGTAAACCCAAAATAGAATTCAATGCACATCGTATATATTCATATGAACAAATAAAAACATATTTTGAAGATTTTGAAATTAAAGAATTTTCACTAATACCAGAAAACGAAAAGGATGGTGGTATAATAATCAACGCAGACCCAAATCTGGTTAAAAAAGAAAAATATGCTTGCGGCTGTTTTTGGTTAATTAAAAAATAAAATGGAAAAGATTTCAATTCAAATCTGCACATACAATAGAGCTGACTTAATAGAAAATGCCGTCAAGAGCGTACTCGCGCAAACCTATATCAATTGGGAAATTTTAATTTTAGATGACAATTCAAAAGACAATACAGAGGAAATTGTCAAAAAATACCTATCAGACAGCAGAATTAGATACATAAAAAACGAACACAATTTAGGTATAGCAAAAAATAGAAACAAGGGACTTAATCTATCAACTGGAAAATATATTGCTGTCTTAGACAGTGACGATTTGTGGATTGATAATAAAAAACTCGAGAAACAAATTGATTTTATTGAAAACAATCCCGAATATCATTTAGTTGGAACAAATTTCAATATCATAAATGCGGAAAATGTTGTATTAAAGACAGTACACAATCTAACAAAAAATGATGATATAAAAAACAAGATGCTTATCAAAAATAACTTTTGTCACTCAAGTGTTTTGTTCAATAGGTTAACCGCATTAAATGCAAAAGGATATGATGAACAACTTAACCTAGCTGAAGACTATGATCTATATCTTAAAATAGGAATTAAACATAAAATATGCAATTTAATAGACATATCGACATCATACAGAATTCACAATAATCAAAGTTATACCAACAAAACAAAATTGGGTTATAAAATACAAAAATCGTTAATTACAAAATACAGAAAATACTATTCACATTATTATTTTGCTATAATATTTAATAATCTTAGATATATTAGAAATCTAACAAGTAGATATGTTCGACAAAAATAAAATCCTAATTTTAATAACCAAATCCAACTGGGGTGGTGCTCAAAAATATGTTTTTGATATTGCCACAAATTTACCAAAAGATCAGTATGATATTGAGGTTATTTTTGGAGGTGCAGGAGTTCTTAAACAAAAACTGGATCAAGGTGGAATTAAAAATGAATCAATTAAAGAATTAGAAAGGGATATTAACCCCCTTAAAGACATTAAAACATTATTAAAACTAATTAAACTTTTTAGAGAAAAAAAGCCAGATGTTTTACACCTTAATAGCTCTAAAATTGGCGCCATGGGAGCTGTAGCAGGAAGACTTACAGGAGTAAAAAAGATAATTTTTACCGCTCACGGATGGGCATTTAATGAAAACAGAAGTGCGATATCTAAAATAATATTAAAAATTATTTACTGGATAACAATTATATCATCACACAAGACAATAATTGTATCGGATGGTATGGGAAAATTCGTCAAAAAATGGCTATTTATAAAAAATAAAATTATTAATATACATAATGGTGTGACTGAATATCCATTACTAGAAAGAACACAATCCAGAGAAATGCTTTCTGAAAAATCCCCTTCTCTAAAAAATTACACGGGGAACAAATGGATTGGAACAATAGCAGAACTTCATTCAATTAAAAATATTGATATTGCAATAAGGGCAATTAATGAAATTCAAAAAGAATCTACAGATCTCAAATATATAATTATTGGCGAAGGAGAAAAACGAAATGAATTGGAGAAATTAATTAAAACTCACAAGCTAGATAATGTCGTATTCTTAATTGGGGCCATAACCGAAGCTGGAAAATACCTTAAGGCGTTTGATATTTTTATATTACCTTCAAAATCAGAAGGGCTTCCTTATGTGCTTTTAGAAGCTGGTCTTGCCAACATTCCGACAATAGCAACAAATGTTGGTGGTATACCTGAAATAATATCTGATAAAAAAACAGGTCTATTAGTAAGACCAAACAATGAAAAAGAACTCGCTTCTGCAATTAAATACTACCTAGAGAACCCATTGCTGATGATTGAATATGCAAATAATTTGAAAAACAAAGTACAAAATGAATTTTCAATCGAACAAATGATTACAAAAACGTTGGAGGTTTATAAATAACCCCCCTGTGTACAACCCCGCTTCTCCGTTCGTACAAAATGATATAATTAAGACATTAACAGTTTAATTAAAAAAACATGAAAGGATTACATGCATTAGCATTCGTGCTATTGGTTATCGGAGGACTTAACTGGGGACTTGTTGGCGCTTTCAATTTTGACCTTGTAGCATATCTATTTGGTGCAATGACAGTGCTATCAAGAGTGGTTTATGTTCTAGTTGGACTTTCTGCCCTATTCAAGATTTTCGTAAAGAAAACAGCGTAATATTCATTCAGATTATTCATACAAAGAATATTAAACAATAAACAGGCGATGCCATTTATTTGCAATTCGATCAAAAGAAAAGCAATTAATAGCTACAAGCGCCTGTTTTTTGCTTGTCTGTGTTTTGCATAATTTTTTATTTTTTTCTAACGTAGTATTAAGTCCAGTTAATACTTTACTGGCTTCATCGCGCACTGTCTTGCGCGTATTTTTACGCATCCATTTTTTGCACAAGCCTCAATATAGCATGAATAATACCCATCGCTCGCCCGCAGAGCTTTGCTCGTAAAATTTTAATATTAGAATTTCTCATTTTAAAATGCCCACCATATCTGTTTTTGTCTATAGTAATTATTTTTTTATCGAAAGGTAAAACATAGTTCTCTGGATATAAATACGCAGGAGATAAAACTTTTATATCCTTTCTACCTACCAAAAACCTATTCCAATGAGATTCATCATGCCATACTGCTATAATTTTATTTTTCAAATCAATATCTATGTTTTTCTTCATGGTCAATATCGCATCGACAAAATCTTTTGACCTCCCGCCAGTTAAAGCAGATTGAAAGTAATGCTCACCCTCCCCTGTTTTGATGTAAGCTGTAGATTTTATATTCCTTTCATAATTAAAAAATAAATTTGAAATATTATAGTATGAAGGATGAAGACAGGCTGTAAAATTTTGAGTGTCGCACGGCAATATTTCATCTTCACTAATTATTTCTTGAAAAACACAATTGGCATTAAAGAAAAAAATATAATCGAAATCCTTAAACATACCAAGTGACTTTTCAAAAATATGATATCTTTTTATGACATTACCTGGCCAGCCTAAATTTTTTTGATATATTTTATGAATTCTTGTATTCTCTTTTTCAAAAGTAATTTCCTTGGCGTCCGTGAAAACAAAATATTCTTTATGAACATTGGGTAGAAATTTTGATTCAGCGCTAGTATAAAAATCATTCCAAAAAACCTTATATTTTCCTGTGCAAATGTATAATATAGCGATTCTCATTCGTATAATAATAGCATAGTAATATTGGGCAAACTATTAATTTGATTGATGAATAATCTATAAAAATAATCTCCATATCAGGCCCGCACCAGGCCCACAACAAATTTTCCCCTGTTTGTTTTTTATCATTTCTGATATAATTGAGTCACAATGCCGGGTAGAATTCAGTTTGATGACGAGTTCAACTACAGGTCTAGAAATTACAGTAGACCAGGTGTATTAAAGACTCGCAAAAAAAGACTGACCTTAACTCAAAAACTAATTAAAATTGGTTTGTGCAAAAACCAAAGGGGCGCGGAAAGATTTTTAATAATTTTTGCTTTGATCTGTTTTGCAACAGGCGTTCTTTTTACTGTTTCTGTTCTAAATCCAGCGATAAAATACAAAATGATTTTCAAATTGGAGGGCAAGCAAGTTTTGAGCGATGACGAAGCGCGGGTTTATATTGATAATAAGATA
>CAYUCM010000019.1:0-5952 GCA_964443365.1 uncultured Candidatus Saccharibacteria bacterium
TCTGGTTTTTGTACACCTTCATCTTCTTCTAGTCTTTGTAATTCTACTGTCACCGGTTCTGGTTTTTGTACACCTTCATCTTCTTCTAGTCTTTGTAATTCTACCGCTGGTAATTCGTTAGTCATATAATATGGTAATTCTTTTGTCATATAATAAAAGTATATCATATAAAAATGAACATACAAGAATCAGTCTTAACAATATAGAATATCATATAAATAAATTACCAGCCGAGTGCAGAAATGGATAGGAGCGATCACAATTTTGCAAAAAATCGTAAAAAATAGTAAAATTTGATTTCATAACTAATTAAAACACTTGCCAAACATGAGAAAAATATTCTTTGATATTGAAACGAGAAATACATTTCAGGAAGTCGGAAAAGCGGATCCTTCTGCACTTGATATATCGGTTGTTTGTACCTATGATTCTTTAACTGATAAATACACAAGCTACACACAAGAAACATTGCATGAATTTTGGCCTCTAATTGAGCAGGCTGATGTTATCGTAACTTTTAATGGCGATCATTTTGATATTCCCCTACTAAACAAATATTATCACGGCAATTTATTACAAAAGAAAAGTTTGGATTTACTAAAGGAGGTTAGAAAGTCTCTTGGTTTTAGAGTTGGTCTAGGGGTGATTGCGCAAGGAACTTTGAACGCAGGAAAGAGTGGTCACGGACTTGAAGCGGTTGAATGGTGGAAAACTGGCGAGATAGATAAAATTATTAAATATTGTCTTGAGGATGTGCGTATAACAAAAGAAATTCATGATTATGCACTGGCTAATAAAAAGCTGAAATATAAGGAGGGAGAAAGTATTATCGAGTTTTCTATGGACACAAAAGACTGGGAAGATTCTGGCGAAAGTAAAATGAATTTTACGTTGCCGTTTTAGGGGTGCAAGACACCAAACGAAAGATGCCAAATGCAAGCTATTTGCATTTAGAAATCAACATGTTTAGAGGTGGCGGGACGGACGCCGATTCAGCCTTATTTTGTTGAATTTACTAGTTATTTTAGGTGTGTCCCCCACCCCCTTAGATATGTGTTTTTGGTAATGCAAGCCACTTGCATTTACAAGGCATTGACAGATTAACCAAAACATCATACTCTACCAACGGACCGCCCTTTACAATTCCGTGATGGGAGGGTCTTGTCTTGAAAAAAAACGGGGGTAATACCCCAAAGGGCACAAGCCATCAACAAATAATCGACAACAAAACAAACACCGAACAGTAGAAAACACAGACGAATGAAACTCGAGATATTTCAAGTCACAAGAAGACCGACCATGGCTAAGTTCTCCCTCGTGAGGACGACTAGCAGTGTTGTTGCGATAGCCTTCATGGTCTTCGCAACGATTCTTATCTACAACATCCTGCTGATCAAGGAGGGCGTGGCCACGGACGCCATCTCAACACCATGGAGATCCACGCTTGCGATTTTCCTACGCTGCGCAGCTTGCTTAGTCGCAGCGATCGCAATCGCGACGACAACAACGTTATACTGCAACATATTCAAACCGCTCACACTGGAACAAGCGTTTCTCCGTGTGCGGATTGGAATTATGTTGTCGGTGGTAATCAACATAATCATGGCTGGCGCGGGCGTACTACTGGATGATGCTGGGAAATTTCAGTACGTCGATCAGCTATACAACAACGGCATCATCATCACGCTGGCCATGGTCTCTTTTTTCATGCTCATGTTGTTGGGTATGGACTTGACCAGTAGTGAGACGGTGACGACGCGCACAATCATTGATGACGGCGGTGCGTTCCAACCCAAAGAACCCCCTAAGTGGGACGCACCGGGGACAACAGGCGAACAAACGGGTGGGACATCATCAGACACATCAGCCACTCTATTTGCTCATCCTGACTGGCAAAACCTTCTGTGGCCAAATGCAGCAGGTTTTGCTGATGAATCAGCAATCCCAGTCCCAAATGAGGGTGGCACGTCCACAGCGACGTCACCAGAGACCTCTTGGGCGGAGAAGAAGAACCTGACACCAATGCCGTCAGGCCCACCATCACCACCACCATCGTCATCATCGCCACAGTCTTCCGCTCCCGCGTGATCGTGAGAAGGCCCACCCAGAATAACCCAACCGCGCGAGCCTAACGGTAAGCGCACAAAAAGAGCCGTGAGGGACACCTGTCCCCGCGGCTTTTCTGCTGGAAGATTTTTTCGATAATAATAGACTGAGTAGACCCTGACGCTCACATGATGCTCACATGATGCTCACATCATGCTCATTCGTTTTTTATTTTACCAATATTTGATATAATACTCGTATGGAAAATACAAATAATAAAATCACACTACAAACATTAATAATCCCTTTGGCAATAATTATCGCAGGAGCATTTATTGCTTTTGGTATTTATATGACAGGCACATCCAAAGCCAAACTAAATGAAAAGGTAAAAATGAACAAGGAGGAAATCGTTAAAAGTCTTAATATTCCACCTGTAACATCCGCAGATCATGTTTTGGGAGACATTAAAACTGCAAAAGTAATTGTAATTGAATATTCTGATCTTGAATGTCCATTCTGTAAAACTTATCATCAAACAATGGAGAAAATTTACGATGAATACAAAAGCACCGGCAAAGTCGCTTGGGTTTTTAGGCACGCTCCTATAATTCAATTACATAGTAAGGCTCCAAAGGAAGCTGAGGCAACTGAATGTGCAACAGAGCTTGGTGGCAATACCGCATTTTGGAAATATCTGTCAGAATTATTTACAAACACTCCTTCAAATAATGCACTTGCACAAGATAAATTGTACGAGTTTGCAGACACCGTCGGACTTGATGCTAAAGCATTTAAAGCATGTTTGGATGGTGGTAAATATGCAAGTAAGATAAATGAGCAAACAATTTTATCTGGCAAGGCTGGAGTTTCTATGTTTGGTACTCCTTATACAGTTCTCGTAGTTGATGGAAAGACTATTCCTCTTATAAGTGATTCTGGCGATGGCTTAGGTGCCCTACCCTACGCTCAAATGAAGAGTGTGCTTGGGGAGTTTTTGAAGTAGGCGGTTGGGGAAATAATCCGAGGTTTTTAGCTGATGAAATTAAATCAAATTAAAATTTTTTTACTATCATATCACGGCCTACATGACGGCGAAGATATAAAAAGAAAGAAGTTAATTTTAAACACATTATGTTTAAGTATTTTTGTTTTCTTATTTTTATTAATTACCATATCTTCGTATTCATTATTACGTGAAAAATCTGACTACGATGGAATACCAATTATTATACTCTTTTTATACTTGTTTTTTGTATTTTTGGCCTTTTATTTGTATAGAAAAAACAGAATTAAACTGTCGTCATCAATAATAATAGGTCTGTTGTATGGGTGCATATGTTATGGATCATATAAATTCGGAATAGATTTACCAACAGTAATTCTAGCTATGTTTATATTAGTTTCGATAACCGGCATTCTTATTAATTCCAAATTAGGTATTTTTGTGTCTTTTTTAATGTCAATTCATATGCTAATTTTTAATTATATCGAAAGAAATAATTTACTAAGTATTAATAACGGATGGAAATTTGAGGATTTAGCAGTTGACGATGTAATAGAATATTCATTTTTATTAATTTTTGCTGCGGTAATTTCTTGGCTAAATAATATACAATTACACAAATCTCTGAAAAGATCTAGGGACGCGGAAAAACAACTGCAACAAGAGAAAGATAGTCTTGATATTCAGGTCAAAGAAAAGACCGAGGAGATAAAAAAAATGCAAATTGAAAAAATAAATTCGATGTACAGATTAGTCGAATTTGGCAGGATATCTTCTGGTCTATTTCACGACATAATTACTCCGTTAACTAATGTTATCTTAAATATTAAAGAAATAAAAAATCCTTCTGCAGAAGACACCCTTAAACACCTTGCACCATCAATCAAGAGGATGGATTTACTAATTCAACAAGCAAAAAAACAGATCAGAACAGATCATGGTATAGAAAATATTTATGTTCACAATGAAATACACAACGTCTTAGAATTGTTAAAATCAAAAGCTCTCAAAAATAATATAAGATTGGTTTTTGAAAAAAACAAACAAGACGGTCGCACAATTAATGGGTCACCTGTTTTATTCTCTCATATAATAACAAATTTAGTTTCAAATGCCATTGACTCATATTTATACACACAACAAGAAACACCCCACAAAAACAGAACCGTTACAATAAAAATAAAATATATACATAACGGCTTATCTACCAAGATAACCGATAGAGGATGTGGTATACCAAGAGATATGACGGATAAAATATTTGACCCATTTTATACCACCAAAGACGATCAGGGATTCGGTATAGGATTATCATCCACAAAACACATTCTAGAAAAATATTTCAACGGTAAAATAACCTTAAAAAGCCAAGTACAAAAAGGCACCACTTTCACCCTCATAATTCCTACTGACAAACATCTCTAACCCCTACACCTCCATAAAACTAGCCACCGCCTCCCCTGCTCGTAAAATCAATACAATATACGCAATAAGCAGTATGGTAAGGGGAATAAGCGCAAGCTTAGCAATTCTCGCAATCATCTTTCCATTTGGATTTAGAAGCGCAAGAAGTAGAACAAGAATAATTAGCACGATTATCGTACTTAACACAATCACCCTTATCTTTCCAGAAAAAATCAATTCATAAAGAGAGATGGAGGTAATTTGAGCTCCCAAGACTTTTGTCGATGAAGAAATTGCAATAGATGATGTTGCACTAATCTTTACAGTAGAAGAAAGTATGCCACCCTCTTGTGGAGTACCAAACATTTGAACAACAAAAACAGTTGGTCTTCCTTGATAAAAACCTTCTGCAATTCCAATACCAATTTCTTGATATTTTGCTTTTACAACATTAGCCTTATGAGTTGGAGAATTCATCCAAGCGTTTACAACATCTCTTGAATAGTCAAAATTAACAGCCAAGTTCTCCCCCGCTGATTTATATTTATATCCAACTTGATCCATCCAATACCAAGGAGATTTTCCATCTGGAGTTACATGGGCAAAATATCCCTTCTTTGCCATGTCTTCAGCTTTGGCCTGTGCAGCCTTTTTAAGAAGATCATTGTTCTTAAGTTCAGTTAAACCAAGAGCAAGTCTTTCTTGATTTGTAGCCTCGACAACAACAGAATCAACAACTAGTCCAGATAGTTTATGACTAATTTTAACGAATATAAATTGATGATATTGCGCAAAGAATATTGCTATCACAATAAATACGGATAGAAAAGTTACTCCTATTTCAGTCCATAGGTATGGAACTTTTTCATTTCTATGAATAAATGTTTTTTTAATTAGATTTTTCATATTGAGTATTATAACAAAAACTACCCTTGTCGGGTAGTTTTTGCTTTTGAACGAGAGATTATTTTAGAACTGGAGCTTCTATTGTAGTGTTAGGACAAATCATCTTGTTTACAGAGTATTGAGTTGTCTTAAAGAAGTATCCTGTAGGAGTTGCGTCTTTCATAAGACCTGCTTCTACCCAAGGAGTCAACATAGAATCTTTATATTCTAATTGAAGCTTCTTAAGTGCCTTTTCTGTTAATGTTCCAAAGAAACCTGTAACAGGTAGTTTGGCATTAATTTTTGAATTTAGAAAAGTTTGTAGCTTTTTAACTTCTGCTTTGTCATTCTTCTTTCCTTTTTTCATGAAAGTTTTGAATAGAACACAAGTTGAAGTTGCATCATCTGTTGAGGCACCTAGGACTGATCCTGTTGTTGCGCCAAGAACTGATCCTCCTCCACCACCACCGTAGAAACTACCTGATGATCCAACACTTCCACCTGTTGATGTAGGTGTTGAAGGTGTAGTTGTAGCAGTTGAAGTAGCTGTGGTTGTTGCTGTTTCAGTAGCAAATCCAACACAAGCAGAATCTGCCATGTCTGTACTTCCG
>CAYUCM010000019.1:6052-13024 GCA_964443365.1 uncultured Candidatus Saccharibacteria bacterium
TTGTCATCATTATCTAGTCCATCATGACATAGAGCGTATGAAGTTTCAGGAACTAGAGTTGATGGATCAACTGCAAATGCAACACAAGCAGAATCTGCCATGTCTGTACTTCCGTTGTCATCATTATCTAGTCCATCATGACATAGAGCGTATGAAGTTTCAGGAACTAAAACTCCAGCAGCATCAACTATTGATATACTGAATGAAATAATCATCACAGCGATCAAAACAGAAGAAACTGTTAATAAATTTTTAATACTTTTTGTAAACATATAATTATTTTAATATTTTTCTTAATATTTAAACGATACCATTTTTACACTGTGGTGTCAAGCGTTTTAAAGGCACATCAGTTTCTAGTCAACTATTCAAAAATTCAAATATACATACCATATAAAAGCGAAACACCCGACCCCACAAGGGGGCCGGGTGCATGTCGGGGTGCGTGCCTGGTTACAGCGAGCCGCCCGAGACCGGTTGTTGGTAAAACCGGTAAAAACGCTTGGTGTTGGTAGTCAGCCCAGGAATTGTCATTGATCCCGGAGCCAATGCGATGATCTCCGAAACTTGAGTCGGCCGTGGATACGGCACACTGACCCCCGGAGGGATCACCCAGTTTTGCAAATCAGTGCCAACTTGAAGGCCAATTACAAACGGTCCCACAGAGGATCCGGCGGTAAAGCCGGGCAAATCCTCAGAGACCATCACCGTAACGGTTGATTGGGCTGGGGTGATATTGTGGGTGTAAACCACACTATCATAGTTGTATTCCAACACCCAGCTCCGCTCGAGACGGTATGAGTTCCCAATGGAGCTCATTACCGGCCGCGCCGTGGTTCCAAGCGTTACCACCTGGTCGGTGAGTTGAAACTTGTGAACTGTTGGCACGTTGGTGCCAACGAGCGCCAAGTTGTCAGTTGAGGTCTTGATCCCAGCGGTGTTGTAGGCGACGAAGTCCGGACGGGATCCGTCCCCGGTGGGGTTATAGGACCCATGACCAACATTGATCCATGTGGTAGGACCGCCGTTGCGAAGCAACGTATAACCGGCCGATGTTACCTTGAAGTTAGTCACATTGACGGGTTGCCCCGCCAGCATGAATTTGATCTCCATGGCAGCACCGATGGTACTGACGTTATTGCACCCGGTAAGACCCACAAGGGCATTAGCGGGAGCGACCCCGATAGTGGCTGCGGTAGCTGGGTTGTTGATGGTAACCGCTGGGGTCACAAGGACCTGAACGGGACTATCAACGGCACTGGCCGTGTTACTGATTGCGATTGCGACGATTGCGGCTAGGGCCGCGCTGATACTGATACGTTTCATGGTGCTGGTTGTTTGTTTGGGGGTTGTGTTTCTGGATTTTGCCACAAAACGGGATGTCCCGCTGTGGCACGACGGAAATTCTGTTTCTACAGAGTCCGTTAGAAATAATACATAAAATCGCACAAAAGTCAAGGGTGTACCATAATGTGTACTCGCAACTTTATTTCCCCCATATAATATGTTATAAAAAACATATGAGTACTATAATCGAACAATTAAATACTTCCCTACTTGGAATATCTCCAAAAGACATATTGGACATTATAATCGTCGCAATATGTATTTATTTAGTATTAATTTTCATTAAACAAACTAAATCCAATTTCATATTCATAGCATTAATTGTTCTTTTTGGATTAAACTTTTTCGCCAAAGAATTTAATTTAGGATTAACAAGAAGTATATTTGAACCTTTGCTAACTTTCTTTATCGCAATATTCGTTGTTGTGTTTCAGCCAGAAATTAGAAAATTCTTCAAATGGCTTTCCGCCGGAAGAAAAACAAGTTTTGCAAAAGCTCTTTCCCTACCAGAAGAAAATGCACAAACATTAGTTAGAGCAAGTTTTGAAATGGCAAAAAAGAGAATTGGTGCCATTATAGTTCTACCCGGACAATATCCACTAGATGATTTAATTGAGGGAGGATTTACTTTGGATGGAAAAATTTCCTTTCCACTCATATTAAGTATTTTTGATTCATCAACTCCAGGACATGATGGTGCAATATTAATTGAAGGATCATCCGTTAAAATGTTTGGATTACATCTACCTCTCGCTCGTGAATTTACAGAATACAGTAGAGTTGGAACAAGACATAGAGCTGCGGCAGGTATTACAGAGAGAACAGATGCGCTTGCAATTGTCGTTTCAGAAGAGCGAGGAGAAGTTTCAGTTTCGCAAAATGGAAAATTAAAAAAAGTAGATACTCCAGAAGAATTAGCAAATATAATTCATGATTTTACAGACATAGAAGATGACACAGCAAAAGTAAATAAAGGATTGTTCAATTATTTCATCGTAAAAAATAGCACAATAAAAATAATTGCATTAATTATATCTATATTTTTCTGGTTCTTTTTAATTCAAACAGCAACAGTTGTAAAAAATTCCTACAATATCCCAATTGAATTTAAATCGTTAAATGAAAACATTACCATTAGTGCCAATTCAGAGAGTACAATAAAAATTACAGTTACTGGAGATAGTAAGGATATAAAAGATATAAAACCAGAAGATATTAGAATCACCGTAGATGCCAAAGATTTTAAACTTGGTTCAAATAATATAATTATTAACGAAGAAAATATCAAAGTTCCATCATATATTAAACTTGATTCATTCACTCCAAAGAAATTGAATATCACAACTAAGGTTGAACCTTCTTCATAAACGCATTTACCCTTTCATCGATAATAATATGCCTCTTAATAAGTGGTGTTTTTAAAATCATACCCTCTAAACTTCTACATCTACTTAATGCAACATAGGCCTGACCGTGAGTAAATGTTCCTCGTCCAAAATCAACAATTACATTATTATAAGTCTTCCCCTGCCCTTTATGAATTGTAATCGCCCATGCAAGTCTAATTGGAAATTGCGTAAATGATCCAATCACATCAGAATCAATAGAATCAAAATCCTTATCATAAGAAAATCTAATCATTTCCCATGTGTATTTTGGAATTAAATATTCTGTATTGTCATTTTCTAATCGAACATAAATTTCTTCTTTTCTGTCATCAATTCTTGTAACGATACCAACATCACCATTTACCCATCTGCCTTCAGTATCATTATTCAATAACATCACCTTTGCGCCTTCTTTTAAAACCAAGTCCTCATTTGTTGGAAAATTTTTATCAAATTGCCCAGCTTTTTTGCCCTTAAAAATTGTTTTTGCTGTTTGAATCTCACTTAACTTGCCAGTATTGATAGCGTCCGCCATGGCATTTGTGGTTACCAGAAAAATATAATCGTCCAAAATAGAAGAATCTAGACTCTCAAGAAGAGTGGCATCATGTCTTGTATTCAATAAATCCAAATGAGAATCTTTTAAATTTCCGGTTCTGACACCTTCAAGAATATCGATAAATTTTTTATCATCTTGTCTATAAATTTTATTTAATTCCAGAATTTCAAAATTGGCTTGTGAAAAAACCTTTGAATCAAAGAAATACGGGCTTTTATAATACGAAGTAAACATATCTACCTCATAATTTGTTACAACGGGTGGAAGCTGAAATAAATCTCCAACAACTATTAATTGCGCACCGCCAAATGGTTTATTTTTATCTTTTCCATTTATACGAAGGGCCAAATCAACACAATCCAAGAGATCGGCTCTAACCATTGAAATTTCGTCAATAATTATTGTATCGATTTTTTTATACAAATCAGCTTGCGCTTTTGTTGCTTTTTTAATACTTACGGGTGTTACATTAATTCCAAATTTAAAAAATGAATGAATAGTTTGCCCGCCGATATTAATTGCAGACACTCCAGTTGGGGCAAGTACAACAATTTTCTTTTCAGTTTGTTCTCTAAAATATTTTATAAGCGTTGTCTTTCCTGTTCCTGCTTTTCCAGTTATAAAAAAATTATCATTAGTGCTTTCAAGTTGATTTAAAATATTTAGATTTTCTTCACTTAAATCTATTTTTATTTTTGACGAATTTATTCCGTGACCAGTCTTCATCCCAGACTTTTCTGCATCAATTTTTGCCATGGTTTTTTTAAAGATTTCTGTTTTAGAAGGTCCGGTTTTTTTAGGCTTCTTACCAAAGCTTTTATATTTTGAAAATGAATTATAGGAAGAAAAAGGCATTGGCTTATTATAGCAAAAAAGATGAGATAAACATAAGTGGGTGGGTGGTGTAAAGATGAAAAGAAAAGCCCCTCACAAGTGTGGGTCGCGAGGCGACTTTTCCTTGTAAGGGGGTTGGTGAAGACATTGGTTTTGGTTTTGGCCAAATCTTCAATTAAATACGTTGAGCAACAAACAAATGAGGCCTAACGTAAATACATGCGCCAGATCAGCCACGGAATAATGAGTATCAAATTGTTGACTACACTCACACCCGTAAAGAGCCGGCTTTTCAATGTCCAACCTTCAGCGCCCAAAAACGCCAAGAAGGATGACGAGAAGAAACACACACTGCAAACAATAGGGCTTGATGCAGGATCCTGCCAAGTCATTACCGTGTATGGTATACCAGCTATGGTGCCGGCCAACACAGACAAGACTAATGCATGTTTGTCGAATTTCTTCTTAAAAAGAAGTGCAATACAGGCACAGACGAGAATCGCTATTAACGTATCCATCGATGACCAAGTAACAGCAACTCCTTTTTTCCAGAGGATAACAGAAACAATCAAAGCTCCAGATCCGTAGATTGCAGGAATAGAGGGACTTCCCTTTTCTTCCGCATCTTGCACGTCTTTCAGCTTATCAGTTTTTGTTGATCGTCTGACGATGCCAATGACGGAGACAAGGGACAATGCCGTCCACAGAACAAAAGATGACAGCGATAGGCCCTTGCCACCACTGACATATGCTCCGTGAATTAGTCCCATGTAGGTGGCGATACCCATTAGATCTCCAGTGCGCCTTAACTTTACCTTGTTCACATTGTTGGATTGTGTTTGTCTTCCTACTCGTCCAAATCCGTATTCACGGTGAGTGTGTGCTTCTTGGATCCATCGTCCTCAGACAAGATGGACATACGAATTGTGAGACGGCATCCCTGTCCAGGAAAATTCTCTTCAGAAATGATGCAGGAGAAACTCCTGATTGTTCTGCCGTCATCGTCATCGCAGCCGATGGAGACAAGTTTTCTGGGAATGTCAGTTCCACGCACGGTTTTGGTAAAAAACTCTGTGATGTGGGCCGTTTTCGTTTCCTCTTCGGGTAATTGATTCAAGATTCTGATGCTGTTCAGTAGACCTGTGAGTGTGTTTTTGTAATTCACGATTGTTGTTTGCGGTTTGGTGTTTTGTTTATTCGCGTTTTGTTGATTTGAAATCATGGATTGTGATGTCAAAAATCCAAATGTAGAATACAATAGTTTAAACGGTACGTCAAATTATTTATTTTTTATATTATAGAAAAGCGCCGTACCTTTCGGTCGTGCGCTTGATGTTTTTTAATAGATTTCATCGACTATTTTTTCTCAAACAATTTGAACCAGAGACTAATCAGTACGATAAACGCAAAAATAGTTACCAGCCCAAGCGCCACCAATGAATTCATGAGTCCGTGATTTTCAATAGCCAAACCAAAAACCCACATTGATAAAGCGCCGACAGAAGAAACGATTGAGGACTGCACAGAAAGCACGGTCGCCCTAGTTTCATCTCTCAGAAATTTACTTGTCAAATTATCAATGAATGGACCGTACATTCCCCTAACTACATTTTGAAACACTACGCAGTACGCCATAATCGGCATCGGAAATGCACCCATGAATATTAACGGTATACCGATCATCGGCATAAGAATTAACATTGTGCCAAAGTATCCCAGTTTCTTCTCTACCCTTTCGCCAAAATAACTTGAAACGAAAGCGACTAGATTGAGAGCAAAAAACACCCAACCAAAATCGCTAATTTGCATTCCAACTTTTTCGCAATAAGGATTATAAGTAAAAAACCACATATGCGAGACGGCACTAATCACGCATGTATACATCGTAATCCAAATAATTCTACTATCATTTAACACATCCTTAATTCCCCGCCCCATTTGATTCAAGTTTTCTTTTAATGTAAGTTCTCGTTTTTGACGAGGAGGTTCACAGAAAAAGAAAGTGCAAATAAGTGGAATGATTAAAAAAGGAAGCGAGCAATACAGCGGAAGTCTCAGATTTGAAGACGCAAGCCATGATGTAATTGGCGAACAGATTGCCGCGATCAGTAATCTGTACCCCAAATTTCTACCAATAAACTTACGATAATATCCGTCCTCCTTACCCAACACAATGCATGTTTCTTGAATAAGCGCCCTGTCTGTTCCAGATTTCAATGCGAGAGCAATCATCCAAAGCAAATTAGCTGCCCATGCATGCCAAGGTTTTTCCAAAAAGACAAAGCCAAAAAATGAAGTGAAGAAAAGAATTTGCGCAATTACTAGCATTTTCTTTCTACCAACAATGTCTGACATGGCCCCCGTTGGAATATCGACAATCAAACCAAATATCACACACACAGCTTCAAGCGTATAAATTTGTGCCAAGCTCATGTGTGCAAGTTTTTGAAGTGACAGAATTAGAATCGGACCCCAGAATAAAGGATCACAAAAAATCATGTAAATCCTGATTATTACAAGGTTATTTTCCAGTTGTTTGTTTGTATTCACTTGTTAATGTTCTTTCTATTGTTTGTTTTTGACGAATTTCTGCGTCGTTTTTCTCAAAAAAAGCACCGGCTTTTATTGAGCCGATGCTTTTCTAGTTATAATGGAGATAAATTAATATATACAATTACTACAACTGCCTCGGCTTAATATAAGCAAATAATTTGCTGGAAGAATATAAGACATAGCAAAAACGCCAGCTCTGCTTAGTCTGTTTGTCCAGTTATTATTCAGTTGTTTTGTTGTATTATTCATACGAATATAATAATGGCATAGAATTGGATGTTTGTAAACAAC
>CAYUCM010000020.1:0-12960 GCA_964443365.1 uncultured Candidatus Saccharibacteria bacterium
TTCATCCGTCGGGGCTTTGTTGTTGCAAAAAGAGGGATATGACGTCACTGGTGTTTTTATCAAAGTTTGGCAACCCGATGGCGGAGATTGCACCTGGAAAGAGGATAGGAGAGACGCCATGAGAGTTGCCGCACATCTTGGTATTAAATTCATTACCCTAGATTTAAGAGATGAATATAAAAAAGGTGTAGTTGATTATATGATGTCTGAATATGCAAAAGGCAGAACTCCAAACCCTGACGTCATGTGTAATAAAGAAGTTAAGTTTGGTGCGTTTATGAAATGGGCAATTGAAAATGGTGCCGATTATGTCGCGACGGGTCATTATGCTCAAACAAAGAATGGCGAGCTTTTTGAAGGAATCGATAAAAACAAGGATCAATCATATTTTTTGTGGACACTTAAAAAAGAACAGTTGCTTAAAATTCTATTTCCAATTGGTCATTTAGAAAAAAGTGAAGTCAGAAAGATTGCAGAAAAAAACAATATTCCGGTTGCAAATAAAAAAGATAGTCAGGGTGTTTGTTTTATCGGACATATTGATATGAAAGATTTTATAAAGGAACAACTTCAAAATGGTGATTTTGATTTTGACGAAGCCACCCTCAGACCTGGAAACATTTTAAACACAAGTGGTGAAATTATTGGGCAACACAGCGGTTCTCTTTTTTATACGATAGGAGAAAGACATGGCTTTAACTTATACAATAGTCAAACAAATTCACCAAGGTATTATGTGGTAGATAAAAATATTAAAGAAAACACAATAACAATTACAGAAAAAGAAAAAATGCAAGATGGGGCTGGCTTGATTCAAAAAATGTTTTTGAACTCATTGCATTTTGTTTCCGATTCGTACAAAGAAGACATACAGAAAAAGCAAAAAGATAAAAAAATTTCCCTTTTGGCGCGCGCAAGATATAGACAAGAAAAATTTGAATGTGAATTGTTTGTGACTGAAAGTTTAGAGCATTATGAATTATCTTTTTTAAAGCCACAGGCTGGCATAACTCCTGGACAATCACTCGTTTTGTATTTTAAAGAAAAAGAATCTGTTGACATCAAAGTACTTGGGGGTGCTATAATCTAATCATGAACCCTATTTTCATTAAAAAACACGACGGATCAAAGGAAGAATTTGATGTAGTTAAATTACAGGAGTCATTAGCAAAATCTGGTGCACAACCTACGGTTGTTGATAAGATAATTAGAACCATAACAGAGGATTTAAAAAATCGTTCAAACAAACTTGATAAAGAGCCTACATTTGAGGTTTCTGAAATATACAAAAGCGCATTCTCCATGCTTAAGAAAATGTCTATTTCTGCTGCGGCAAGATATTCCTTAAGAAGATCTGTTATGGAAATAGGTCCATCGGGATTTCCTTTTGAAGAATTTGTGGCTGAGATTTTTAGAGCGCAAGATTATGAGGCTATCACTGATCAAATGGTTTTAGGTAAATGTGTACCTCATGAAGTTGACGTTATCGCCTGGAATAATAAGAAATTAATAATGGCGGAAGTTAAATACCACAATGAACTGGCTGGTAAAACAGATTTGAAGGTCGCTCTTTATGTTAAGGCAAGATATGATGATTTGTCTAAAAATAAATATCAATACGGAGAGGGAGCAACTCCAAGAAAATTGAATGAAGGGTGGCTTGTCACAAATACAAAGTTTACAGAAACAGCAATTACTTATGCTGAATGCGCGGGGCTTAAATTATTGAGTTGGAATTATCCAAAAGGAAATGATCTTTTGGAAATTATAGAAAAATACAAATTGCATCCTGTAACTTGTCTCACATCACTAAGCACAGCTGAAAAGAAGCTATTAATTGATAGAAAAATTATTCTATGTAAGGAATTATATGAGAGCAAGGGGATAATGAAGGAGCTTGGCATGAGTGAATCAAAAATTTTTAAGGTTTACTCTGAAATAAGTATGGTTTTTGGGCAATTTGCATCTGAATAATTAACCCCTGTTGGGTTTTATAATGTTTTATGATACTCTTTTGCTATGACTAAAAATACACCAATTGGCAAAAAAGACATCAAGATGGAATGGGATTTTTGTAAGATATATAAATCAGATAATGATCCTCAAATAGAAAAGGATGTTGATTCAATAATCGGGGTGTACGCTGATTTTGCAAAAAAATATTCTAATAAAAAGTTTTTAAGTTCTCCCGCTTCAGTTTTAAAGGCGTTAAAAGACTGGGAGAAGTTGGAAGAGGTTTCATTTGCTAAGCCTGTTTGGTATTTGGAAAAATTAAATGATACAGATTCGTCAAATACAAAAAGAAAGGCTAAGGCTGATTTGTTGATGTCAAAAATAAGAAAGGCGTATAATGACGTGATGTTTTTTGGTGTCTCATTGTCAAAACTAGACATTAAAATGCAGAAGCAGATTTTGAATGATAAATCCTTTGCATCATATAAATATTATCTCCAAAAGCTATTTGAGTCTGGTAAATATTTGCTAAGTGAGGCAGAAGAGAAAATAATCAATCTGAAAAATCAAGTAACTTACGATATGTGGGTTGATGCTCAAAAAGCCCTATTAAACAAGCAAACAGTTAAATTTAAAAAAGAAGAAATCGCAATGTCTAAGGCGCTTGCTCTTAGACATCAATTAAATCAAAAGGACAGACATGAACTTCATGGAAAAATAATTCCAATTTTAAAATCAATTAGCCATATGGCAGAAGCGGAAATTAACGCTGTTTATACTGATAAAAAAATTGACGATGAGCTTAGGGGTCATAAAACACCATATGAATCAACTGTTATTGGATATGAAAATGATTTGCCAACAGTTGAAAATCTTGTGGCTGTTATAAATAAAAATGTAAAAGTTGCTCATAAGTTCTTTCAAATTCGTGCTAAATTAATGGGATTGAATAAATTAAAAGCCTGTGATTTATATGCCCCTGTTTCAAAATCATCAGAGAAAAAGATATCAACTGAAGAAATATTAAATAGGGCTATAGAAAGTTTTGATAAAATAGATGTAAAATTTGGAAATTATATTAGAAATTATGCCAAATCTGGACAAATAGACTTTTTACCAAGAAAAGGAAAGAGAGGTGGCGCATATTGTTCAAGTGGGCACGGTATTCCAACATATGTACTTCTTAATGCAATAGGTTGTGTGGATGATGTCTTAACCCTTTCTCATGAAATGGGACATGCTATTCATGCAGAATATTCTCAAGCTGTTCAACCTGTCTTGTATGAAAATAATTCCATATCTGTCGCAGAAGTTGCTAGTACTTTTTTTGAACAATTAGTTATTGATGATTTGATCGAGAACTCAACAAGTGATGAAGAAAAGTTAAAATTATTTGATGAGAAAATGAAAGGGGATATTGGTACAATCTTTAGACAAATTTCATATTTTAATTATGAGCTTAAATTGCATAATTTAATTAGAGAAAAAGGTGGTGCTTCAAAAGAAGAAATGGCTAAGATGTTTACTGAAGAGACTAGGGGTTTTGCAGGTAAAATATTGGATGCCACTGATGATGATGGTTATGTATTTCTAACCATTCCTCATTTTAGATATTTCTTCTATGTGTATAGTTATGCCTTGGGTCAAATAATAAGCAGAGCTTTATGCGCTAAATACAAAGCAGATAATTCTTTTATAGAGAAGGTTGAAGAATTTCTACGATCTGGACAATCTGCTTCTCCTCGAGATATATTCTTGAAAACAGGAATTGATATTGCTGATCCTAAATTTATTCAATCCGGTATTGATGCCGTTTCAGAGGATTTAATTAAGTATGAAAAAGTAGCAAATAGGGTTTTGAAGGGTAGGTAAGAGATTTTTCAATCAATTAGGCAATATTTTAAAAATTTGCTATATTAATACTCATGAATTTCAAGGAAATAAGACATAGATTTTTAAACTTTTTTGAAAAAAGAGGGCACGCAATATTATCAAGCGCGCCCCTTGTTCCAGAAAATGATCCATCTGTTTTGTTTAATACAGCGGGAATGCAACCTCTCGTACCATATCTTTTGGGAGAAAAACATCCTCAGGGCACACGCCTATGTAGTGTTCAAAAATGCGTAAGAACAGTTGATTTAAATTCAATTGGAGACAATACACACGCTACTTTTTTTGAAATGTTAGGCAACTGGTCTTTAGGAGATTATTTCAAAAAAGAGGCAATAAATTGGAGCTTTGAATTACTAACGTCAAAAGAAGAAGGCTTTGGACTCGATCCAAATAGAATTTATGTAACATGTTTTGAAGGAGATGAAAATGCTCCAAAAGATGAAGAAAGTGCAAAAATTTGGCAAGATATTTTTGATAAAAATGGATTAACTGGAAATAGAATATTTTTCCTTCCTGCGGAAAATAATTGGTGGAGTCCAGGAGACAACGGGCCTTGTGGACCAGATACAGAAATTTTTTACGATTTAACCAACACTCACACAAGCGGCTTAAGTCATCAAAATTTTTTAAATGCAGATGAAAAACAAGACCTTGTTGAAATTTGGAATAATGTTTTTATGGAATTTGAAAAGAAGGACGGAAAAATCGTTGGAAAACTAGCAAACAAAAATGTTGATACAGGTGCTGGTCTTGAAAGATTTGCCATGACACTGAATGGCAAAAATAATATTTATGATATAGATATTTTTGAAGAGTTTTTCAAAAAGATGGAAGAACTTCAGGTAAATGAAAATACTCTTGATGAATTATCTGCTAAAAAGGCAAAAAGAATTGTTGCTGATCACATAAGAGCTTCTGTAATGCTTGTTTCAGACGGTGTTGTGCCAAGTAATACTGATCAGGGATATATATTAAGAAGACTAATAAGAAGAACGGTGAGATTTGCAGATAGTTTGGGACTTAAAAAGGGTTCTCTATTTTGGTTGGCTGATATAATTATCGATACTTATTCAGATTTGTATGAAAACATCGCTCGTCAAAAAGAAACAATTAAAATTACAATAGATGGGGAAGAGCAAAAATTTAGAAATACTCTTTCGCACGGACTTAAGGAATTCGATAAAATAATTAAAAATACTGAGGGCGAAATTATAAGCGGAAAAGATGCTTTTGTTCTGTTCAGTACTTATGGTTTTCCTGTTGAGATGACAATGGAAATGGCTGAGGAGTATAATAAAAAAATAGATAAAAAAGATTTTGACGAACAAATGTCCCACCATCAGGAGCTTTCTCGTTCTGGAGCTGGACAAAAATTTAAGGGTGGACTTGGAGACACTAGTGACACCTCGGTTAAATACCACACAGCAACACATCTTCTACATCAAGCCTTAAGAGAGGTTTTGGGAAATCATGTATCTCAAAAAGGAAGTAATATTACGCCAGAAAGACTGAGATTTGATTTTTCTCATCATTCAAAAATGACAGATGAAGAAAAACAAAAGGTGGAAGATATTGTTAATGAAAAGATTACACAATCTTTGCCTGTAAATGTTGTAGAACTTCCTTTTGAAGAAGCAGAAAAAACCGGAGCGTTGCATTTCTTTGGAGAAAAGTATGGGGATAAAGTCACGGTTTATTACATTGGAAATTCAATTGAAGAGGCGTTTTCAAAAGAATTTTGTGGTGGGCCTCACATACACAATACTAAAGAGCTGGGTCACTTTAAAATACAAAAGGAGGAGGCGGTTTCTGCCGGCGTAAGAAGAATTAAGGCGGCGCTTGACTAACTACCACATATATTTTATAGTAATAAATAGAAACATGAAAAACAAATCGGTTAAGATCTGGATGGCAATTTCAGGAACATGTGGAATTCTTTTTTTCCTTATTGCCAACCCCTTTGTATTGAACAAGTTGAACGTCATTATACAGCCCTCAGTTCAAACAAGTATCAATTTTGGCGTCGCCCAATTGATAATCAATGCTTTTGTGTTCGTGACGTGGACCAGGGGCTTTCTCAGGGAAACAGGCTTCAAGAAGTTTGTCTCTGCTTTTGGAGTTGTGATTCCTTTCTTTATGGCTACAATAACAATCGTCAAGGTTTTATTGCCCGCCATTCGTTGAAGAATTAACGAACTAAAACTATGTAATAAAAAAACCCAACCAAGAGCGCGACCTCACGGTTGGGCTTTTGTTTTCGTAAAAAACTGAATTATAAATTATTCTAAAAATAAAATTATCTGATATAATATATTTAATGAAAAAGAAAATTAGTACATCTATTGTTACTTATATCGGCAATGGTGTTGTGAAGGGCGGAATTGTCTATCATGAAATGGGAAAAAGCCCTGTAATCTTATCTGCCAGAAAAAATGTTTTGAAATATAATGAAGAAAGAAATCAAGAGCAACTTGAATCTCAGATAATTTCTGAATTTGATCAAATGCTTAAGCAAATCAAAACAGAAGATTTTCCAAAAATTCACAATAAAAAATGCAATAAGCCGGATACTGTTATGGTTATGTTGGCTTCTCCTTGGTATTTATCTGAAACTAATACCATTAAGATGAAGGAGGAAAATCCTTTTATGGTGACAGAAAATCTAATCGATAAGGCTGTTTCTAATTTAACCAAGGCCCACAAAGAAGACAGCACATTATCAGTTTTGGAACAAAGTTATCTGTCTGTTCTTATGAATGGATACTCCTTAAATGACCCCATAGGCAAAAAGGCTAAGGACTTGGATATTACCGTATTTAATAGTTATGTTAAAACGGATTTATTGAAAAAGATAAAAAATTTAATCACTGGACATTTTCATTTACATAATATTTTTATTCATTCAAAATCTCTTGTGACATACTCTGCTATTGGAGATTTATACCCAGCAATTACTGACTATGTAATTGTAGACATAACCACAGCCATTACAGAGGTCTGGATTACAAGAGGTGGCGTCCTTAGAGATACAGGTTCTTTTCCTTATGGAAAAAGCGCCTTTATAAATTCTATTGCAAAAACACTAGCCGTTAATCCAGAAATTGCTGAATCTTTAATTAACGCACAGCTATCCGGCAGTTTGGAGGATGACAAAAAGGCTTCTGTAAGTTCTGCAATTAAAATTGCTCAGGACGAATGGGTGTTGAATTTAAATTCGGTTCTGAAAAATTTAAATTTAAATAGTGCAATACCAAAAGATTTCTTTATGTTTGCTCCGCAAAACCTGTCTGAATTATTTAAGAAATTTGTCGAGTCAGAAGAATATCATCAATCAGCAATGTCAGAAGGTAATTTTAACGTGCAGGTCATGAGCATTACTAATTCATGTAATTTGTGTGCTATTGATTTTGATCAACATTACACCCAAGACCTTGATACATCTGTGGCATTAGGCACACTTTTCAACAACAAAAAACTTTTTAACTAAGTTTCTGTGGTATATTTATATATATGACTAGGAAAAGTAAATTTTACGATATTGTTCCTAAGGAAAATAAATCTATAAGAAATATTCCCATACCTGTAAAATCAGAGGATGATGATTTTGAAGTTGAAGATATTGCAAAATTTACCCCGCCAAAGAAAAATTCTGTTAAAAAACACAATCATGAAGAAAAGACTAGTGTTGAAATAAAGAAACTAGACAGGCCAATTACAAATGTGGAAGAATATGACAAAGATGAATACATTGAGATAATTGATCACAGAATTTCTGACGATGATATCGTAGAAGAAACCCATCTTTTAAATGAGGACAAGGAAGAAATTGAAAATACCAAAATACCATCACTTAAAAACGAGGAAAATATTGGCGTATATACAAAAAGAAATATGGGAAAAAGAAAAATAACTTTTACAGGGTCATATAAATTACCAACACTAATTGCTGGAATCGTAATTTTTGTTATTTTAATATTGAGTTTATTTTCAAGCGGTACCATTATTATTAAAACAGCAGATGTAAGAGCTCCATTGACAGATGGCTACAGATTCGATAAGGGCGACGGTGAAATGATACAAGCCACATCTTCAATGGATATATCAATTGAATCTTCAGGAATTGTTAAGGTAGAAAGATTTGCCAAGGGAACAGTTGTTATATTCAATAATACTTCATCAACTCAAAAATTGGTAAAAAATACTAAAATTCAAGCTTCAAATGGATTGATTTACAAATTAGACCAAGCCATAACTGTACCAGCAAAGAAGGGTAAGGTTTTGGGAAGCGTGACAACAAATATAACAGCGGAGGTTGTGGGTGAAAAATACAATGCATCGCCAAAAGATTTTACATTCCCAGGTTTTAAAGGGACAGCAAAATATCAAACAATATATGGTAGATCTAAGGGAAATATATCTGGCGGGTATTCTGGAGATGTGCCAAACGTATCGCAATCTGAATTAAATAATAAAATTAGCACAGCCAAGGAGGAAATGAAGACTGTTTTGAATCAAAAAATAAAAGAAGTGGCAATTGCAGGCGGATTTTTTATAGATAATGAGACAATAGAATACAAGATAATAAATTCTGAAACCAAAATGTCCAAGGACAACAAGACTGCAACGGTTAAAATTGATGGAAGTATTTTTGCAAAAACTCTACTTAACGCCTCCGTTGATGAAGCCTCAAAAAGTATATTGGGAATTGAAAATTCTTTGTCCTTTAAGTACGAGGTGAATTTGGCTTCAAGCTCCCTTGAGGTAAAAACCGATGATTCTGGGCAAATGATTGCAAATGGTGATGTCAGTCTTCATTTGTCTGTCAATAAAGAAGAATTGGCAAAAATGTTGCAAAATAAGACTAAAAGAGAGGCTCTTTCTGTATTACAACAGACAAAAGGAGTGGAAATCGCTAAAATTAAGACCTTCCCATTTTGGAAGAACACTCTTCCAAGTCATGGTGGTATAAAAGTACTTGTGCAAGATTAAATAACGTGCTAATCTATGGCTATACAAATGGATACATCAAAACAAGGCAAGCAGCTTTTTCAAGGAATCGTCACAGAATGTTTACCTGATACTCATTTCAGAGTAAAACTTCTTGATGATGATAGGGAAATAATGACGTATCTTGGCGGTAAAATGAAGATCAATAGAATCCGTATTTTTATAGGAGACAAAGTTACTGTCGAACTAGATCAATATGGAGGAAAGGGTAGAATTGTCCGCCGAATGTAAACAAAAAATGTAAAACGGGAGGAGCGACCCGCGAGGTATTATTTTGTGTAATATTCACTTTACATTATTTGTAAATTATAGTAGTATCGTTTTCACGACTTTAAATAATAAATATGAAAGTAAAAGCATCCGTCAAAAAGCGTTGTGTAAAGTGTAGAACCGTTAGAAGAAACGGGGTTGTGCATGTTATTTGCCCAGCCAACACTCGTCATAAGCAAAGACAGGGCTAGTTTCGGTAATTAAACAAACATTATGCGTATTCTTGGTATAACTATTCCAGAGGAAAAAAGAATTGAAATGGCTCTAACGGCTATATATGGTATTGGCCGTGCCAGAGCTCATAAAATTTTAGATGAGGCTAAGGTTGAATTTGGCAAAAAGCCAAAAGATTTAACATCTGATGAAGAAGGTAAAATTCGTCAAATTGTTGAGTCATTCAAATTAGAAGCGGATCTAAAACGTGAAGTTGGTGCAAACATCAAAAGACTTAAGGATATTAAGTCATATAGAGGTATGCGTCATGCTCGTAGATTGCCTGCGCGTGGTCAGCGTACAAAGACAAATGCAAGAACTCTTAAGGGTCCTAAGAAGACTATGGGTTCTGGTAAAAAGAAGGAGTCTAAAAAGTAATAATTAATTAAAATATCATGGGAAAGAAGAGAATTGCAACAGCAGGTAAGAGTGGTGATGGAGTTAAAAAGACTTCATCGGCATCTTCTAAAAGAAAAATGGATTCTGGTATTCTTAATATTCAATCAACTTACAATAACACAAAGGTTGTATTGGCTGATACTAAGGGTAATGCGGTAGCTTGGTCATCAAGTGGTTCACTAGGTTTTAAGGGAGCAAAAAAGGGAACACCCTTTGCTGCTGCAAAAGTAGGTGAAATATTAGCTGATAAAGCAATAACAATGGGAGTTAAAGAAGTTTCTGTTGTTGTGAAAGGAGTTGGTTCTGGTAGAGAGTCGGCTATTAGATCATTCATTGCAAAGGGTATTAGTGTATCTTCAATCAAAGATTCAACTGGTGTTCCTTTTAATGGACCAAAACCAAAGAAACCAAGACGTGTATAGTCTTTAAATAAATAATAAAGAAATGAAAACTGGACCAAAATATAAAATAGCAAGAAGATTGGGTGCGCCCATCTTTGAAAAAACTCAAACCGCTAAGTTCAAATCAAGAGCAGAGCGTGATTCACTTTCAAAGAAAAAGAAAGGTGGACCAAGAAGTGATTACGGTAAGCAATTGATAGAAAAGCAAAAGGCTAGATTCACCTATGGTATTTCAGAAAAGCAATTTTCTAATTACATTAACAAAATTATTGAATCAAAGACAAATACACCTGCTGTAAAAATCTTTGAGGCTCTTGAAACAAGACTAGATAATGTTGTTTATAGACTTGGACTTGTTCCAACAAGAAGATTTGCAAGACAAGCCGTATCTCACGGACACATTCTTGTGAATGGAAGACGTTTAACAATTCCTTCATTTGTTGTTAAACCTGGAGATCAAATCTCTATAAGAGAAGGAAGCAAGAACAATGGAATTTTTTCTAAGGTAGATGAAATTATCAAAACCAAAGAAGTTCCAACGTGGCTTACATGGAATGCAGAAAAACAGACAGCTTCAATACTTAGAATGCCAAGTATTGAAGGCCAGGATTTACTGTTTGACCTTGGTACAGTGATTGAATTTTATAAGAAGTAGTATTAATTAAAAAAAACATCATGACCGAGACAAATATTGTATTACCATCAAAACCAAAGATTGTGGAAGAAACATCCACAAAGGGTACTTATGAGATAGAGGGTCTTTACCCTGGTTATGGACATACCCTAGGTAATTCACTTAGACGTATCATATTATCTTCACTTACAGGTGCAGCTATAACAAGAGTTAAGATAGCTGGAGTAGCACATGAATTCTCTTCAATAGATGGCGTTAAGGAGGACGTTATAAACATAATCCTTAATCTTAAGAAAGTAAGATTTTCTTTAACAACAGATGAGCCACAAGTTGTAACTCTAAAAATTAGAGGAGAAAACGTTGTTAAGGCATCTGATATAAAACTATCTGGACAAGTACAATTAGCAAATCCAGAGCAACATCTTTTCACAATCACACACAAAGAAACTGAGGTTGATATGGAAATAACTATTGAACAAGGTGTTGGATATGTTAAGAAAGAAGATGTAGAAAAAGACAGAGTTGAAATTGGTGCAATCGCTTTAGATGCAGCTTTCTCTCCTGTTGTTTCTGCAAATTACGATGTTGAAGAAATGCGTATCGGCGACAGAACAGACTTCAACAGACTAACTCTTATGATTCAAACTGATGGAACCATTACTCCTCATGAGGCATTGGAAAAATCAATTGAAATCATGATCAATCAATTGAGAGCAATTGTTGGATTCAAAGAAGATAATATTGAAATCGCTTCACATAATAAAGAAAGAGAAGTAGCAGAAGAGGCAAATAAGCCTGTTACAATAGAGGATAAAGAAGCTCTTGAAGATGCTCTTAAGACTCGTATAGAGTCAATTGAGTTATCTCAAAGAACAACAAACGCTCTTGTTAACGCAAACATAAGAACTATCGGTGGTCTTATTCGTAAAAAAGAAAAAGATATACTTGACATTGAAGGTTTGGGAAACAAGGGACTTGAAGAAATTAAAAGCATGTTAGCAACACTTGGTCTATCTCTTAAAGAATAGATTAATAATTATTAAGAATAACAGAAAGCCATGAGACATCATAACGCAAATAGAAAATTTGGTCGAAAGACAAAACAAAGAAGAGCATTACTAAGATCACTTGCTCGTGAACTTTTCTTGCACGGTAAAATCATAACAACTGAAGCAAAAGCAAAGGAGCTTAGACCATATGCTGAGGAGCTAATAACTATAGCTCGTAAAGATTCTATTGCGTCAAAAAGACAAGTTGAATCAAGATTGGCTAACAATTCTATCTCAAAGAAATTGGGAAGCGTTATTGCACCAAGATTTAAGGATGTAAATGGTGGTTACACAAGAATTATTAAATTAGATCGTCGTCCTTCTGATGGAAGTAAAATGGCAGCGATTGAGCTTATTTCAAAATAATTATAAATATATGAAGTACGTAATAGATGCACAAAATAAAAAGATAGGAAGAGTAGCGGGAGAAGCTGCAAGTATTCTTATGGGTAAAAATACTCCAGAATATTCAAGAAATACTATTCCTAATGTAACAGTTGAAATAATCAACACATCAAAGGCTGACATAAACAGTGTTAGAATGGATGATAAATACTACAAAAACTATTCTGGTTATCCAGGCGGACAAAGAATAAGAACAATGAAGAAAGTTATTGATGATAAAGGTTACAGTGAGGTTTTCAAAATTGCCGTTAAGGGAATGCTTCCTGATAACAAATTAAAAGCAAAGATGATGACTAATTTAATTGTTACAGAATAAATCATAGAAATATTCTAAATTTAAATAAATAATATGAGCGAACACAAAAAATACACCGAGACAGTAGGAAGAAGAAAGACCTCATCAGCCAGAGCAAGAATGGTTGAGGCCGCAAAGCATTCTATAACAGTGAATGGAAAAGAACTTGCTGAATACTTTAAGACAGAAGCGCTTCAAGCTAAAGCTATGGAGGCACTAGAACTTGCAGAAAAGAAGTTTGCAATAACCGTTAAAGTTGTTGGAGGAGGTATTTCAGGACAAGCTGAAGCTGTAAGACATGCTATCGCTCGTGCAATAGAAAAGCACACTCCTGCATTGCGTTCAGTTCTTAAATCAGCTGGATACCTAAGAAGAGATCCAAGAGCTAAAGAAAGAAGAAAGTTCGGATTGAAGAAGGCGAGAAAGGCTCCACAATGGTCA
>CAYUCM010000021.1:0-11418 GCA_964443365.1 uncultured Candidatus Saccharibacteria bacterium
TTATAACAAACTCTCCGGATGCACGCTAACTGTAAAATCTGGTGGCAAATTAGCAAGTAAGTGTCTCAATTCATCATCAGGCCAATCTTTTGGCTTTAGGGTAATTAGCATGTGAAGAATCGATTTTCCAGCAATAGATGGAATAAAAGCAGGGAAGATGGTCGTATTCCATTTCTCTAGCAAATTTTGCAATTTACCCATTTCCTTTGCGGCGGTAGCCTTATCCGCTTCTATTGTTATTTTTATAAAAGTAGAAAACGGAGGGTAATCAAGTTCCTTTCTGGCAGAAATTTCTGATTTGTAGAATTCATTTAAATTACCACTTTGAATATATTCCAGAAGTGGATGAGTTGCGTTTCTCGTTTGAATTAATAAATATTCTTGCGAAAGTGTTTGTGCTTGCAAAAGTATATGGCAAATTCTTTCATTGATTCTAAAATCAGGAAGAGAAAATAAACTGTCTAATGAGGCAATAGCTACATGATTTACAGGATTTAAATAATTTAAAGAAAATTCTGTGCCAATTAATATACCATCTTGAGAATCGTTAAATTTTTTAGCGATATCCCTAGCTTGCTTGTCCGTTTTTGCGGAATCTCGATCCAATCTAAATATTGGCCTATTGGGGAATTTCTTTATAATTTCTTCATATATAGTATCTGTGCCAATTCCAAGCGTGATTAATTTCCAGCTGCCGCAATTTTTACACCCCTCAAGTGCGGATCTTTCTTTTCCACAATGATGACATAAAAAATATCTTTTGCTTTCCACTTTGGAATTATGCAAGACAACCGGCGCCTCACAGGTCTCGCAAGTAACTGTTGTTCCACAATCTCCGCAAACCGTTTGTGGCGCAAGCCCTCTTCTTGCGGTAAAGATAATCATTTTTTCTTTTTTCTTGCCAGCATATTCAACTTGAGATTCTAATTCTTCAGAAAATACTAAATTATTACTAGAATTAATTTTATCCTTTTCTTTTTTTGCTTTTTCTTTTCTTAAGGGCTCCGACATGTCTACTATTATTGTATTTGGACGCTTTTCTATGCGCATTGAAATAGGAAAGAAATCAAAAATTTCTCCACGTTCACGTTTGTATAATGTTTCAACTCTAAGTAGTACGTCTCCGTATATAAGTCGAGCCTTCATCTCTTTGGACCATTTTTTAAATAAATATCTATAATCAAAGAGGGGTTTAAACATTGATAAGTAACTTCTTGACGACTCTTTTTCTACAACAATTGTTGCAATATCATTTCTTGGGAGACCTACAAAAGAGGGGGTTGTAATTAGGGCTATGGTATGAGTTTCATTTAATGCCTTGTCCCAAATTTCAATTTGTTTCTTTTTATTAATTCCACCGTGTAGCAAGTATGCATAATCAATTATGCCGCGGGACAACTCGTCAAAAATTTCTTCCGCAGAATTCACTGTTGGTGCAATAATTATGACAGACTTTTTTCTGGCAAATTCTTCTCTAATTATGCTTTTGTATGTACCATATCTATCAGCGGTATTTGTTTGAAATACAAATATATCACGAGAGCTCGGCTCAACTGTCCAATCGTCATCTGCGTTTTCTATTTCTTCATCACCGTCTTTTGTATTGATCAAGGATTCAGCTTTTGAACCTTTTTTGTTAATACTTTCTTCAGCGTATGCGATTGCACATTCTGGAATAATTGTTTTTATGATAGACCCAATTGGATATGCAAATTCTTTTGAAACACTTTGACAAGCTTTTATTAATGAAGGGGAGACGGCAGTTATGGTTTTCTTTGATTCAATTTTTCTTGTAGTAAATTCTGCGTTTTTAATATTTGCTTTTACTTCCTGAGCACTTACACAAGCTTCAACAAGTGCAAGTACATTTTTGTTTTTAATTGGTACGAAAATAATTGAGCCAGCACTAAAATTATGCGGACTCCAATAGGTTAGAGTTTCTTTAAACGAGTTTCTGGCGATAGGGTGGACGGTTACTATATACACATATAAATAATCGCAGAAAAATGGGATTTTATCAATAGGAGCGGGGTTGTTGTGGGGCGGGGTATCTGGGGGTGGTTTTTTACCAACAGAAAAGGCCCGCCATGAGCAGGTCTTTCCTGTTTTTGGTCGGGCTTATTAGTTGATGAATTGATAATCTCAGTCTGTTGTTGCAAGCTCATTGGCTCGCAGCATGATTTGTGCGGCGACAACAATTGGTGCGCCCCTGAGGGAGAACACCCTGTCCTCCCTTTTCCTTGTGAGATCGTTGAATCCAAGGCTGGAAACACAGCTATGTTGGTCTTTGCGAGCCAACTCTTCTTCAGATTCAGCGACATAGACAGCGAGACTTAGAAGCTCTCGGTTGGAATCGTGGTTTTTGACCTCTTTCTCGCTATCGTATAGACAAAGGATGGCAAGGGAGGGTCCGCGTCCGTAGAAACGCAGAAGCAACCAAAGGCCGGGATGGCTCTTAAGTGGTGCAACGAGTCTGCTGACTCCATTGTTTTCCGTTGACTGTTCGATAGTATCAGAATCGGTCATCTCATCGAATATTGTCTTGGGTATTTCGTTGGTCTTCATTTACTGATTGGGGTTGATGGTTGTGATGGTGCTGGGGTTGGAACGTCTTTTGGAACGTTTTTTGACCTTGGTAAGTCTGATGCAATATTAAGCATTAAATTCAGAATTGTAAAGGAGGAGTGCGTGCGGTATTTAAAAAGCGACTTGTTCATTGACGTTGTATTGTTGTTGATATTGTATTATTGATTTTTTACCAACAGAAAAGGCCCGCATGCCTTTCTCACCCCACATCGTAGCTCTGGTCTCGATTCCGACACGGTGCCGGATCGCAGAACGTGCGATGCTGTTATTTTGTCTCCGAGTGGAAACGGGGTTCGATTGGTATGCGGGCCTTAAGGGGTGGCAGCCTCATTTTGTTGGGTTGGGCAACTTGTGTCAACGCCCTCGGGGGGGGGGGTGAAACCGTTGCTTAAATGAGGTTGCCTTCGGCGGCGGTCGTCAGGCGGAGTTGTTGAGCGCTGTGTCGTGGCGGCCGACGGCGGTCTTGTTGCCGGTGCCGAATTTCGAAATATCGGTGCTCAAGTTGCCGATGCCGGCGGGCGGGGCGGATTTCAGGATGATATTGGGAATACCAGGCGGGCTTTTCATGGCCGTGTGTTGTTTGGGGGTTGGTTGTTGTGCGATGCATTCCGCGATGCCTTTTGGGCCTTCGCGGTTTGCGGTTTGTGCATTCCGTCGCCAACGTGGCGGTGGGATGCGGTTTTTCAGCGGCCCATGCGGGGCGCTGGAAGCTTGTTGGTCGGTGGGCTTGGGACGCGATGCGACCATGGGTCCAGAGGCGAGCAACTTGCCATCCGTCAAAGAGATTACCACACTCTAAAATATTGTCAAGCGACACTAAAAACCCCTTCGTCAATATTGTAAAAAAGCCAATAAAGCCTTACTATATAGGCATGGCATTATTTTCTAAAAAATTGGGAATTGACTTGGGAACCGCAAACACACTTGTGTTTTTACCTGGGCGCGGAATCGTATTAAATGAACCATCGGTAGTTGCTGTTTCAGAACAGGACAATCAAATTTTAGCAGTTGGTATTGAAGCAAAAGAAATGATAGGAAAAACTCCTGACAATATTATTGCATACAGACCAATGAGAGATGGAGTAATTGCAGACTATAGAGTGACAGAAGCAATGCTTAGATATTTTATTAATAAAGCATTAGGACGATGGAATATTTGGAAACCAGATGTAATGGTTTCAGTTCCCGCAGGAGTTACTTCAACAGAAAGGCGCGCAGTAGTTGAAGCAGCAATTAAAGCTGGAGCAAGAAATGCATATGTCGTTAAGGAACCAATTCTTGCAGCAATTGGCGCAGGAATTTCTATTCAAGAACCAAATGGACATATGATTGTAGATATCGGCGGTGGAACAACTGACGTTGCCGTAATTTCTCTTGGTGGAATTGTATCTTGTACCTCGGTTAAATGCGCTGGTAACAAAATTGATTTAGCAATAGCAGACTATATTAAGAAAACTTACAATTTGGCAATTGGCGATAAAACAGCAGAAGACATGAAAATCAATATTGGTTCTGCTGTGACCATGGATGATGAGCTTTCAATGACAATTAAGGGTAGAGATTTTTTGACTGGTCTTCCTCGTTCAGTTGAAATTAAAACAAATGAAGTTGTAAAGGCTATCGCAAAAGAATTAAGAGAAATGATTAAGGCGATAAAAGATGTTTTGCAAGAGACTCCTCCAGAATTGGCATCGGACATTATAGATAATGGAGTTATTATGACTGGCGGTTCTTCAATGTTGAGAAATTTGCCAGAGTTGGTTTATAGAAGAACTGGAGTTAAGGCAAGAACAGCTGAGGATCCATTGTTTTGTGTTGCAAAAGGAACAGGTATCGCACTTGAGCATTTAAATACATACAAGAAAGCAATTATTTCTAAAAGATAGTAAAATAGGAGTAATGAAACTAAATCATCATGCATATGTTATAGAAGGTTTTAGCGATGAATACAGCAAAAATCTATCGCGTTTTTTTTCTGAACTTTTGAACATTGATGAAAACGATGGAAGAACTGAAAATTCATCACCAAATTTCTTGCACATAAAAAATAATCAATTAGATATTGATGATGCAAGAAGAATAGTTGATTTTAATTCTAAAAAATCTTTTGGAGATATTGATGGTAATAAGGTTATTTTTATCGAAATAAATAGCGCTGGACATCAGGCGCAAAATGCTTTGCTGAAGACGTTGGAGGAGCCTTCGTCAAAAACTTACTTTTTTATTATTGTTCCAAGTGCATCCATCTTACTTCCGACAATTAAATCCAGAGTGCAAATTTACGGAATAAATGAATTTTTTGATGGAAATAAATTAAATGAATCAGACGTTTCGCTCGCAAAGCTTTTTTTACAATCAGATGTGCCAAAAAGATTGGAAATGATTAAAGAAATAATGGACAATGATAATCCATCTGCTCTTGTTAGATTTTTAAATGATTTGGAAATTACCATTCACAAGCTGGTTAAAGAAAAGGCAAAGAAAAGATTAAATTCTAATGAGCTTTCTGCTTTGGTTTTGGCTAGGGAGTATTTTGCTGATCCTGGGGCGTCAAAGAAGATGCTTTTGGAGTATTTGGCAATGGGATTACCTGTTGTTTGAAGTCCATTATACTAAAGAATATTATTTTTCTTTGATTGATTTTTCTTAATACTATTTTAATTTTTTTATTCTCAATCATGCCAATTATTCCCCAGAATGTTGTGGACGAATACTGCCATTGTTATTATTAACATATGTGATATACTGCTAATGTTCGTAGTATCTCAAAGCCAGCGGAGAGTTCTGTGTGGTTGGCGTATGGAGGTCGGCTATGGACGATTAAAATTAACGCAACACACAAAATGGAAAGAAAGTTATATGTTGGAAATCTTGCTTGGACTACCACAACTGATAGTCTAAAAGCAGCATTTGCTAAGGCTGGGGAAGTAGTAGACGCTATCGTTATGACAGAAAAAATGAGCGGTCGTTCACGTGGATTCGGGTTTGTCACAATGGCAACCGATGAAGGTGTACAAGCTGCTATAGATATGTGGAATGACAAGGAATTGGATGGTAGAAACCTTGCCGTTAACGTAGCACGCCCAAAGACAGATAATCCTGCTCCAAGACGCGATTTTGGAGGAAGAGGAAATGACAGAGGGGGAGACAGAGGATTCAGACGCGACTACTAATCTCTAGTTAGATTTAGAATAATCGTCTAATAACAAAAAACACCAGCAGAAATGCGCGGTGTTTTTTGTTTTGGTATGATTTTTATGCGGGGCCGTTGTTTATTTAATCCCTTTCTCCGCTTTCTCTCTTGCGGTTCTCGTCAAATATTTTTTACGAAGTCTACAAGATGTTGGGGTGATTTCTAAATATTCGTCATCTGTCATAATTTCCAAACCTCTTTCAATTGTAATTTCAAGTGCGGGTGCAAGATATATTGTGTCATCAGTTCCTGATGCGCGCATGTTTGTAAGTTGCTTTCCTTTTGTTGGATTCACTTCCATTTCTTCTCCCTTTGATGTATTTCCGATAACCATTCCAATATAAACTTCAGTACCAGGTGCAATATAAAGTGATCCTCTATCTTGCAAATTTCCAAGTGCAAAGTGAAGCGCCTTTCCAGCTTCCATTGAAATCATTGATCCAACAGCTCTCTTTTCTATAACGCCAGCATGAGGACGAAATTCAATAAAACGAGAAGACATAATTCCTTCACCGCGAGTATCAATAACAAATTGACTTCTATAACCCAATAGGCCTCTTGTTGGAATATCAAAAGTCATTCTTGTCATACCCCCATGTTCTTTCATTGAAGTCATGATTCCTTTTCTTCTTCCTAGTTTATCTATAATTGCACCAGAAAATTCACTTGGTGTGTCAATTACAACTTCTTCATAAGGTTCGCATTTTTCTCCATCAATTTCCTTTATAATAACTTCAGGTTCTGAAACTTGAAGTTCATATCCTTCACGACGCATTTGTTCAAGTAGGACAGCAACATGCAATTCTCCTCGTCCATAAACTTTATAAATATCTGAATTTGCAAAATCAACATGAAGACCAACGTTTACTTCAAGTTCTTTTTCTAATCTGTCTCTGATTTGTCTACCTGTAACGTACTTTCCTTCACGTCCTGCAAAAGGGGAGTCATTAACAAGAAATCCTAGCGAGATTGTTGGTTCGTCAATTTTAATACTTGGAAGTGGGTCAGTATCTTCTTTATCTGTAATTGTTTCTCCAATAAAAATATCAGAAAGACCGGCAATCATTACAACATCTCCAGAATAAGCTTCTGGAACCTCTTTTCTTGATAGTCCATCAAATGTAAAAAGTTTTGTAATTCTTCCAGTTCTTGTTTCTCCAGTATCTTTTTTAATAAATAAAGTTTGACCAGTTTTAATTGTTCCGGTCCAAATACGAGTAACAGCCATTCTTCCCAAGAAATTATCGTATGCCAAGTTAAAAGGCTGAGCCTCAAGAGTTTCTTCAGGTGCTGATTTTGCAGGAGGAACTTGTTCAAGAATAGTATCGAGTAGGGGATCAAGGTTTACAAATTCTTCGTCAAGATTTAATTTTGCAACACCATCTCTACCAATACAATAAACCATTGGAAAATCTAATTGAGAATCATGCGCTCCAAGTTCTATAAATAATTCTAAAATTTCATCGTGAACACGTGCGGGATTTGCGGCCGGCTTATCAAGTTTATTTAAAACAACAATTGGCTTAAGACCAAGTTCAAGAGATTTTTTAAGTACGAAACGAGTTTGTGGCATTGGTCCTTCTTGTGCATCAACAATTAAAAGAACACAGTCAATAGAACGAAGAACGCGCTCCACTTCTGATCCAAAATCCGCGTGACCTGGTGTGTCTATTACATTTATTTTTGTATCTTTATATGTGAATGATGCATTTTTTGCATAAATAGTAATACCACGCTCTTGCTCAATTGCGTTTGAGTCCATGGACGCGGCGTCCTTTACGGCACCTGTGTATTTCATTATTGCGTCAACAATGGTTGTTTTTCCATGGTCCACGTGGGCGATTATCGCGATGTTTCTTATTTGCATGTGTTGTTTTAAATTGAGGCTTAATATAAACATATTTTTTGCATTTTAGCAAATAAAGATATGTATAACTTAATTTTTCTAAAATTGTCTGCTATAATAAATCAACAATTTATGAAAAAGCACATTAGTACATTTTTTAGAATATTAAAACTTAAAAAAGTTTATATTCCTTTAATATTAATTATCGTTCTGATTTTAATATTTAGTTTTTCTTCGTCAAATAACACAAATGAAGAAATAATTACAATAGAACCAACAAATTTTATTCAAGAAGTCTCTGTAACTGGAAAGGTGCAGGCGGCTAATAATGTTGATATGGGTTTTGAAACTACTGGACGTGTATCAAAGGTTAATGCCAAGGTTGGACAACAGGTTAAAAAGGGGGATTTATTGGTATCTCTTGCAAATGGGGATTCTTATGGAGCCGTTTTACAAAGACAGGCTAATTTGGACGATTTGCTAAATGGTTCAAGACAAGAAGACATTTTGATTGCGCAAGCTGATTTACAATCGGCTCAATCTACATTTGATCAAAATTCTCAAGCGTTGGTTGATAAAATAAAAGAAGTTCATGCCGTGCTTGATGATGCGGTTAGAACAAATATTGATCAATTATATAGAAACGCCAGAAGTGTTAATCCTGAAGTTATAACTTTTAACGATGGTGTTCGTGATTACTTTACATTCAAAACAGTTTTGAATTCTAAAAAAGTTAAAGTGAATGAAAATCTAGAGGCTCTTGCAATTAAGGCTAACTCACTTTCAGCTTCTGCAATCGATACAAATAGTATTAAACAAGCAAGAGATACTATTGCATTACTTAGATCTCTTCTTGATGATCTGTCTGTTGTTACATCATCCATTGATCCTTCTGGTGGTATTACACAAATAACAATTGATGGCTATAAAGCCGGCGTTTCTTCTGCAAGAAATTCTGCAAACGCTGTTGCGTCTGGCTTAACATCGGCTGAGCAAAATTATAATACAAGTAAATCTGGATTAGAAAGAGCAAAGCAACAACTTTCTTTAAAACAAGCTGGTTCTACAGATGAAGAGATTAAGGCAGCAAGAGCGGCTTTGCAATCTGCGCAAGGAATACTCGCCAAAACTTTAATTACAGCTCCATTTGATGGAATTGTTACAAAAATGGATGCAAAAGAAGGGGAGAGTATTAATCTTGGAACAAATTATGTTTCAATGATAAGCGCTGCTAATTACGAGGTGGAAAGTTACGTCTCTGAATCAGATATTGCAAAAGTGAAAGTTGGACAAGTTGCTCGTATAACCCTTGATACTTATGGAAAGGATGTAATCTTTCCTGCAAGTGTTTATGAAGTTGATCCAGCAGAAACGGTTCTCGATGGTGTAACTACTTATAAGATTAAGCTTTCATTTAATCAACCAGATGAAAGGGTTAGATCTGGAATGACATCAAATATTACTATTGAAACTTCAAATAAGTCTGCAACTTTTGTGATTCCTCAAGAGGCCCTATTCTTGGAGGCTGGAGAAAAAATGGTAACAGTTGATCAAGCTGGAAATAGAGTGAATAAAAAGGTTGAAACTGGCGGATTAAATTCATCAGGTGAAATTGAAATTCTTGGAGGTTTAATGTCTGGAGATAGAGTTGTGGTTAAGAATAAATAATTAAAAATGTTTCCATCAAAGAAAAATATTAATATATGGCGCGTTGGTTTTTTTCTGGCATTTAGGCAAATTAAGCGTGCAAACTTTTGGACAACGGCATTAATTGTTGTTGTTATGGCATTAACCTTTCTTAATCTCGTTGTGGTAAACGGTGTTTTGGTTGGATTGCTTCAAGGTGCGATTGAGGCTCAAAGAACGAGAGGAACTGGAGACATTGCTATTACAAAATTGCTACAAAAAACAGAAATTGAAAGAAGTGGAGAAATAATGAGTGTTTTGAAGGGTCTTTCTCAAGTAAAAAATATTTCTGTTAAATACAATGGTTCTGGTTTTATAAATGCCGACTATAGAAAAAAGTTAAGACAAGATGAGGCGCCAAATAAGGTTGGAGTGGCGATTGCGGGTATCGATCCTATTAATGAGGATAGAATAAATAATTTATCTAAATATGTAATAGATGGAACATATCTAAATGAAAACGATACTGATGGCGTGATGATTGGTGCAACACTTCTTTATCAATACACTCCAATTGAAGTTGAGGGTTTTTCTACTTTGAAAGATATTAAAATAGGTGACAGATTAAAATTGACTGTTGGCAAAAATTCAAAAGAAGTTATATTCAGAGGCGTTATTAAAACCAAAGTGGATTCAAATGACTTTAGAGTTTTTATGCTAGAAAGTGAAGCTAGAAAGTTGATTGGAAGAAATAATCTAAATGCAGATGAAATTGCTGTTCAACTTGATAATGGTACGGATTTGGCGCAGGCCGCTTATGTTAAGCAAATTTTGTCAAATAATAATTTTGACGAAGGCGCAAGAATTCAAACTTGGCTAGAAGCTCAACCAAAATTCTTGAAAGATATGATGTCTACTTTTGGACTTCTTGGAAACTTGATTGGATCAATTGGTCTTGCGGTTGCTTCCATCACAATTTTTATTGTTATCTTTGTTAACGCGATTACTCGTAAAAAGTTCATTGGAATTTTGAAGGGAATTGGTATACATTCAAAGTCAATTGAAATATCTTATATAATTCAATCAATTTTTTATGCGGTAGCAGGAGCGATTGTTGGTTTTGCATTCTTGTATGGCTTCCTTGTGCCATTTGTTGATGCTCATCCAATTAATTTCCCATTCAGTGATGGAATCATTTATGCGCCGGTTTTGGGTTCGTTAATAAGAGCGGTAATTTTATTGGTTACAACAGTCATTGCGGGATATGTGCCAGCTAAGATCATCGTTAAGAAAAATACATTGGATTCAATTTTGGGTAGGTAGATAGGGCAGATGATATTATACGGAATAAATTAAAGATATTGTATACAAATTAAGAAAAGTAAAAACGACAACATGAACACCTCAACTCACAAACATCAAACTCATCAAGATAATATTATTAGTATAAGAGGGCTTACTAAGGTTTTTATTGATGGATTAAAAGAAACCAAAGTTTTAAAGGGAATTGATTTGGATATTAAAAGAGGTGAGTTTATTTCTATAATGGGAAGAAGTGGTGCAGGAAAAAGTACATTGCTTTATCAAATAAGTTTACTTGATCATCCAACATCTGGAGAAATTATCATAGATGGCAAACATGCACATAGTTTATCAAGCGAGGATCGTGTTACATTTAGATTA
Source organism: uncultured Candidatus Saccharibacteria bacterium (assembly GCA_964443365.1). Lineage (GTDB taxonomy): Bacteria > Patescibacteriota > Minisyncoccia > Phycocordibacterales > CAIZLB01 > CAIJKW01. Next base: position 10,935 of record CAYUCM010000021.1, read on the forward strand.
AATAAGTTGGGATATGTCTTTCAAGATTATGCTTTACTTCCAGATTTAACAGCAAGAGAAAATGTTGCTGTTCCACTAATCATGCAAGGAAAAAGTAAAATGGAGGCATATAGAATTGCAGATGAAAGACTAACTGAAGTTGGTCTTGAAAGTAAATTTAATAATTTGCCATCAAAACTTTCTGGAGGAGAACAACAAAGAGTATCTATTGCACGCGCTATTGCACATAGTCCAACAATTCTTTTTGCCGATGAGCCTACTGCCAATTTGGATAATGAATCATCAGAAATGATTATGAGCATTTTTAAGGATTTGCATAAAAAGGGCCAGACTATTGTGATGGTTACTCATGAAGAAGAGTATGGAAAAATAACAGATAGGGTTATTAAAATGAACGATGGTCTGGTTGTATAATTATTTGTATTATGATATAAATTATGACGGAAAGGGGATGCTTCAACCCAGCATCCACAAGAAAAATGGC
>CAYUCM010000022.1:0-10984 GCA_964443365.1 uncultured Candidatus Saccharibacteria bacterium
ATGCCGATGGATAGTTTCATCTCAAGATAGTAACATATATATCGTAAGTATTGAAGGCTGACTGACTTGCGTATGTTGTTTTTTAACATAGGGTATGCTATATTTATAAACAAGAAGTAAGACCTCTCGCGTTGGGTTACCGGATGGTAACCCGTTAAAGCGAGAGGCTTTCTTTATCTTATACTAAAACAAGGGCTTCTCTTCTATGATTTTATCTTTAATTTTGTCATAGAAATCACAATCATTCATTTCATATTTTCGAAATATTGCCCAAGAAATAAAATCAACCGCCTGCAACCCCTTATCTTCATGAGAGGCAACTAGAGACATTCTAAAATTATTATACTGGCGGATATTCATGCCTTCAGTTATATATGAAATAAAGTTTTCCTGCAGATTTTTCTTTGTATCTTTTCTGTCAACAACTAAGTAGATATATTTATCTTTATTTATAATTTTAGTATTTATTAGTCTATCTAGAACAATATTTGCTGTATAATTATATAAATAATTCTTTTTGCTTTGTAAATTTGAATGTACCTTGTTTTTATTTAGAACAATTGTAACTATTTTTAGATCTTTAATTTCAGATAGCAATTGAAACATTTTATACTTTATTTCAACCTTTTCATGAGATGCATGCAACTCTCCTACATGTTTATGCTTTTTATGTACTATTTTCCAGACTTTCTTAACCACTCTTTCTAAGACCCTCTGATCTTCAATAATAGCGAGAGTAAATAAAAAATATCGACTTGATCTTTTATCAAATCCCATATCGCCACTTTCATCCATAAAAACATACGTCATAACTATCCAATATCATATTAGAAAATTGGAACGAAACTAGATTGACACCAATAAATAATTAAAGTTTAAGTTTTCAAGTTTTACAAAAAAACTACTTCCCCATTATCTGTCTCAACTTCTCTTGATGTTGGCCCATAACTTCCATTGTGGCGTCCATTTGGCTTTTACCCGTCTTCATTTTGGCTTGAATCTCAGTTGCAATATTAGTAAAGAAATCTGGATTCTCTTCAATAGCTTTAAAAATCTTTTCCTGTTCAGCTTCCGGAACTCCCTTCATTTGCTTTTTAAGCATTTGCTTCATGAGCATGTTTTGAAAAAATGACATAGTTTTAATACTTTATCAGATTTAAAGTTTTTTTGCACCTAGTCAAATTATTATTTTAGAACCGTAGTTGATGTAGCGGAAGTGTCATTGCCGTCTATAACCTCTACTGTTGTTGTACCCAAGACAGCCCCTGTACTTGTAGCGTTACTATTGTTGATTAATTTATTTATATCAATAAGCTCCATTACTTTTTTTGCTTCTGGTAACAATTTTTTCTCTAGTGATACTAAAGCCTCAGCTTCACTTATTGCTCTTGTTGATTTTTGCAATTCTGACACGGTCTTTGTTAAATCCTTAGTTAACAGAGCTTTTTCTGCTTCTTTGATTGTAGTTGACGCAATATTTAAATTAGATTCCAATAATTTATCTGATGTTTGAGTTACATTCAATAATCCCTTTCTTTGTTCAAGCAGATCAGAATATTTAACCTTTGTTTCTTTTATCTTTTCAGCTAATTTAAATTCATCTGTGATTTCTAATGTTTCTTTTTGTATTAAATTATCTTTAACTTGTGCATTTAGATTAATTTCTTGTCTAAGATCTTGCATTAAAGATGTCATAGAAGAAGTTGACGTTAGTTCTGTAGCAATAGATTCTGTTGTTGTAGCATTTGAAATAGTTGAAAGAATTAATTCATGAGTTTTAAGAGAGGCTTCAAAATTAATTGAAACATCTTTTGCAATAGAAATATCATTTGATGCAACAAGTGATGCAACATTTGTTTTTACATTACTTGCATTTTTATCTAATTGAACCTTAAGTATTTGCTTCTTGTCATCAGTTAATTTTCCTTGAGAAGATAGGACGATTGCCTCTTGCAATCTTCTTTCTGTGCTTTCAACAGCTAAACGTGCCTTAGCCTCAGGGGTTATGGCAACCATTCCCTTAACGTGCTCATTAACATTAATTTTAAGAGAATAGAGTGAATCACCAGGAAGTGCATTTTCTGCTAAAGCAGAGAAACCACCTGTTACCATCAAAACAAAGACAGCAATCAATGATGGAACAAATTTTCTTTGTTTGATATATACAAATAGTTCAGATGTAAAACCCTTACCAAAGAATTTATTAGCGAATGGTGAGAGTACGGGCGCTTGATGATATTCAGAAGAAACAACTTCTATCTTATCTATAACCAAATTAATACGCTTAAAAACATCACGCTTGTCATCTTCTGACATATGCATATTTCTTAGTGACGCTCTTAAATTATTAATCTTGTTTTCTATCATAATTATTCTTCTACTTTTAAATATTGCCTTAATTGTTTAAGTAATCTATGAACTCTTACGGCAATAGTATTAGGTCTATCTCCGACCGCTTCTGCAATATCCTCAAAAGCAAGACCCTCTACATATCTCATGAACATAATATCCCTATCTTTATCCTCTAGGGTGTTTATCGCCTCCAAAACAGCCTCAGCCTCATGTCTTTCAAAATCGTCCTTCTCCGGCTCATAAGCCGGATCAAAACCATCATCCGCTAGGGTATCTAAAGAAAAAGTTTTACGTTTTCTATATAGATCTATAATGGTATTTGTAGCTATTTTATACAAAAGTGCTTTGGGGCTTTGTAGTTCACTATCAGCTGAAATGTACTCCCAAAACTTAACAAAGGTATCCTGTACAATATCTTTAGCTTTTTCAGTATCATTAAGCTTAAAGTATGCAAAACGGAAAATGGCATCTGAGTGCTCATCATACGTATTGGTAAAGTCCTTTTTAAGTTGGCTAATTTGTGTCTTTCTAGACATAGATTATGACGTATAGGGTTTAACTTTATTACATCATGTAATATAATAGTATCACATGAATCAAATAAAGACATCCCCGATATCAAGAGGTGCTAAAAATAAAGCTTCAAATGGCAAATGGCGCACCTTTTCGTTATTTTCAATATTACTATTTTGTCTCATTATGGGCGGTGGATATCTCGTATATAATATAGACAAAGAAAGTCCCATGGCTTTTTATTTTAACTTAGCGAACCCTTATCTAAAATACGTGGTAATTAATCCAGGCATGAGAATGGAAGAAGTTTCAAATAAGGTTTCCAAAAGCATTGGTTGGACAGAAGAAGAAAAAAGAGAATTTATCAATAGTGCCCCTCAGGACGACAATGGCCCAATGGAAGGTTTTTTTATGCCAGGTGCATATTGGTTACATATTGATGCATCAGGTAAGGATGTTGCTGATCAAATGCTTAATGAATTCAATTCAAAGGTTGGAGAGAAAATCTTAAGTGACTTGAGAAATAAAAATTCAGAAAAAATCAATTTAGAAACCGCTGTGAGAATCGCTTCAATAATACAAAGAGAAGCAGCTGGACCAAATGATATGAGATTAATTTCTGGTGTAATTTGGAATAGATTGTTTAAAGGTATGACACTTGGAATGGACGCTACTTTGCAATATGCAAAAGGAAATGACGATAATTGGTGGCCAAGAGTTTTGTCATCGGACAAAAAAATAGAATCGCCATATAATACTTATTCTAATATGGGTCTTCCTCCAACTGCAATTTCTAATGTAAGTATTGACGCTTTAAAGGCCGCTTACAATCCACAAAAAACAGATTGTATGTATTATTTGCACGACAGCAAAAGAAGAATACATTGCTCCAAAACATACACTCAACATAAAAATAATATACAGACATACTTGATTGGAAGTAGAGATACAAAGAGAAAGACTCAGTAGTTTTTGTACGATGACTTTGTACAATGACACTGTGTGCTCTTGATATTTACTTTTAAAATGCAATGTGATTATATATTACTTGGAGTTTCTTAGTTTGGCCACGCGCCAGATTGCTCCTTCGTTTCAAATCCAAAACCATTCATATTATATTATGAGCTCAGACGGTTCGTCACTAACCACGTTCATCGTTCCAGTGGATTCTAAAAATCGCCTACTTGTGCCGAGTGGAAAGACAAGATTCACACAAGCAATTAGCTTGCAGGTTTCAAGCCACCAATCCGGACAGCTTCAAAATGTCGTGACTCAATACGTCGGCCGACAAAATTGGGGCAGCGTTACCGACTTCAAGGTGTTACACCAGGGTCACGTATGCCTGGTCCAAATCAAAAACCCAAAGACGGCGCTTGTTCTGAACAGCGAGAAGGCCAAAGCTGGCTACGGGCACACCCCAGTCAACGGCGCCGGAGAGACGGTTCTCTCCATTCTAAAGGAGGAGGGGGTGGTCTAGGCGCAGAGCCTTACGGAAAGGCGGGGTCGCATTCGCAACCCCGCCTTTTTCTCTTCATTGTTTTCATATCAACACAACTCTTTACAAAGTAGACAAGATGTGATTATATTATTGTCGGACCCGAACGACTTCGGTTATCCAGTATTCAAATCAACCATAACCACAACCCAGAAAACACATCATCATGCAAGTTAAACTTGTACTGGCAACGCTCAACCCCGACAGGACGCTTACCGGCATCAAAACCATCAGTGGAGGCAAGATCAAGCTCCTCAGTGTGAGTGTTGCCGCAAGCAACCCAGAGCAAGGCATCAAGTCCTATCTGGACAAAAGAGGTGTGTCGCGATGCACCATCCTGACAACTCAAGGTTCGCGGATCTTCCTCGTTACCATCAACAGCCGAAGCAAATTCAAGGATGGTGGAGTCACAACCCAGAAGATGACCATCGGCCTTCTGATCAGCCAACTGGAGAGGGCTGCCAGCGAAAGCGAGGGGCAAATCGTGACGGCGAAAGATATCGCAAACCTCCGCACTATCGTGGAAGAAGTTCAGACTGGGGAAGGTCGAAAACTCAATCCGCGTCGTCAGCCGGAGACAGTGGCCGCCTAGCGCGATCACCACACCCGACAACAACCCAAACCCGGGCCGCAGCGTTGCACGCTGCGGCCCTCCCTTTTTAATAAACCAGATTCACTAACTTGTTTGGCACAACAATAATTCTCACGGGAGTCTTGTCTCCAAAATTAGTTTTTACATACTCACATTCAAGTGCCATTTTTTCCAAAACATCTTTTGCTAAATCAGTTTTAGTATCAAATTGAGCTCTAACCTTTCCATTAATTTGCACAACAATAGTTACCGTAGAAAGCACCAATTTATTAGCATCATAACTTGGCCAGCTGGCAAGATGCACACTTCCCTTTTCGTTAAAATTATTCCAAATCTCTTCAGTAAAATGAGGAGCGAAAGGAGCAATCAATTTAATAAATGTTAGATAAACATTCTTAGGGATTTTTTCATTCTTTTCAAATTGATTCAAGCAAATCATCATTTGAGAAATAGCCGTATTGAATCCCATCACATCAATATCTTCAGTAACTTTTTTAATAGTTTGATTAAACACAATTTCAGTCATTTCATCCATCACAGCATCTTTTGAAACTCGATCTTGTAATCGCCAAACTCTTTCAACAAATCTTCTCACCCCCATAATATTATCTGTCTTCCAAGAAATCTCTTGATCAAATGGGCCCATAAACATTTCATATAATCTAAGGGAGTCTGCGCCGTAAGTCTCGACAATAGAATCAGGATTTACCACATTTCCATATCTTTTACTCATTTTTCTGCCATCTTCACCCATGATTAATCCAACATTTTTCAATTTTTTGAAAGGTTCGCTAAATTTTACAGCTCCAATATCTTTCAAAAATTTATGCCAAAATCTAGCATAAATTAAGTGACGAGCCGCATGCTCCGCCCCTCCAACATAAAAATCAACCGGCGACCAAAATTCCTCTTTTTTAGGATCAACAAGCGCCTTATCATTTTTATTATCCATGTATCGCAAATAATACCAAGAAGAACCAGCCCATTGAGGCATAGTATTAGTTTCTCTTTTTCCATCGCCCTTACATTTTGGACATTTAGTATTCACCCAAGATTTAATATTAGCGAGAGGCGACTCACCAGTTCCCGTTGGTTCATAACTTTTTACTTTAGGAAGCACAACGGGCAAATCTTTATAAGGCACAGGAACTACTCCGCATTTTTCACAATGAATTACAGGGATAGGCTCTCCCCAATAACGCTGACGAGAAAACACCCAGTCCTTCAATCTATAAATCACCTCTCTTTTTCCTCCCGCAAGCTTTGTAATCTCTTCAAAAATATCTGTGTTTTTTCTTCCATTAAATTTTGACGAATTCACCATCACACCATTTTCAATATACGGAAGTTCTGTGTCTTCTCCCGCTTTTTTAATTACCTCCTTAATTTCTAAATTGTATTTTTTTGCAAAATCATAATCACGAGTATCATGCGCAGCAACTGCCATCACAGCTCCTGTTCCATATCCCGCAAGCACATAGTCTGCAACAAAAACAGGCACTTCCATTTTAGTAATTGGATGTATAGCAAAAACACCCTCAAGCATCACGCCTGTTTTTTCTTTTCCTTCAGCTGTTCTATCAATTTCTGTTTTAGCTTTTGCATCGTTAATATACTTTTCAACCTTTTTCCAATTAGCTATTTTATCCTTTAGACTAGCCACCAATTGACTCTCTGGTGCGACAACAACATAAGTAACCCCATATAAAGTATCAGGACGAGTTGTAAATACCTCCAATTTTTGTGCTAATTTTAGAGAAATATTTTCTTTTCTCTCAACTAATTCAAATGTAAGCTTAGACCCCTCGCTTCTTCCAATCCAATTTCTTTGAGCGTCTTTAATTGGCTCCGGCCAATCTAGAGTTTCTAAATCTTTCAAAAGTCTATCTGCGTATTTTGTAATTTTAATAACCCATTGTCTAAGTGGTTTTTTCTCGATAACACTTCCGCATCTTTCACATTTTCCATCTTCCAAGTCTTCATTAGCAAGACCCGTCTTGCATGTTGGACACCAGTTTATAGGCTCATTAGATTCATAAGTTAATCCATGCTCCATCATTTTCAAAAACGCCCATTGAGTCCATTTATAATATTTTGGATCAGTAGTATTTATTTCTCTATTCCAATCATAATCAAGCCCTAAAATAGAAACTTGTTTTTTATATCTTGCAACAGTTTTTTTAACTCCAATCATTGGATTGGTTTTGTTTTTTATAGCGTATTGTTCTGCGGGCAAACCAAAAGCATCCCATCCCATTGGATGAAGAACTTTGTTTCCACTCATTCTTTTCATTCTCGAAATAATATCAGTTGCAATATACCCCTTTGGATGACCAACATGCAAACCCTCACCAGATGGATAAGGAAACATGTCCAATACATAAAACTTCTTTTGATCCTTTTTTAGTTTTTTATCATCAGTCTTATAGAGACCGGTAGACTCCCATTTTTTTTGCCATTTTTTTTCTATTTTTAAATGGTCGTATACCGCAAGCTTCTTTACTTGTTTTTTAGCCATAATGTAAGCATTGTAATATAAAATAGGAGTTTTTACCACCCGATTATTAAATAAACTCAGGATGAATAGCTGCCCAATTTAAGAAAGTGATTGTAATTTGTAAAACTGTAGCAAATGATACCCAAAGGACGTATGGGATTTGCATGAAAGTAATCCATTTATGACGAGGCCAGATTGCAATCATCGCCCAAATTAATGTTCCAAGGACAAGCAAAATATCCACCATCGCCAAGAGATTATTTTGTAAACCAAATTGAATTGGAGAAAAAATTAAATTAAAAATAATATTGAGGACGAATGGTAGTGCGATTTTCTTGGGCAACTTGCCTTTTATTGTTTTATAAAACACCGCAATAAAACTTATAGCAATCAAAACGTAAAGCACTGACCAAACGGGACCAAATAAATAGCTAGGTGGCGCCCATGTAGGTTTAATAAGAGTGGAGTACCAATTGTATGTGTTGTTCATACTTCTATTATACTCTTCGTCAAGAGATTTGGAAAATTCACTAAATATTATATGCAAGATATTACCTAACCCCCTTCAATTCCCTCCTCACTTTTTGATAATCAGGAATAGTCTGTGCAACCAAGGCCCAAAATTTGTGGGAATGATTAAACTCGCCCAAATGACACAACTCATGAACCACTAAATAATCCGCCAGATCATTTGGCAAAAGTGCAATTTTATAACTAAAATTCAAATTACCGTGTCGAGAGCAACTTCCCCATCTCGTTTTCTGATTTTTAATACTGATTTTATTGTATTTAAATTTGTAATGAAGATTCCATTTTTCAACTTTTTCCATCGCAATTTTTAAGGCGTTATTTTTATGTTTTTGATATTCTTCTTTTGACGAGTTTTCCGGTGACAAAACTTCTTGCGATCCAATTTTCAATTCACTTTGCCGTCGTCGCATTAACACTTTCTCCATCAACCAATCTTTTTTAAGATTAATAAAATTTTCAATCATTTTAATTGAAATACGCGGGTGTGTTGAAACAGCCAAGTCTCCATTTGACGATATGGCCAATCTTATAGACTTACAACGAGGATTTAATCTGAGTTTGTAATTAAGGGCAACATCACCAATTACAATCTGCTTGTCAAAGACAGAGATTTGCTTCTTCTTTTTGGTTTTTTTAAATTTGAAAAACATAATTGTAATATTTAAAATATCTTATTAACAAAAGACATAGACAGAATAGCAGAATCAGAATTCAAATTATATCACAATTATTTTGGACATGAAGAAACCCCCTCGGCGACGCGCGCCGAGGGGGTTGTTGAACGAAGGGGGCCACCCCCTTTCTTGGCTTACCAGTCTCTGCGTTGCCGCAGTTCTGGTTGATTCTGTTGCGCCAGCGCTATCACGTCGGACACAACATACTCAGGACACCACACGTGCGTCACCCGATATTCTCATGCCGCGGCCCAACTCCAGTGGTTTTCACAGCACAATTCAATGGATTTCAGCAGTAATGGCGGCATATATCCAGCAAAGAGTTTCCCCCCGCCAGAGCCTTTAAGCCTACAACCTCACCGCAACACGACGGCAATCGCTCCCCACCCACGAACAAGTGAGCAACGATACAGTACATGAACGGTGATTTGGCCTCCGTTTGGTAGAACAAACACCACAACTTGGTGTGAACCTCGCAACCTGACGTCTTGAGATCCGACACCTTCTACCTGATTCAGGTATGTTGTGATGCAAGAAGTGGTATTCCCCCCTTCGCCCACAGAAATCTTATCAGAAAATTATTTTTGCGCAAGAGGTCTTATTTATGCTAGTATTTTGTAAATGCAAGATAAAAACTCAGATGTGTATGATGTAATTATTATTGGTGGAGGTCCAGCTGGAATGATTTGCGCTGGAAAATGCGCAGAAAGAGGCGCTCGTGTAATTCTACTTGAAAAAAATGACGTTCTTGGCAAAAAGCTTCTGATAACAGGCGGAGGAAGATGTAATTTAACAAATAGCGAATTTGATACAAGAAAATTCTTGGCAAAGTTTAAGGACGATGGAAAATATCTTTTTTCCGCTTTTTCGCAACATGGAGTTCAGGATACTTTGGATTTTTTTCACAAAAAAGGAATGCCCACAAAAGTAGAAAACTTTTTAAGAACTTTTCCAGAGTCTGATAGGTCGCAAAGCGTTTTGGATGTACTCGTACAATATATGAAAAATTCTGGAGGCAAAGGAAATGTGCATGTGTTATCAAATAGCAAGGTTATAGATGTTTTAGTGGACGTTTTAGTGGACGAATCAAAGCAAAAAGCAAGTAAGGCAAATGAAGTGGAAGAAAAAACCGGCGTGTCGCAAAGAAAAGTTTCTGCTGTTAAATTAGAAAACGGCAAAATAATAAAAGGAAAATCAATTGTAATTGCAACGGGTGGAGCATCACATCCAGAAACTGGCTCAACTGGCGATGGTTTTATTTGGCTCAAAAAATTGGGACATAAGGTAATTGATCCAAAGCCATCACTGGTACCTATCGCCATAAAAGAAAAATGGGTTAAGGAATTGTCAGGGTTTAGTTTGGAAAATGTAAAGGTTACAGTTTTTACAAGTTTTGCAAGTGAGCTAGGTCAGCCAAGTGAATCAAGTGAGCCGGGTGGGTCAAGTGAGTCAGGTACTGTAAATAACTCGACCAAAAAACATTTCAGCAAAATTGGCAAAATACTTTTTACACACTTTGGATTAAGTGGCCCGACAATTTTAAATATGAGTAAGGGTATTGACGAACTTCTATCCGCGCCCTCGCACACAACATCGCCCGCCAAAAAAGTTGAAATACAAATAGATTTGTTACCAAAAGAAGATTATGGAATGCTAAATTCCAAATTGCAAAATCTTTTTAAAATTAATCACAAGAAAATATTAAGAAATACTTTGGGTGAAATTATACCAAATACAGTAGTGCTCGCTGTAATTGAAATCGCTAAAATAGACGGAACAAAGGAGTGCAATAGTATCACAAAAGAAGAAAGGCAAAGTCTTATATCAACAATTAAGGGCATGCCGATGACCGTCACCGGACTACTAGATGTTGATAAGGCCATAATTACAAGCGGAGGCGTTATTCTTGATGAAGTAGATTTTAAGACGATGCGTTCTCGTTTATTTTCAAATTTATATTTAATTGGCGATGTTTTAAATATTGATAGGCCGTCAGGTGGTTTTAGTTTACAAATTTGTTGGACGACGGGGTTTGTCGCTGGAGATCATGTGGAAATATAAAGATGTAGAGATAGAGATATAGATATAGAAATATATAGATATAGAGATATAGAGATATAAAAATATAGAAGTGAAATGCGAGTGACTTGCATTTAGAAATCAACATGTTTAGAGGTGGCAGAACGAGCGCCAATTCAGCCTTATTTTGTTGAATTTACTAGTTATTTTAGGCATGTCCCCCACCCCCTTAGATATGTGTTTTTGGTAATGCAAATGACTTGCATTTGAGTGACTTGCATTTGAGAGATAATTCAATAGCTATTTTAGCT
>CAYUCM010000023.1:0-10860 GCA_964443365.1 uncultured Candidatus Saccharibacteria bacterium
CAAATTGATTTGGCTATCGCTTTAAATAAGCCTTTAATGATTCACGCAAGAGACAGCTACAGAGAAATTTTAGAAATTCTTCATGAATATTTAATATTATCAAATGTAAAATTACGAGGGAATGTACACTTCTTTGCTGGTACTATTGAACAAGCAAAGGCATTCATCGGTTGTGGGTTTACGGTTTCTTTTACGGGGGTTATCACTTTCGCTAAAAATTATGAAGATATTATCAGAGAGTTGCCTATTGAGAGCATTCTTTCTGAGACGGATTGTCCTTTTGTGGCACCCATTCCTTTTAGGGGGCAGAGAGCAGAACCTTGGCATGCAAAGCTTGTGGTGGAAAAAATAGCTGAAATTAAGGGGCTTAATATAGAGGAAGCAGCAGAAATATTAATGAATAATGCAAAACTGGCCTTTAATATTAAGTAGATAATTTGGATTTGTGGGATTTGGGCCTTAATTTATGGGGTATCCTTGCTTGTGTGTCTGTTTTGTGTTAGTCTTCTGTCATGGCAAAAAAAGTTGAACTTATACAAGAGGATCAACAGCTTGAGAACAGAGTGTATGAACTCGGTTTTCACCTCGTCCCAACCATGGGGGAAGATGAGGTCGCTGTACAATTCTCGCACCTTAAGTCACTTATAGAGAAGCGCGGAGGACAGTTTATCGCAGAAGAAATGCCTAAATTTAAAAACCTCGCGTATCCTATTAGTAAGACAGTTAAGGCACACAAAAGTAGTCATTTATCATCATATTTTGGATGGGTTAAATTTGAAATTAATCCTGAAGAGATAATTCCATTAGAAAAAGAAATTAAGGCGTTTGGCCCAATGCTTCGTTTTCTATTAATAAAGACAGTTAAAGATAATACATTTATCGGAGCTGTTGCAGAAATTAAAGTAGATGCATCAAAAGCAGTTAAGATTGTTGATGAAACAATTGATGACGAGGTTGTAGATGGCATCGCTGAAATTGCAGATGATACAGAAAATGTAGAAATCGCAGATGAAATTATTAATACTGAAAAGGAGGCTGATATCGCAACTGAATAAGTGAATATATTAATCAAATTAAAGTATTAAAAAATCATTATGTATTTAAACAAAGCGTTCATTATAGGAAATCTTACACGTGACCCAGAACTTAAAGCTCTTCCATCAGGAATGAGTGTTGCAAGTTTTGGTGTTGCAACCAATAGAACTTGGAAGGATGCCAATGGGGCAAGACAAGAGGCTGCGGATTTTCACAACATCGTTGTGTTCGGTCGCCAAGCAGAAACAGTATCTCAATATTTAAAAAAGGGAAGCAATGTTTGTGTAGAAGGTAGAATGCAAACACGTTCTTGGGATGGTCAAGACGGTAAAAAGCAGTACAGAACAGAAGTTGTTGCGGACAGGGTGCAGTTTGGTACAAGAGCTTCAGGAGGAGAGGGGATGGGCGCCGGTGCGGGAGCATCTGGATCTAACTCTTTCGCTCAATCTGATTCTTCAAAGAAATCAAGTGATACAGAAAACGCTTTAAATCAATTAGACTCAATAGAATATCCAGAAGAAGAAATTAATCCTGAGGATATCCCATTCTAACCATTCTATTTCAGCTCTAGACAATTATAGAATAATTAAAACAAAATCATGACAAAGCATTGTTATTTCTCACAAAACAATATTAAGCACATAGACTATAAGGATACAGAAATTCTAAAAAAGTTTCTTAATCCTCATGCTAGACTTCTTTCAAGAAAGAAGACTGGTATAAGTGCAAAGAATCAACGTAAATTGGCGCTCGCTGTTAAGAGAGCAAGATTTATGGCGCTTCTTCCATTTATTGCGCAATAATACTGTAAGTAAATATTAAGGCGTTAGCCCAAATATTTGCACAAAAAGAAAAACATCTCGTTTAAGCGAGGTGTTTTTCTATTGAGTCTTCTGTCTGGGTTTATTTATATAACTTGCTATGAGATCCAAGATCGACAAAAAGAGCAAATCCATCATTTGTAATTTCATATATAGCCCTTATATCACCATTTATATTAATGCTTCTGTAACCAGTATAGACACCTGATAATCCATGGTTGTTTAATTGTTTATCTAGATGATTTTTGGTAAAAAGATTTAATTGCTCTGATGTTTTATATTGAATTTTTTTAGACATTCTTAAAAAACTCTTTTTAAAGTTTTTAGATAAAAAATATTGCATTTTATTTTTTATTTCTTTGAAATTTTCTTTAAATACGCAATCATTTCATCACCACTAAATGGTCCGATGGATAACCCTTTACTGTATTCTTCTTCAGTTTTTTTAATTATCCTTTGTAAATATGGGGTTGGGTGATTCTTTGATGCAGAAAGTGTAAGTGTCTTTTCTCTGACAAACTGCTTAAGAAATGCGTTAATGGCCGTACTTAGGGGAATACCAAGTTCCTCAGCTACTTTTTGAGCTGACTTTTTTAATGTTTTTTCCATTTTAATATTTAATATGGTTTTAGTATTCATATACTATAATGTATACTACGGTATATGTGTGGTCAAGTGAATTCGACAATTCAGCTTGACCTGGTGTTAATTATATTAAAACTAATATAAATTTTTTATAAAGAAAAACCAGCCCAAGGGCTAGTTTTTCCACATATTCTTTTTAAGAATGTTTTTTTATTTAACTCTTTCTACGTATTCTCCGGTCTCTGTATTTACTCTAATAGTTTCTCCTTCAACGATAAACATTGGAACAGTTATTTGAGCTCCGGTTTCTAGTGTTACAAGTTTGTTTCCACTTTTTGATGAATCTCCTCTAAGTGATGGGGGAGCTTCCTTAACTAATAGTTCTACCTTGATTGGTAAATCTATTCTAAAAATTTGTTCATCAAATACAGATGCTTCAACGATTGTGTTTGGCTTTAGAAACTTTCCGTTGTTTCCAAGAATGTTTTCACTTATCTTAAAACGAGCCGATGGATTATTTTCTTCACAAAACCACCATTCACCTCTGTTTGAATATAAGAATTTTATTTTCTTTGAATCAATATCCGCTTGATGCACTTTGTCAGTTGCTCCAAAAGAATGCTCTACAATTCTACCGTTAAGTAAATTTCTAAGTTTGGTATCATTTACGGGCTTTCTCATTTGTTTTCTGAATATATGAGAGCTTAAAACTTCATATGGTTCATTTTCAAAAACAATATATTTTCTAACTGTAATTTCATTATAATCTAACATAATGTGGCTATTGTAGACCATAAGTGGGGAGATGTCCACCTAGTTTGTTCTTTGGTTTGTCCTGCGGTTCTAAAATTAAAGCTCCTTTAAATGCTCTCTAATTTTCTTTAGAATTTCATCGCTGATTTTACTGTTTGCTCTCAAGAATTGACGAGTTGCATCATAACCTCTGCCAAGTTTTTCTTCACCGTATGAATAGCTTGTTCCGCTCTTGTTTATTATTCCAAGCTTTTCACCAAGTGCTATTATTTCTCCTTCTTTGGAAATTCCTTCATTGTACATTAAATCAAATTCTGTTTGTCTAAAGGGTGCTGCAACTTTGTTTTTTACAACTTTAACTCTTACACGTCCACCCATGATTTCTTCTCCTTTTTTAATTTGTGCAATACGACGAATGTCTAATCTAACTGATGTGTAAAATTTTAATGCCTTTCCGCCTGGTGTTGTTTCTGGATTACCAAACATCACTCCAATTTGCATTCTAATTTGATTAATGAAAATTACAATTGTTTTACTTCTTGCCACAATTGCTGTTAGTTTACGCAGAGCTTGTGACATTAGACGGGCTTGTTTACCCATGTGAGATGCTCCCATATCGCCCTCAATCTCATCCTTTGGTGTAAGGGCAGCTACAGAGTCAATAACAATAACATCAAGCTTGCCGGACCGTACAAGGCTTTCTACAATTTCAAGAGCTTGTTCTCCAGTGTCTGGCTGTGATATTAGAAGTTCATCTATTTTTACCCCCAGTCTTTGTGCGTAGTCAGGATCCATTGCGTGTTCTGCATCGATAAAAGCACAAACTCCATCTTTCTTTTGAGCTTCTGCAATAACATGCAAAGAAAGAGTTGTCTTACCAGAAGATTCTGGCCCAAATATTTCTATAATACGTCCACGGGGAAGACCGCCAACGCCAAGGGCGGCATCAAGTCCAATTGATCCAGTTGGAATAGCGTTAACATCAACTCTTGTTTTTTCACCAAGACGCATAATTGAATCTTCTCCAAACTTTGTTTTAATTTGCGCAATAGTATCTTTGATTGAAGAATTTTCTGTACTATTTTTACCACCTTTCTTTTTACTCAAACTTACACCTGAAGACGCGTCAATAGAATCTTCACTCTCTTCACCGGCTTCAGTTGTTTCATTATCTAGTTCCGCATCTTTTGTTTTTTTGTTTTCTTTCTTGCTGATTGCTGTTTTTTTCTTTGCCATTTTATTATTGATTATTTGTGTAGACAACCTGAAGCTCTTTTGTTACAGAGGCTCCAAATTTATCTGTTGCTTCTAATTTAATTATATTATATCCCGGATAGAGTAGAACCTTTTCTTTAAATTGCCCGTCCTCATCTATTGGAATTAATCTGTCATTTAATGTTACGACAGAAACATTTTTAACCAATCCCGCAACATCAACGGCACCATTATTGGCATTAGTTGTGTTGGGTGTTTGAATGGTTATCTTTGGTCCGCTAATTATCTTATTTGATTGAAAAATTGAATATCCAACAATTACGCAAATTGCAAAAGCAATAATTGACCATCTGATGATGAACTTGCCACTTTTTGTTTCTCTGCGTGTTGTTATCATATTATTATCGAGATTAAATTTCTATAAAGATTTTATAAAGTTTTGATGAATTTTTTATCAATTAATTACTGATTATTTTCATCATTACTTTCTTCTGTTTCCACCTCGACCTTAGTATTAAGTATATCAGAATATCCATCAGAATTGTTGTTTGTATTAACACCCTCTTCTGTATTTCCGCTATAGCTTAATATCTCTCTGGGCTTTGATCCATCAGCTGGGCCAATGACACCTCTATCTTCTAATATATCCATTAATCTCGCCGCTCTGGCATATCCAACCCTTAGCTTTCTTTGAATGTACGATGTTGAGGCCTTACCAGCTTCAATAACCAACTGCTTTGCTTCCTCGTATAAATCATCATCTTCTTCATCATCGTCATTTCCAAATGATGAACTAAATACAGCGTCTGGAGTAGGGGAGGCGCCAGCATCTCCGTTGAATGAAATTTCTTGCGGTAAAGAGTCTGTAGAATCAATCAAATATTTAACAAGCTTCTTTGTTTCATTTTCAGTAACGTATGCGGATTGAATTCTGATTGGTGTTGGAATATCGCCAGAAAGGAATAACATATCTCCAGCACCCAAAAGCTCTTCTGCACCCCTCATATCAAGAATGGTTCTAGAGTCAATTTGCGATGCAACTTGAAGTGCAATACGAGCTGGAACGTTGGCTTTAATAAGACCTGTAATAACATTAACCGATGGACGTTGTGTTGAAATTATAAGATGAATTCCAACAGCACGTGACATTTGTGCAAGTTTAACAATTCCAGATTCTAATTCTCTAGGATATGCCTGCATAATATCGGCAAGCTCGTCCAAAATAATTACGATATAAGGCATGGTTTCTGGAGCCTCTTCACCCTCAACATATCCTTCGTTCTTTCTTTTTTCAATTATTGGCTTGAGAATATTCTTGTGATATGAATCTATGTCTCTTATTCCATGTTTTTCTAATATATTGTAACGTCTTTCCATCTCCTTTGCTGCCCACTTTAGAGAAAGAATGGCTTTCTTGGCGTCTGTAATAACAGGGGTTAATAGGTGTGGAATCTTATTATACATTGTAAGTTCAACTCTTTTTGGGTCAATCATTATAAATTTTAGATTGTCTGACGAGTTTCTATACAATAATGATGCGATAATGGCGTGAATGGTTACAGACTTACCAGAACCGGTTGCTCCAGCAATAAGCATGTGTGGAGCCTTGGCAAGATTGGAAAAATATGACTTTCCAGAAATACCCTTTCCAAGAGCGACGGTAAGCGGTTTTTCTGATTTTTGATACTCATCTTGCATTAGTAGTGTTCCAAGTCCAACCGTTGTTTTTACAGTGTTTGGAATTTCAATACCTACTAATGATTTTCCTGGGATTGGAGCTTCTATTCTAATAGGGTGTGCGGCCAATGCTAAAGAGAGATTGTTTTGAAGTCCTAATATTTTTGAAAGTTTTACACCTTCTGCTGGCTTTAGAGAATATCTTGTTACAGATGGTCCGATTGAGACTTCGTCCATTTCTACATCAATTCCAAAATTTTGTAGAGTTCTTTTGATGATGTTTGCGTTTGCCTTAATATCTCCAACTCCAGGCTTTCCCTTGTCTTGTTCTAATATTGAAAGTGGGGGAGGAACGAAAGCCTTTCCACTCCAAGTGCTTTTTGTTTTCAAATCCATTTCATCATCTCTGGTCTTTTTCTCTTCCTTGTTTATTTCTGGCTTAGCAACGGCCTCTGCTTTTTCATTAGCGAGCCTTGCTGCCACCTTATCCATGACATTGTTCTTTGGCTCAGCGTCAGCCTCTGCTTGTCTTATTGATTTATTAATCTTTTCATCCTCAGATTCCTTTATGGTTTCTTCATCTACAATTTCTGCCTCTTTGTTTTTACGAAGCATTCTCCAGAACATGAAATGTTCTTTTTTGATTGCCGAGTCATATATTATAAGTATTGAAATTAGAGATAGGGCAATTGTGATTACATAACTTGTTGGATAATCAAAGAACTTAACTAATGGTATAGAAACCATCTTTCCGATGAGTCCGCCGCTTTCAATATCTATTAGACTAATTATGCCAAGTGTGGACAGTAAAAAGAGTAGGGCACCCAGAGATTTTGACAAATAGAATTTTTTGTTTTTTTCTCCAAAAAAGGCCACGGCAAGGAGTATGAATGTTACGGGTATTAAATAATAGCCAACACCCAAAAGTTTGGCGAATAAATTGTGTATTACGTCTCCAGCTGCTCCCCCTTTATTAAAGGCTGCAAATAGAAAGAATACAGCTAGTACAAACATGGTGATTCCCCACACACTTTGTACCGTGCTTGGTTTGAGTATTTTACTCTCTAAAATCTCTTCCTCTGTGGATAACTTATAAGATCTAGGTTTTGTGTCTTTTTTATTTTCTCGTTTATCTCTTTTTGCCATATTGTCTATATTTTAACACGTATTATCACATGTTAAAAATTTATTCCAAATAAGAACACGATGTCTTATATTAGGGGACTTGTTAAAGCCCACGACTTATATATAATGTCTTTGAACTTGCCCAGCTGTTTTGACTTTTTGGCAATAAACTATTAAAGACAAATTGTTTCAAACTCTCGGCGAGTATAAAAGACATAATAAAAAATCATGAATAATCAATATGATAATGCGGTTAATAGGACATCTAATGTGTATACATTACGTGTCTTTAAGAATAGGTCTTCAGGTCTTGATTTCTTCTATAAGAAATCAGAGAGGCTTTGCACTGCCATATTTTTGTTAACAGAGTCTTTTTCCAAAGGGGATGTCCTTAAGGACAATCTTAGAAATACAAGTGTTAATTTGATGATGAATTCATTGTCCTTAATCTCTGTTGATAAGGATATTGATTCTGTCTTTAATGAAATGACCTGTGGCGCATTGCAAATTTTGGCATTGTCTAGGGTTGCTTCCGGTTTGAATATTATGTCTTTATCTAATTTTGAAATATTAAATGGTGAAATTGGTAAATTTTTGAAAATGATAGAAAAAGAAACTGAGTCTTCAAATCTGATAATGTCTCAGGTGTTAGCAGATGTTGATGGTGAAGTGTTGGATGCGGGATCGGATATGAAATCAAAAAATGTCTCTGATGCAAATGATGTTTCTGAGATACAAGAGATGACACCAGAAGAGGTGAAGCTGGGTGTGTCATCACAGGGGGGTATTGAAAAACAAAAAGACATTTCTGAAAATTTTAATGTTGATGTTAGTTTGAGAGAAATAAGTATTAAGTCTGATTTGAAGAAAGTTGAAAAACCGGAGGGTGTTAAAAGTTTCATGGACCCTTCTGTGATACAAAAAAGCGACAGGCAAAAAGCTATTCTTGATATTATTAAAAGAACGGGGGAGACATCTATAAAAGACATAACCACAGGAGTTCCGGGATGTAGTGAAAAGACTATTCAAAGAGAATTGAACTCCCTAATTTACGGTGGTGTGCTTAAAAAGATTGGCGAGAGAAGATGGAGTAAGTATATGTTTGTGTAAAAGACAAAATAAAGGACATCTTAAGGGACATTTTTTGCTGGTAAAAATTGAAAAAGTCATTAATTGACAAGCTAAAATAGAATTTGACATTTTGCAATTCTAATTGACTATAGTGGTGTTTTTGTGTAATATTAACGACTGTACACCGTCATTATGTGTACAGGCATGAAATTGGCCCTATTTTAGTAGAAATATTGCAAAATATGGCTTAAAACGGTACAATTTAATTGCTTGGTACTTTGACAAACAAATAGGTTAGAAAAACAGTTAATCAGCCCAAACTTCTGTTAATTCAGATTTTACCGTAATTCCAATGATTATGTGCTTCCGCCTTATCTCAAGTCGATCTCTTCTATATAAAGATTCCATAAAGCAATTTATTGAATTATTGTATAAAAAAGAAGTTGAGATGGGGAAGTAATACGTAGACACTGATTGAAAAATTAGATGTTTACAATTCCCGTAATTCCGTTGATCGCTAGATCAACAAATGTGAACCCGTAGAGACACTTAATATTTGTTTAGTCTCTCTACGGGTTCACATGGTTATCATTAACAACCCGAGGATATCGTATTCCACACATTAATAACTTTAAAAATTAAGTGGATGAAAATATCTTTAATAAATTTTATAAAAATTCATATGAAAAGAATTTCAACAATATTGGTGTTGGCTCTTGCTTTCGCTCTAGTTGCTTCAACAACTTCAGCAGCAACTTTCAACACAACTCTTAAGAAGGGTTCAAAGGGTGCAGACGTAGTCGCACTTCAAACTCTTCTTGAGTCAAAGGGTCTACTTACAATGCCTGCAGGTGTTGCAAAGGGATACTTTGGAACTTTGACAGTTACTGCTGTTAAAGCTTATCAAGCTTCAAAGGGTATTTCTACAGTTGGACAAGTTGGCCCAGCAACAAGAGCAGCTCTTAATGCTGAAGGAACAACTGGTACAACAGGTACAACAGGAACAACTGGTACAACAGGAACAACTGTAACAACAGGAACTCCTGGAGTAGCAGGAACTCTTGCTGCATCACTATGGTCAACTCCATCAGGAGTTACAGCATACAAGGGTCAAACTTATGATGTTGCTGGTTACAAACTGCAAGCTTCAGCTTCAGATATGGCAGTAACAAACGTATCATTTGATTTTGATTCTCGTTTCTGGCTATATGCAAGTGCTCTTACAGTTAAGGATGAAACAGGAATGGTTGTTGGACAATTGTCAAACCTAAATGCTTCAAACTTTACTGAGCTTACAGTAGGTTCACAATACAGAGTTAATATCCCTGTAAATGGATTTGTTGTTAAGGCAACTCAATCTAAGTACTTGACAGTTGGAGTAACATTTACTCCTGTTACAGATCGTACTTCAACTACACTTAATGTAATTGGAGCACAATTCCGTGCTGTTGATGGTACAGGTGTTACAGATACACAAACTGTATCTGATGACCGTTCATTCAGTTACCAAAGTACAAACATTGGTCAATTGATTGTTACAAACAGTCCTGCATCACCTACAACACAAGTTGTACAAGTTTCAACAGCTGCTCAAACTCAAAATGTTCCTCTTGCAGTTTATGACATAAAGTCACAAAACCAAGCATCAACATTGCAAAGATTGACAATTGGACTAAGTATTAGTTCATCTACTATTCCAGTAGGTAGTCTATTCTCAAACGTTCAATTGAAAGTTGGTGGATTAACTTACACAGCAAGTACATTAACATCAACAACAGCTGAGTTCACAAACCTTACAATTCCTCTAGCTGCTGATGTTTACACTCCTATGACTATTTTGGCTACATTAGCTCAAAATACAAATAGTGCATATGACAATGTGTATGTAACTACATCTTTGAACTCATCAACAGGTATATCTGTAATTGATGCTACATATAATACAGTTTCTGCTAACGCAGTTACACTAACTTCAAACGCACAAACATTTACATCATCAGGTGTAACAGTTGGCGGACTATCAGTTAGTACTCCTGTTATAACAGCAAACCAAGGTGCATCAACAACAGCTAACTTCACATTCACTTATACACTAACAGCTGGAAACAACCCAATCTATGTAAGTGCTACATCTACAACTGCTTTAACAACAGTTAATACAAATGCTGGTACAGTTACATTGGTAAGCTTCCGTGATAATGATTCTACAAATGACCTAGCAAATGGATATTTCTATATTGCTCCTGGTCAAACAAAGACATTCACAGCTTCTTACCAATCAAAGGGTTCAGTTGGAACAGTTGCTGGTACATATAAGGTTACTTCTTTGAACTACGGAACAGGATATGCAACTGGCGCTATTACAGGTGCTGGTTCTCTAAATGCTCCTACAGTTGGAAGTGCTCTTACAGCTACTCTAAGTTACTAATCGTTTAGTTAACTTGGTTTAGACTCAGTAATGAGTTAAACAACAAAAACCACCCCTCACGGGGTGGTTTTTGTGTTGCTCATTTTTGATTAAGTATTATAATTAATAATGTAATTGGTCTTTGTAATAAAAACTTGACCAATATGTCTC
>CAYUCM010000024.1:0-10728 GCA_964443365.1 uncultured Candidatus Saccharibacteria bacterium
TGTGGAGATGGCGGGAATTGAACCCGCGTGCACATGATGTTTCCTTATGACTCTACGCAACGTAGATATTTTTTTGGTTTGAGCACGACTGCTATAAAAGTATCAAAACACAATCGTGCCGAGCTCTAAATTTTGGCTGTTTGATCGAGCGGTCAACAACCTATTTTGCAAATATTGCGCCCGTTATCTACCTGCAAAAAGAGTAGATAGGAACGTTGCAAAGCGAGCTTACGCTCTAGCTGTTG
Organism: uncultured Candidatus Saccharibacteria bacterium; assembly: GCA_964443365.1. Classification (GTDB taxonomy): domain Bacteria; phylum Patescibacteriota; class Minisyncoccia; order Phycocordibacterales; family CAIZLB01; genus CAIJKW01. The sequence goes on from CAYUCM010000024.1 coordinate 246, forward strand.
CAAATGCAAAGTCGTTTACTCCAAAGAATGGAGAAGCGACCGCTTTTTGGGCGTTTGCATCTAAGGGTTCCGGAAGTTTAACGAGATTCTCGGGCACTCGGTTACGCACATAAAGAAGCCATGCATATGTCAAAGCCTGGCATCCCCGTATTTGGTCATCTATCTTTGACCCTTGAGCTCTCTATGAATTTCTCTTGAGCTTTCACGATCTTGAATAGTCTGACGTTTGTCAAATTTCTTTTTACCTTTTGCAACACCAAGCTCAAGCTTAATATTGCGTCCACCATTATACAATGCAATAGGGGCGATAGTCAAACCCTTCTCGCTCTCGCTATTAGCAAGCATTTTAAGCTCCTTTTTGTTTAGCAACAAGCGCCTATTTCTTTTTGAGTCATAATCTACGGGGGTGTTTTTTTGTTGATATGCAGGAAGGTCAAAACCGATAAGAAACGCCTCGCCACCCCTTACAACAATATATGCACCCTCCAAATTACCATGCCCAGCTCTTATGGATTTTACCTCAAAACCCAAAAGCTCAATACCAGCATTGAATTTGTCTAGTATCTCATAATTGAATAAGACTTTTTGATTTTTGACGAGGGTATTGCTCTTCATCGTGGTTTATAAAGGTTGTATATAAAGTATATATTTTATTTTTAAAAAAGAAAGGAGGCCGGTCGCGCATGCGCGACCGGCCTATCGAGAGAATTCTCAGAAGTACAAACTTAAGCCCGCGATACACGGCAGAATAAATCAAGCGGTTAATTTATTCATTCATGCAGGGCTCCTTTTGTGTCTTCAAAGATTTTGGGTCATAGGTCATACTATTTCAGGGCAACATCACTTACGTGATGCCTGGGCAAAGTTGGGGCTATGCTTATGCTTTCGCTGGTGGTTGGAGCCACCTTCTCTCTGCCTGGCCCTCTGGGGGTCCAGCGGGATGTCTCTATCTTTTTTTTGACGCTTTTTGGGCTGGGCGACAGGGTGAGACTCCTACTGTTGTAGGCCTTTATTCTGATGCTCATTGGGAACATACGGCATCAGACCCGTTCCACAACGGGACACAAATAATAACCTTTCTGTAGTTATTTGTCAAATTTCGTCCCTTTTAATTTTATATTTATCTGATATACTTTGCCATACATGACAAACGACAATAAAAAACCAAAAAAGAGTAGGGAGTCAGGTGTTAAGGTGTTGATACTAAATAATTTCTTCGCCACATTCTTAATATTTGTTGCCATTATAAGTTTGTATGTGTTTTTCTACGAGAAGCACACAAATCCAGAAAAAATCAGCCTTTCTGAGTTGGCGACTGATATTAATAATGATATCGTCTCAAAAGTTGAAATCTCTGGAGATAAAATAGAGATAGAATATTTGAGTTCTACTGCAATAGCAACAACATCGTCTTCAACAGATATAGCTTTGGCTACAGTAAACAAGATTACACAAAAAGAATCACAAAGCTCACTTTCTGATTCGTTAAAAAATCTTGGCGTATCTGGAGAGAAGCTTGCTCAAATTAAAATAGAAAATAAAAACGATAGAGGGTTTGGATTTTGGCTATCAAATATTTTACCATTTCTTATTCCACTTCTATTTTTGTTTTTTGTAATTTGGTATTTAACAAGACAGGCTCGTGGGGCAAATATGCAAGCAATGAGTTTTGGGCAAACGCGCGCTCGTATGATTTCTCCTGATGATACAAAAACTCGTGTGACGTTTAAAGATGTTGCTGGCGCAAAAGAAGCAAAACAAGAATTAGCAGAAATTGTGGACTTCTTAAAAAATCCAGAAAAATTTATAAAGATTGGAGCAAGAATTCCAAAAGGAATATTGTTGACAGGTTCTCCTGGAACTGGAAAAACTCTTTTGGCTCGTGCTGTAGCAGGGGAGGCTGAAGTTTCATTCTTCTCAGTTTCTGGTGCGGAGTTTGTTGAAATGTTTGTTGGAGTTGGTGCGTCTCGTGTTAGAGATTTATTTCAACTTGCAAAGCGTTCTTCGCCAGCAATTATTTTTATCGATGAAATTGATGCCGTTGGACGTGTAAGAGGAGTTGGTCTTGGTGGTGGAAATGACGAGCGTGAGCAAACATTGAACCAAATGTTGGTTGAGATGGATGGTTTTGAGCCAAATGAAAAAGTGATTGTAATGGCTGCAACAAATAGACCAGATGTTTTGGACCCCGCACTTCTTCGTCCAGGAAGATTTGATAGAAGAGTTTTAATTGATCTTCCTGATAGAAAGGATAGACAAGCTATTTTGGAAGTTCATGTTAAAAACAAACCATTAGCAGAAGATGTTAATTTGGATGTTATCGCATCTCGTACGCCAGGTTTTTCTGGAGCTGATCTTCATTCATTGGTTAATGAAGCTGCAATTCTTGCAGCAAGAGAGGACAGGGCAAAGGTTGCGCAGTATGATTTAATTCGTTCAATAGAAAAAGTAATGTTAGGCCCTGAAAGAAAAAGTCATTTGCTTGGCAAAAAAGAAAAAGAACTAACCGCATATCATGAAGCGGGGCACGCGCTTTTGGCATCTGTTTTGGAACACGCAGATCCTGTTCATAAAGTTTCAATTATTTCTCGTGGGCGTGCTGCGGGTTATACAATGAAGCTTCCAATAGAAGATAAAAAGTTACAATCAAAGAAAGAATTTTTGGATGATATTGTTGTGTCTTTGGGTGGATACGTTGTTGAAAAGCATCTTTTTGACGAGTTGACCACCGGCTCATCTAACGATCTTCAGGTTGCATCAGCATTGGCGCGCGACATGGTTACAAAATATGGTATGTCAGATAAGATTGGACCAATTGCACTTGAGGGAAATGGTAGATCAATGTCTGGACGTGGAGTTAGTGAAAAAGAATATTCAGATATTACTGGCGCAACAATTGATCAGGAAATTTCAAAGATTATGAATGATTCGTACAAAATTGCACTTGATGTAATTACAGAAAAGAGAAAAGTTTTGGATGCAATTTCTCTTGAGCTTATCGATAAAGAAACTTTGGAGCAAGCAGAGTTTGATGCGATATTAATTGCGCATGGAATTACACCAAAGAAGAAGTCGGAGATTATTTAGTTAAATATGTAAACAAGCGGGGAATAGAGTTTGCCCAATTACAGCCCTTTTCTAAAAAAAGAAAATGATGTAATATGGGCGTATGCGAGCATAGCTCAGTTGGTAGAGCAGTCGTCTTATACACGACCGGTCCTAGGTTCGAATCCTAGTGCTCGCACAGAGTTTATTTGACTATTGATTATTTAAAATATGGGTATACAATGATTTTCGGATTTACTTGCGAGGTGCAAGCGGATCATTTGAATCATTCGAATCATTGATTAACCCCCAAACCCCTTAACATTATGGGTCGAAAACCTAGGCGTTTCCCGCCTTTTACCTGTGCAATTTCTGGAAAACGAATCAGCGCAACCCGTCAAACCGTCTTTGTTGTGATCGATGCCGTCAGGTATCCTGTATCGTGGGCTGCTTATACGTCCCTCGTGAACAGTGATATTTATAAGCCCATAAACCTGGGTGACGCATCCCCAGAGGATGCCTGCTTTATTCAAGATGAAAGCCATGACTCTATTGGCTACTTCTCCGCCAAAGAGCTCAGGGCTCTTAAGGTGGATTGGAACAAGGGTTTTGCAAAGCATTTTCCGCAAAACCCACCGTGGGATGAAGCTCAGCTCACTTGAGCTTGGGCCTGTCGGGTTTGACCGCCGTATTCTCCATTAGTTTGGGTAAAGAAACGGCGGTCTTGCTTTTGTTTGAATTGCGTTATAGAATCTCGATAGATTCTTTTGGCTGCGGTTAGCCAATTGATCTTTTCCAAATTCCAACCAACATATACCATGTCAAAGTCAAAACACAGTCAGCGACGTCAATTCAGTTTTGATTGCGCTCTCTCTTGGGCGCATCAATTAGGAAACCCGTCATATTCTCTCCTGTTCAGAGGTCGGAGTTTTCCAATTTCAAATGGTGCTGTAAACACCCTAAGGCATCACGATAACGTCTTTTTTACTTGCAGGGATGCTGGAAAGCTGCCGGACAATCCCGATGTCTGCTCGGTGTTTACTTCATCGGGTGGGTTGGTCGGCTACTTTTTCTTCTCCTCTGCTAAGCGTAACTTGACCCACTGGACCAGGGGCTTGGCGGAAATCGGGAAGACGGAGACCACCCCAACGGCTGTTTTGGCTGACGTTTAGTCGCCGCAACAACCTCGCATCTTGCCGCCGGGCCCAATTGGGTTCCGGCGGTCTTGCTTTTTTAAATATTTCATTATATAATTGTGGTAGATTCAATTGGTGGCGGTTCACCTTTTTGTATCTTTTTTTGATTTAACTCAAGCCTAAGCCTAGAAAGATAACAAGATATGGACGATCAGAAAAAATGTTGCTTAACTGGCAGCGTGTTTGTTGCTGGTACCAAACCCAGGCATTTCATTATGCTAAATGGTGATGAAAACGATCTCCCCCTATCCTCTGCAGCTTATACCAAGCTGATCGAGGAGGCGGAGGCTCCGGTTGATGAAGACGACGAGGTGTTCATTCGCCCCTCCACTTCTCCTGAAGTAGAAAAGCGGGTTAGTGCCAGGTTCATCAGGATGAACCGTCGTTCTTTTCCGGACGGGACGATTGCTATGTCAGTAGTTGCTGAACATAACCGTCAGTGCCAAGAGGCGCTTCGTCTTGAAAGCATGAAATTGGTAGAAGTTCGTCTACGTACTGGCTCTATCCCAACGTGTGATGACTACTAGCCAGAGGAAATATCACAATGATTCCTCACCGCCGGGCGCCCAACAGGGCGCCCGGCTTTGCCGTTTCTATTATTCAAAATGAACATCTCTCTTTGAATCAAGTACTTGTCGCAACACGGGAAAATCGTTCAAATGTAAATTTTTTTCAACAATTAGACGCGCTTCATTTCTCGCCGCCTCAACCATTTTAATATTTTTAATAGCTTCCATTCCAATATCTGTAATACCCCATTGCTTTCCGCCATATAATTCTCCAGCTCCACGTAATTTCAAATCTATTTCAGATAATTCAAAACCATTTTTTGCAGTATTAAGCGCCTTCAATCTTTCAATTGTTTTTGCGCTTTGACTATCAGAAAAAGCAAAACAATACGCTTGATGATTACTTCTTATAACTCGTCCTCTTAATTGATGAAGCTGTGATAATCCAAAGCGCTCCGCTCCTTCAATTAAAATTACTGTTGCATTTGGCACATTAACTCCAACTTCAACAACGCTCGTTGCAACCAAAATATCAATTTCTTTTTTTGCAAATCTTTCCATCACATTATCTTTTTCTTTTGGCTTCATCTTGCTATGAAGAATCTCAATATTCCATTCTTGAAAAACATCTTTCTTTAATCTCTTTGCTTCTTCTGTTACGGACTTAACATTTAAAGCCTGTTCTTTGTTTGGATCCGCTTCTTCAATTCTTGGACAAATAACATAAGCTTGTCTTCCAGAATTTAATTCTTGCCTGATTTTCTCATAAGTTTTTTCTCTTTTTGGTTCAGTAATAATTTCAGTAATAATTGGTTTTCTACCAGTTGGCATTTCTTCAATCAATGACAAATCCAAATCACCATAAAGCGTAAGGGCTAGTGTTCTTGGAATTGGAGTTGCAGTCATGGATAGAAGGTGGGGGACAGTGATGTGTTTGCGTGCCAACTTTTGTCTTTGTGCTGTACCAAATCTGTGCTGTTCGTCAATAATTACAAAAGCCAAATCTTTAAATTCAACTGATTTTTGAATAAGTGCGTGCGTTCCAATTAAAATTGCAATTTCTCCATTTTTAACCCATTTTAAAAGTTGAGCACGACTTATATGCGTCCATCCAGAAGGATTTGTTTTTGAAGGAAATTTTCTACACTCAGTTCCGCTTATAAAACCAATAGAAATTGGCATATGTTTAAAGTATTGAATGAACGATTCAAAATGTTGCTTGGCCAAAATTTCTGTTGGCGCCATGTATGCGACTTGTAAATTTCCAAAATCTTGTTCTTTGCCAAAACTTTTATTTTTCTCATCTTTTACTTTTGGACGAGTTACAACCGCGCTATATGCAACTGTCGCTGCAACCGCAGTCTTTCCTGAACCAACATCTCCTTCAAGTAAGCGAGACATGGGTGCTCCGGTTTTAAAATCGTTCAAAATATCATCAATAGATTTTGATTGTGACTTGGTTAATTTAAATGGAAATCTATCTGTAAATTCTTTAACTGATTTTAACGAAGGCTCTATTATATAAGCCTTTTCTTTAGACATCTCGCTTTTAATCTGCTGATTTTTTATTTGAATATAAAATACCTCCTCAAATGCAAAACGTTTTCTTGCAACCTCTGCATCAGATTCTTTTTGTGGAGTATGAATCCAAATTAATGCAGTCTTTAAATTTGGCAAATTATATTTTTTTAATATTTCTTGAGGAATTGGATCTTCTATAGAATCAAAGTGTGGACTTTTAAAAATTCTTTGAATTACATGATATATCCATTTTGATGTAACCCCCTTTGTTTCAGGGTATATGGGAGAGAAATGTTCTATCGGTGTTTCACTATTTGCAAACAGGTTTTGACTTATCTGATCTGGAAGCTTACCAACAGATTCTATTTCTGGATTGAGCATTCCCATACTTTCACCTCTTTTTGTAACCTTGCCCGTTACCTTAACCAAACTTCCTTCTTGAATTAATTTTGCAATATAAGGCTGATGAAGCCAAACTAGTTTTAAATGCCCGGTATTATCAGTTACTATTCCTTCCGCCATTGGCATCTTACCTTTAAATGATTTTCCGGTTTTTAATTTTCCGATTTGTCCGTAAATTGTTGCACTATTTCCAATTAATAAATCTTTTATATAAAGAGCTTCCGATGCGCCACCGTATCTTGTGGGGAAGTGTCTTAAAATATCGCCAATAGTATTAAGGTGAAGTTTTTTTAAATGCGTTAATTGATCAGGTGTTATTCTGATTATTGACGAAATTTCATCCTGTATAAAATTTTTGTTTTCTGTGTTTTGTTTCATATTGTGATTAAAACTTCCTACTATCATATGCCCAATGAAGAACCGCTTGTCTTTGTTTTGTGTGACAAGAAAGATCTTCAACCCTGCAATTGTTTTGTATTTGAGTAATATGCCTTCTCATGGCAACCCATCTTTTTATTTGTCTATTATCTTCATCTGGAATTCTTCTTCCTAAGAAATATCTGCAATACCATTGAAACCACCCGCGTGGGTCATCTTTGTATATCCAACCTTTTTGACGCCAAACTGCAAGTGATTGACTTGCATCAACTTTGAAATAGTTTATTTTTTTATCATGTTTTTCTGGAGAAAGCTTGGCATTTTTAAACCAGTCTTTTGGAAATTCTTTTTGGCAATCTGTCATATACTTTCCTCCAAAAACTCCAAGCTCAAGCATTTCTTTGGGGGAGAGTTGTGGCTTAAATCTAGGGTCAAAGTTTTTACCCATAGGTTCCGTCAATATATATGAATAGCCTTTTTGCATCTTGTCATTGACGATTATTTTTGAAGACCCAGATGTCTTGGGTGTTTTTAGGGTTTTATTATTGTTTATCTTAGCTATCTTTTTCATACACTCTAATTTTAGCATATCTTTATGAAGTTTTTATAAAGATTACGATATTATAAAATATTGTAAAAATCCTAAAATACTCTAATATATAGACATATTAATTAAATAACAAATATTATGTTAAAAGGCTTTAAAACTTTTATTTTACGAGGAAACGTGGTGGATTTGGCTGTCGGCGTTGTCATTGGTGCCGCTTTTGGAAAGATTGTGGAATCATTGGTGGCGGATGTTCTAACGCCTCTTATTGGCGCAATAGCAAAAGTTCCTGATTTTTCAGATTTATTTTTCACCATAAACGGCAGTAAGTTTATGATAGGTAATTTTATTAATGTCTTTATAGCTTTTCTGTTGGTTGCTATTGCTATTTATTTCTTTGTCGTCGTTCCTATGAACAAGCTTCTTGAAAGAGCAAGAAAAAATGAAGCTCCGGTTGAGCCAATAACAAAAAATTGCGTTGAGTGTTTAAGTGAAATACCTATTAAGGCAGTTAGATGTAAGCATTGTACGAGTAGGGTGGAGTAGTGTGGAGTATTTTGAGTTAGTGTTTTTTTTGCGATTGTACCCACGGCTTAGCTTTGAGCATGGCATTTGACATACAATATATGATAATATATGATAATATCATATATGACTACTATATCTGTACCAATGCCAAAAGACCTTATTTTATTCATAGATAGCGTTATCGCTACTGGTGAAGCTGAGAATCGTGCCCAGGCAATACGTAAGGCTGTACGTAAAATGCGTGAACAGGTTGAAATAGATGAGATAATTGAAGCTTCTCGTCAGGTAAAAATGGGCGCTTATCATGTTGGTGATTTAAAAACAATAATCAACAAAAGAAAGAAGTCTTAAATTATGACAGAAATACTATATTCTGAAAAATTTATTTCTCAACTTGAAAAATTATCTCCAAATATTCAGAATCCGGTTTTTAAAAAGATTGGTGTTTTTAAAGGTGATTCTAAGCACCCTTCGTTAAATACACATAAATTAAATGGCAAACTTAAGGGGTATTTTGCTTTCTCTATTGATTTTCAAATAAGGATTATTTTTGAATATGGAGAAGATGGAGATATTCATTTCCTTAAAATAGGAAGCCATGATATCTACAAATAAATCATTACATTATTAATATTTTAACTATAGATATTAGCGCAATTATTAACCATATTGCGTTTAGTACACCTGGTTGATAATCTCTTTCTGATATTGAATCCAAAATTATACCAAGCGCACCTGTGCCGTTTAATATGTGATACCAAATATTATTAGAATTTACGATAGAAAAGCTTATTAATACGTAAGCAGATAAAATTGCAACGACTCCATACCAGCCAAAAATCTCGTGATTCTTCTTTATCATATTATTCTGTAGTTATTCCATCAAAATGCTCCTCATCTGATTCAGCTTCTGCTTTTGTTTTGTGAATCGTGCCATCTTTATGATGTGGTGGCATATATAATGTGTATAGTTTTAAAGGCTCATCACCTTTGTTTATAATATTGTGTTTTGTCCCAGCCGAAACAATAACAACACTACCATCCTCTATATTATGTACGATTCCGTCCAAGACAGCCTCGCCAACACCTTTTTCTACTCTGAAGAATTGATCAACGTCATGAATTTCTTCTCCAATCTCTTCATTTGGTAGAAGTGCCATTAAAACTAGCTGACAATTATTTGTAGTGTATAAAACCTCTCTAAAATTATTGTTATCTAATGTTAATTTTTCAATATTTGATGTGTATCCTTTCATAATGGGTTAATTGTAGCACAAATGGTATTTTTTGTATTATTGCTGTAATATTATTAATCATGACAGAAAAAATCTTCAGAATAATAGGGGACGCGGGGGATAATGCAAAAGCGGAAACCCAACAAGCTTTTGAACATAAACTTTTTGATCACCTTGACTCTTTGTCTGATTCTGAAAGGGCAGAATTGCAAAAAATGGAATATCGGAAAACACCAGACCAGCTAACTCTAATTGATTTTGCTAATGATGAAACCAATAGATTGAGAGCGGAATTTGGTCTTCCTAAATACGATATGCCCTATGATAATTATCATATACTTCCTCCCGAGTTATATAAGAAGGCAAGTGGCAAGAGTGGTGTTGGTGTTGCAAGTTTTTGGAAACAAACGGTTCTTTTGAATGCAGATAAATTAAATAATGACTTATATAAATTTGGACATGTGGTATTACATGAATCCTTGCATTTAAAAGGACATACTGTAATAGAGGTTGCTGAACGTGAAGATGACGGAAAAGATGGTAAAAGAACAATGAATACAAAGAAGGGTCTTATGAGAGAGGGGCTGGGTGTTAATTCGACAATAAGGAAAGATGAAGAAGGGTATGAGCATATCCATTTCAAGGGTTTACATGAAGCCGTTGTTGCAATGTTTGAAAAGAGATTGGTATCTAAAATGTTGGAATTGCCGGTTCTAAAAAAAGAAAAAGATAGACTTTCTTCACCCGAAGTCATTAAATTTAAGAGGGAAATAGCAGACAAATATAATATAGATATTAATGAAATTAATTATGTTAATTTAGATCGGCGTGAATGGGATGATTTTTCATACAGAAGACACAGAGAAGTTCTTGATTATCTATGCCAAGAAATTCAATCTCAATTTCCAGATAGATTTTCCGATAAAGATGATGTTTTAAAGGAGTTTGCTAGAGCGCATTTTGCAGGTAGGCTTATCGGATTGGCAAAATTAATTGATGGCACATTTGGTCCAGGATATTTTAGAATTCTTGGCAATATGGATACAAATGATAATAGTGCGATACTGACCCTTGAGACTTTTAGAAAGGCGAGAATTAGGTTTATGAAGGGGTAATGTGTCT
>CAYUCM010000025.1:0-3920 GCA_964443365.1 uncultured Candidatus Saccharibacteria bacterium
CAGTTGTTGATGCGAGTTTTACTAAATCATCATAACGAGCCTCTATTGTTGATCCTAACACCACGATCACGTATTTCTTGTCTTTAATTTCAAGGATAATCACCACATTCCCTCCCGCCTCATCTGTTGTACCTGTTTTACCAGCTATTACATTTGGTATTTGACTCAACGCAAAATTAACATTTTCTACTTGATGTTTATTGCCTGATAAGTTTATAAATTTAGCTTTTTGTATAATGCTTGCGTCTGCAATAAACTTATTATTTCTAAAAATTTGATCAAAAAGTAAAGCGGTTTCTTTTGCTGTTCCAAGCGCCCCAGGAATCCTCTTTTCTGTCTTTTTGTTTTTAGTAATTATAGGAAGCCCAGAACTATTATTGAAGGTGAAATTTTTAAACCCCATGTCTTTTGTAGATTTTTTCATGAGCAGTGCAAATACAGCCTCTTCGTCAACTACACTTTTGACAATTGATTCTACTGCAAAGTTAGATGAGGTTATAAGTGCATATCTGATGAGGTTTTCCGGTCGCCAACTTTCCCCTTTAATTAAAGTTCTATCCCCTTGATTATATCCAGTATTCCTTTTAATAATTGAAATATCTTTTATTTCATGTCCCCTTTCTCGTCTGAGTTGATTTAAATTTAAAAAAACATCAGCTGTTATAATTTTTGCAAGCGACGCAAGAGAAGTAATTTCTTCTGCATTTTTTGCATATAAAAATCTTCGTTCGGTTGCATCGAAAACTACAGCATTTTTTGCCACGATTTCAGGTGCGTTTATTAAATTGAGATCATTTAAGTTTTCTTTAGCGAATTCATTTTCTTGTGCGTTTACTTGAAAAAAAGACATTACGCCAACAAGCGCGATGAATATTATAAATAAAATTTCACCTCTAATCCTAAAGGTGCTATTTGTCATCTTTGTTGTCTTTGTCATTTGTGTTGGCATCGACATTATTTCCTTTTGTTTCTTTATTATCGCCAAAATCCTCATTAAATTTATTTAATTCACTAACAATTTCTTCATAATTTGCTAGTTTGTTAATTTCTGTTACACCCAAAAAAGAAAGTAGCTCAAAAGATGGTTTGTAAATATTTATACGAGAATTTTTTGAATCAATCTCTTTATCTATAAGTCCTCTAATCAATAGATTTCTTAATATATAGGAAGAATTCACACCTCTAATATTATCTATCTCACTTCTTTTTATTGGACCCTTGTAAATTATTAATGCGAGAGTTTCAACTGTGGCCTTACCTAAATCTTTATTCAGTTCTTCTTTTTGTAATTTTTCAATTAGGGATGAAGTTTTGGCTGAGGTTCTAATAGCAAAACTATTGTCAATTTCAATAATGCAAAGACCTCTATTCTCTAGATTTTCTTTTAAATTAGCGATTGGTAATTCCAAATTGTTTTCAATTAGAGCAAGTTCTGCTTTGGTCTCATCGTCCATCGACAAAAGATTTATTATTTCCTTCTTGTTTAACGGCTCACCTTTCCAAAACAAAACAGCTTCAATTTTATTTGAAATTTCCTGAATTGTATTGTTTGTTGAATCTTGTTGCATTGTTTTTTCTTCCATAATTTTATTTTATTACATATATTTAGGAACGCCAATTTCTGGACTTTCCATTTCTATATCCTCAAACAGATTCTCTTGTCTTGCGTTAATAATTCCTTGCTTAACTAATTCAAGCATGGCAAGAAAACTAACTATCACGTCAACTTTTTGTGCTTTTTCAATTTTTCCTTTGTTGCCACTGAATTCTCTAAAGGTCATTCTAACCGCAGATTGTATTCTGTTTGTTAGTCTGTCAATCATTTCTTCAATACTAATAACTTTTTTGACGATAACCTTTGGCGCCTCCGCTTGTTTTTTTGGTAGCGCGTTAATTACTCTGGATATTGCCGATAAAATTTCTCCTTGATTAATCTCTTTGCTTGGAACAAAAACTTTTATTTCTTGCTTGAGTTCCCCTCGTTCAAAAAGAATATTTTTACCGAACATTTTACCGAGCGCCAAACTAGCCTGACGCACAATCTCTAATTGTTGCAATCTTTTTTGCAAATCATCAATATTCCCCTCCTCTTCTTCTGTGAGACTGATTGTCGGTAATAAAGATTTGGCTTTTATTAATATTAAGGTTGAAGCTATGCTAATAAAATCCGCTCTATTGTGTAAGGAATAATCAGATAAATTATTTACATGCGCCACATAATCATCTGTTACGGTAGAAAGTGAAATGTCATTAACAAACATTTTTCTCTTTTCAATCAATGACAAAAGCAAGTCCAATGGACCCTCAAAAGCATCTGTTTTGATTGTGAAGATTTCTGTCATGTGTTTTTTATTATAGCATAAAGACGCCGTTTAGGCGCCCTTAATTAACAGATTTTACCTGTTATGCTATTTCTCCCTTACGATCAAATTCAAATCTCTTAATTGATCATTTGAAACTCCTGACGGTGATTGCATCATAGGGTCTCTTCCTTCCCCCGTCTTAGGAAAGGCCATAACTTCTCTAATGTTTGGTTCATTTTCCAAAAGCATCACAAGTCTATCTAGTCCCCAAGCAATTCCTCCATGTGGAGGTGTACCAGATTTAAGAGCTGTAATCATGTGATAAAAATCAGATTCTACTTTTTCTTTTTCATATCCCAAAATTTCAAACACCTTAAGTAGTGCATCGGATTGATGATTTCTAATACTTCCTCCTCCAATTTCAAAACCATTTAGTACGATGTCGTATTGTGCAGCGATTATCTTCTCAAGGTCTGTGTCTGTCTTTTGCGCAGACATTAAATCATTGAAGAATTCTGTTTTTGTCGTTGAAAATGGATTGTGAGTAAATGTCCAACCTCCCTTTCCATCTTTTTCAAAGAATGGGAAGTCTACAACCCAGCAGAAAGCCAATAAGTTTGGATCTTCTTTGTCTTCTCTTATATCAGGTCTGTCATTTCCATATTTTGCCATAGCCTCGTGATATGGAATTCTTGGAAAAGGTATTTGTTGAATTCTTTTTTCTGGATAAAATTTTGCAACGATATCAATCAAAAGTTTTTCATTTAGAGACATAATGTCTTCTTCTGTAACGAAGCTCATTTCAAGGTCGACTTGAGTAAATTCTGGCTGTCTGTCCCCTCTTGAGTCTTCATCTCTCATGCATTTAGCGATTTGAAAATACTTCTCAATTCCTCCTGCCATAAGTAGCTGTTTGTATTGTTGTGGAGATTGAGGTAGTGCATAAAACGCACCAGCCTCTAGTCTTGATGGTACAAGAAAGTCTCTGGCTCCTTCTGGTGTTGATTTTGTAAGGATTGGAGTTTCAACCTCGATGAATTCTTCATTGTCCAATTGATCTCTGATTTCTTTAACAATTTTATGTCTATTTCTTATGTTTTTTTGAAGTCTGTCATTTCTTAAATCTAAATATCTGTATTTAAGTCTGGTTTCCTCATTTACTTCACGAGTATCTTTGTGTATTTCAAAAATTGGAGTTGTGGCTTCATTTAAAACTTTTATCGATAATATTTCAAGCTCAATATCGCCGTTTTGTTTTTCAGCCTGAATGTTTTTATCAGGTCTTTTGTTTACCTTTCCTAAAACCTCAACAACCCATTCATCTCTTAGGGTTTCACCTACGGCTTTTGCTTCAGCTTGTCCAGGTAAAATAACCCCTTGAATTCTTCCGGTTTTATCTCTAAAATCTAGGAAAATTAACTTACCTTGATCTCTTCTAACATCAATCCAACCCATAATAGTTACCTCTTTATCTATGTTTTGAGATAAATCTTTAATATAAATTCTATTTGTTTTATTCATGGCACTTATTCTTTATTTGTTTTTGGAGAAACAAAATAGCCCCTCCAAATTCATTAAATTAATAATAAATCTGCAGGGGCGATTTTGTGTCGCGGT
>CAYUCM010000025.1:3930-10440 GCA_964443365.1 uncultured Candidatus Saccharibacteria bacterium
TTCTCTCATTTAAGCTTTACGTAGCTTGAAACGTAGGGTTCTACTTGCTCAAAAACTGTTTTTTGAATTAATTATTGAGCGTTCTTCCCTTGCCTCCTCGGTGTTTGCCGATTCATTGGCGTATTTGCATTATATCAAAAATACACAAATAATCAATTTAATTTTTGATATTTAACGACAAGTGATTTTATAGAATATTTGAATTTTAAATACTTAGCCCAGCAATCTCTCTTATCTTTTCCATTGTCTCAGTAATTTCTTTCTTTAGTGTCTTAGCATTGTTTTTTAATAGCTCCTTAACTTTATCGGTGTCTTTTGCAATCTCTTCTCTACGAGCTCTAAGTGGCGCCACAAAGGCAATCATGTCCTCGATCAAAGCTTCTTTAAGAGCTTTGTATTTACCCTCGTTCTCTTTATATAAATTCTTTAAATACTCTTCATCTCTAAATAGTTTGTGAATATTATAAACATTGATTGGAGTGCCTGCACTTGAGTCTGTAACAATAGACATTACTAATTTTTTAATTTCTTCATCTGTGGCAAAAAGTGGTATGTGATTATTGTAACTTTTACTCATTTTTTGACCATCAATACCTGGAATAGTCTCAACACTTTCAATTATGAGCGCATCTGGAAGTTTGAGTAATTCAGTGTTAAATATTCTATTAAATTTTTCTGCTGTATCTCTTGCGATTTCTATGTGTTGTTTTTGATCTTTTCCAACAGGAACAATGTCCGCATGATGAATTAAAATGTCTGCCGCCATAAGAAGAGGATAATCAAATAGCCCAACATTAACCTCTTTGTTTTTTGCTTCCGCATCTTTAAATGCATGTGCCCTCATTAAATATGGAACTGTGGTTATACAATTAAAAATCCATGCCAACTCTGTAACTTCAGGCAAATCAGATTGCTTGTATATTAAAACTTTTTTTGGATCTAGGCCTATAGCTAAATAATCTATAGCGAGATCTAGTGTATTTTGAGATAGTTCTTCTTTATTTTGAATTGTTGTTAAAGAATGTAGGTCTGCAATAAAAATACGAGAATCATATTGTTCTTGTAAATCCACATATTGCTTCATTGCACCAAAATAATTAGCAATATGAGGGCGTCCCGTTGATTTTACACCAGATAATAGTATCTTTTTTGTCATATTAAACAGTTTATCAGAAAATGTTGGATAAATCTATCGGATTATTCTGTTTCCAATTCAATAAAGAACGATGACCCCTTGCCTTCTCCAGCTGATTCTGCCCAAATTCTTCCCTTATGAGCCTCTATCATCTTTTTAGCAATATACAATCCTAATCCGGTACCGATAATATTTGTTTTTGATGCGTCAGGTGCTCTAGTAAATTTTTCAAATAGATTTGGCAAAACTTCTTTTTTAATACCAATACCTGTGTCAGAAATCGTTAATAATATTTTATTATCATTTTTTCTTGTTAGCCAAACATGAATACTGCCGTGTGGAGTGTATTTAATTGAGTTGTCTATCAAATTTCCAATCACTTGTTTTAATTTACCCTTATCTCCATTTACCATATAGCCCTTGTCTTTATCTGGTGTGTAATCAAATTGTAGCCCAGCCTTTTCTATTGTTGGACGAAGTTCATTGATCACCATACCCACCTCTTCTTCCATGTCGAAATGTTCAAAATTATATTGCATTCTACCTTGTTCAATTCTTGAAACATCAAGATAATCACCGACTAGAACCACCAGGTCACTTGTTGATTGTAGGATTTTACTTGTAGCATCCTTGATTTGATCTGAAAGAATTCCAAAATCTCCTTCCAGCATCATTGAAGCATAACCTTTTATAGCAGTTAATGGACCACGTAATTGATGAGAAGCTAGAGATACGAACTCTGATTTTTGCTGATCTAATTCTTTTAGGTGTATGTTGGCTTGTTCAAGTTCCGTTGCTAATTTCTCGATTTTTTGTCTTGCTTCCACCTCCTTATTAACACTTTTAATCAAGAGTAATGAAAAAACTATAGATGCCGCAAACAAAAACGAGTTAACAATTGTTTCAGTTGTTGTTTCTGACATTATTATATTCATCAAGAAAATAATAAGTACGGCGACTGTAAAAATTTGAGTCGATACAACCTTGGCGGATACCAACTTATATTTAATAACCCCATAGGCCATGAAGGTTATAAAGAAAATTACCAAATAATTTCCAAACGGATAAACATTAAATAATTGAGGAAAGAAATTTGTAAAACCACCCGCGAAGCCAAAGACGCAACTAATTAAAGTGTTTCTGATTTGGCCTCGTAAAATTAAATTATCTTTACTTATAACATAGTACTTAATCAAATTGAACGTTGCGGTTGAGGTGATGATGAAAAAAACAACTGGAAATACAAAATATAATGGACCAGGATTAATCCAGTAAAAACCATAAAGCACAGTCATTCCTTCTTTGAAATAGCTTGTTACACTTAATATTGCGGTCGCAAGGGCCAGTAAATAAAAGAAAGTCCTGGTTTTTGTATTTTTCAATCCAAGAAGTTCTGATGCGAATGCAAAATAAAGAGCTGGTAACGCGATAGCTGATATGTCTAAAATATATTGCCACATCAGTGCCATGTTCTCATGTACCTCATTTGTTACTTTATACAAACTAAATGACCAGACGGTAAAAATTATAGAAGTATATAACCAATATTGGGCTGTCTTGTTTTTCTCATCGCTTTTATAAACGATAAGACCAAAACAAATACTACTTACCGATAATATTAAGCTTGATATACTGAAAAAGTTCATCGTTGTTTAGATATAATACAGGAATATTTTTCCCTTTAGAATATTTTAGCATTTTTCTATGTGGATTAGCAATGATTGGGTGATGAGAATATTCCAAAAGTGGAATATCGGATTGATGATCTGTGATTGCGATAATCTTTTTTGGATTAATTTTTTCATTCTCTAAGAATCTAATGATGGAATGTATTTTTTCAACACCATGATGCGCATTCCCTAATGTGTTTCCGGTGATTAGTCCATTATTCAATTCTAATTTAGTTGATAGATAATGATCAAAGCCAAGTTCTTTTGATACTTTTTTAACAATAGGCTCAACCGCTGCGGAAGTTAAAATTGTTAGAAAGCCATGCTCTTTTAATTTGTTTGCAAAATCAAAAGATTGTTCGTAAAGATTATCTTTTAAAACTTCATTATAAAAGAATTCCACTTCCTGGTTTATTAAGTCTTCACTGTGTCCGGTGAACTTTTTAAGCGCATATTTTAAAGCTCTTTTTGGATTACTCAATAATCCAAGCTTGTAAAATGCAAACCAAGTATATATAACCAAAAGTTCAGTTTTGTTTATATATTTTTTATTGAATAAATATTTTATAAATAATTTTTGCGATTGATCTTTACTGAGCGTTCCGTCCATATCAACTAGCGCAATGTTTTTATCGATAAAATCATTATGTTTCAAAGATTCACAATGAGGATAACTTTTTCCGGATAATTTCTCTATCTCCTTCATTACTTTTTCTGTGATGTATGTGCAAATTTCTTTATCCTCTTGCATGTCCCAATATTGAGAAAAATCCATTGGTCTACCAACGTGCAATTCTATTACCTTTTTGATTTTTATCTTTTTATCTCCCTTTCCTAAAACTTCATGCGCACCAATTATGCCCGCTGGAATAATTGGTACATGGTTTTTTAATGCAAATTTTGCAACACCATTATATGCTTTCAGCATTTCATCTGGTAAATGAGACCTGGTCCCTTCTGGGAAAATTCCAACTAGTGTTTTTTTTTCTAAATGTTTATGCACTCCAGCCAAAGCCTCTTCTTTGTCTTTAGCTTGTCTATCAACTTTAATTTGGCCAGTTGCAATCATCAGCATTCTCCAATATTTGTGATTAAAGAATTTTTCAGCAGCTAAAAAATGAATGTTTCTAGGTGCAACAGCTGCCATGGAAAGAAAATCAAAAAAACTTTGATGATTCATTGCAATAACGGCTGCGCCTTTTTTGGGAATATTATGAAATCCGGTTGTTTTTTTTACTAGAAACAATCTCATAAAGATACCAGCAATTCTTCTTAAAAATCCATAACTAAGTTTGACTATTTTTGAGTGAGTTTCTATTTTTACCATTAAGCTAATTAAATTTAATTTCGTTAAATAATTCTACAACCACATTTCTCATTATTTCAGTATTTTCTGTTGGACCTTTTTCATGACTTAGTAGAAAAGGTTTTCCAACATTTACAATAACCTTTCTTCCGTGTTTTCTTATGGCGAATGGAATGAGTGGCGTATTTGTTTCTTCTGCTAGAATTGCAGCGCCCCATTTGAATGGACCTACTGTATCATCATAATACATTCTGCCTTCTGGGTACATGGCGATGACCACACCTTCTTTAAGTGCCTCCTTTGCGGGTTCTAAATTTTTATTTACTCCCTTACCTGTTGTAACTGTAATTGCACCCATAAAGAAATATACCAATGAAATAATTCCCAAATTGTTTAATAGATTCATTGCTGGGTTAAAGAAGTTCTTAACACCAAGAAATCTAAGAGGAGAAAGATTTGATTTTTTACCAACCGCAACTCTGTACAAAAAACTGTCGTAAAATCTTATATGGTTTGAAATAAGTATAGCTGGACCTTTGGCGTCTTTAATATTTTCACGATTCATCACTTCCATCTTAAAAAAAGGACGAGTCAGAATGATTGTCGCATACCAGGCAAATAATTGTGTAATCTTGTAAAATGTGTTCATTTTATTAAAACAAATGACGACTAATTAGTCGCCTTTGTGAAGGTTTTCAAATCGTTTGATAATTAATCGGACTTGTTAAAATCATTATGTTTGTAATATAACACATATTATAAAAATACGCAAATTGTGGGAAAAATCTAGTATGAACGAGCGAAAAGTACTAATCCCTTAGACTTTTCTCCTGATTTTATACATTCCCCTTCCTCTTCTTTTTGATCAAATGGAATACATCTAACAGTGGCACCTGTTTCTTCTTTGATTTTAGCCTCAGTTTCTGCTGTTCCATCCCAGTGGGCATAAATAAAATTCCCAGCTTCAATTTCTTTTACAAAATCATCCCAATTATCCACCGTTCTAGTCTTCTCTTCCCTGTATTTTAGAGCGTTGTTAAATAGATTATTTTGAATTTCTTCAAGTGTTTTTACAATATGATTTGCAATATTATCTATTGAAACAGTTTCCTTTTCTCCTGTGTCTCTTCTTGCAACAAAAACAGTACCACTTGCAATATCTTTTTTACCGATTTCAATTCTGGTTGGAACCCCCTTTCTTTCCCATTCGTAAAACTTCTCTCCTGGCCTAAGATCACGTTCGTCAATTTTTACTTTAACCCCAGCGTTTTTAAGTGACTCAAATAATTCTTGAGCTTTATTTAAGATTTCATACCTGTCTTCTTCGTTATTAATTATTGTGGTAATTACAGTTTGAGTTGGAGCGATTTTTGGAGGCAAAACCAAACCTTTATCATCTGAGTGAGTCATGATAAGCCCGCCAATCATTCTTGTACTAACTCCCCAACTTGTTTGCCATCCGTATTTCATTGTGTTATTTCTTCCCAAGAATTTTACATCAAAAGCTTTAGCAAAATTTTGTCCTAAGTGATGTGATGTTCCAAATTGCAAAGCCTTTCCGTCTTGCATCATGGCTTCAACGCAATATGTTTTATATGCTCCAGCAAATTTCTCCGATTCAGATTTTACGCCAAGAATTACTGGAATTGCTAAAATATTTTCTGCAAAGTCTCTATAAATTCCAAGCATTTCTCTTGCTCTTGCATCTGCTTCTTCTTCTGTTTCATGAACGGTGTGTCCTTCTTGCCATAGAAATTCTACGGTGCGCAAAAATAGACGAGGGCGCATTTCCCATCGTACAACATTTGCCCATTGATTAATTAAAAGAGGTAAATCCCTGTATGATTGAATCCATTTTGAAAATGTATCATACATAATTGTTTCTGATGTTGGACGAACAATAAGTGGTTCATCTAATTTTTTGCCACCAGCATGGGTTACTACGGCAACTTCTGGTGCAAATCCTTCAACGTGGTCTTTTTCTTTTGTTAGGAATTTTTCAGGAATGAAAATTGGAAAATATGCATTTTCTACGCCAGTTTCTTTGAATTTAGAATCTAGGTGTTTTTGAATGTTTTCCCAAATAGCATATCCCGTTGGTTTGATTATCATACAACCTTTTACTGGGCTGTATTCCGCAAGGTCTGCTGCAGCTATGACATCCAAATACCATTCTGAATAATCAGTAGATCTTGGGGTGATAATGTTCTTAGCGAGTTTTTTATCGCCAGCGTTATTTTCATTTGACATGTAGTTATAATATTATAAATATGAGGATATCGCAATTATTTTATGTACGAAAAAGGGGCGCGGACGGATGAAATCCGCCGCGCCCCCTATCACCCGATTCTCCCATATTACCCCTTGCGGGGTTTCTGGAAAGGTGGGTTAGCCCTTGA
>CAYUCM010000026.1:0-10255 GCA_964443365.1 uncultured Candidatus Saccharibacteria bacterium
ATTCGTGCGCGTCAGAACTTACCTGACAAGGAATTTCGCTACCTTAGGACCGTTCATTTTTTCCTCTAATTTTACTTAGTGGTTTTTGTTAACTTTATATTGCTATAAAGATCGGACTATATCTTCATTTCTTTTGCTGTCAGCTTACGATTTTTTTGCTAAAGAAATGTCTTGCGTGTAGTCTCTGAGGATTTTTCTACTTTATTATATCTAATAAATTATATTTTCTTTTTCTTCCCTTACCTTCATTCAATACCTCTCTTAATTCTAAGATTTTTTTAAAACCTTCTGAATTAAGATGTTCTTGTTTGTACATCATTTCAACTATTTCTTTAAAAATAGAGAAATTTGTCTTTTTCCTTGAGGAAATAAAATTATATTTTACAAAGAATGGAATTATTGTTTCATACAATGATGTAATATTAGTTACTTCATAATATACAACACCATCTTTTCTTTCTCTAAGAGTTCCGCAGCCTAAGATTTTTTTGATCCAAGCTAGAATAACTCTATCTTTTTGAGAAATATTAAATGAGGCTGTTATCTTCCAGTCTTTTGCATAATCATCTCTTTTTTTGATGGAAACGTTGAAACTCCCTTCTCCATCAGTGAATCCAGCTATATAATATCCATCTTTTGGATTGATATTTTTTAGCAAATTTTCATTTGAATTCATTTTGAAATTTTTTGCAGTAGAAATCTTTCCTGCTGATTGTCTGCATAATCACATTGTTACTTTTTCTTCGACGAGAAATTAGTAGTGATTAACACTTTTTTATTTATCTTTCGATAAACCCAGAGTTTCCAGCATATAGCAAGTTTTTTTGACGTAACTACAACGGTCAATGTCTATAGTTACGGCCGACATTCACCAGGGCTTACATCAGTCAGCACAATCTTGCGAAAGCACCGCCAACGTTTAACCTTCTGGCATCGGTCAGGTGTCACCCCCTATACATACTCTTGCGAGTTCGCAGGGAGCTGTGTTTTTGATAAACAGTTGCCAGGGATACTTTTGTTGCAACCTCCATTGCTGGAGGCAAGCCTTATTCCGAAGTTACGGCTGCTTTTTTGCCGAGTTCCTTGAAGACCTCTCACCCGTTCGCCTTGGTCTACTCGACCTGATCACCTGTGTCGGTTTTAGGTACGGTTTTTGTATACATAAGTTTAGAAAATTTTCTTGGAAGCGTGCTTTGAATAATTATTTGAAGGCGAACCCTCAACATCTCCACTCCAATTGGATTTGGCATTAAAGCCAGCTCTCCGGACTTACCTAGAGAACAACCTTGAGGCATGGACGCAAATCCGATAATGCGCTACTCATACTACACTCCGTCATTTCATCACTGTATACAAAAGTCATGGAATATTAACCATGTGTCCGTCGGGTACGGTTCTCACCATCCCCTTAGGCCCGACTAACCCTTCGATGACAATCATTGCGAAGGAAACCTTGATCTTTCGGCGTCGGAGTATTTCACTCCGATTGTGGTTACTTGTGCCAACATTCTTACTTCTTGACGCTCCAGGGTGAGTCACCTCTTCCCCTTCATTGCAGACAAGAACACTCTCCTACCGCGCCCTACCACCTAAATGGTAGGACACCCCAAGTTTCGGTACTATACTTTAGCCCCGCGAATCTGCGGCGCAGAATCTCTCGATGAGTGAGCTATTACGCTATCTTTCAAGGGTTGCTGCTTCTAAGCAAACCTCCTCATTGTCTCAGAAATTCCACCACCTTAAGTGCACTTAGTATAGATTTAGGGACCTTAAATATGGATCTAGGG
Source organism: uncultured Candidatus Saccharibacteria bacterium (assembly GCA_964443365.1). Taxonomy (GTDB): domain Bacteria; phylum Patescibacteriota; class Minisyncoccia; order Phycocordibacterales; family CAIZLB01; genus CAIJKW01. The sequence continues at coordinate 1,788 of CAYUCM010000026.1, forward strand.
CTGTTTCCCTTTTGTCTAGTGGAGCTTAGCCCCCACAGACTAACTGCCGTGTTTTTAATCCTTGGTATTCGGAGTTTGATAGGACTCGCGAGATTTCTCCCTGTCGAGTCCTTCCAGTGCTCTACCCCCAAGGGGAACACACGACGCTAACCCAAAAGCTATTTCGGAGAGAACCAGCTATTACCAAGCTCGATTAGCTTTTCACTTCTACCCCCAGTTCATCCCAATGAGTTGAACGACAAACGGGTTCGGCCCTCCCTTCATCTTTCGACAAAGTTCAGCCTGACCAGGGGTAGCTCGCATTGGCTTCGGGTCTAATGTGTAATACGTGCGCACTATTAATACTCGGTTTCCCTATGGCTCCATCCTCGCGGACTTAGCCGAGCAATACACATTAACTCGTTGGCTCATTCTTCAATAGGCACGCCATGACGGATCATATAAATATGTCCGCTCTGACTCCTTGTAGGCGTATGGTTTCAGGTCTATTTCACTGTCCTCTCGGACTTCTTTTCACCTTTCCCTCACGGTACTTGTTCACTATCGATCACAACATATATTTAGCCTTAGCAGTTAGTTCTGCTGGATTCCCCCGAGCTATTCGTGTCTCGAGGTACTCAAGAATGACAATCAAGAGATATTTTATTTTCACATACGGGACTATTACCCTGTTTTGTCGCGCTTCCCAACGCGTTCTGTTAACAAAATATTTTGTAACTCTTTGGATATAAATACCCTATTGTCACCTTACAACCCCAGACCGCTACATAGGGAAAAACATATACTGAAAAAATTAATAAATTAACTAAATCAACAATGTCATTCCCAATGTAGAGGTCTGGTTTGGGCTCCTTCCTTTTCGCTCGCCGCTATTCAGGAAATGGTGTACTTACGTACTTGTTTTCTTTTCCTCCAGTTACTAGAATGTTTTACTTCACTGGGTGCACTTCTCATTTAAAAATGAGATAAGAGATCAAGTCTCTTGGGTTCCCCCATTCGGAAATCTCCGGATCAAAGGTTGCTAGGCACCTCCCCGAAGCGTATCGCCGCCATGCTGCGTCCTTCATCGCTATGTTGTGTCAAGGCATCCACCATACGCCCTTGTATTTCCCATTAGGAAATACAAAGACCACAATCACTTTTGTTTGTTACCTGTTCTATCATCCCCCTTGAGAGGTAAGGATGATAGATGCTTCATGCAGTACTACCACATGAAGCTCTGCCTCCGGTTATGAAAAGACCAAACAGAACAGTTGCTTGGCCCAAGCCACCGCAAAAGTCCATAAGAACCGGGACAGGATGAAGTTTTCAAATATCAGGAATGCTGTGTTCGTCATCTTGATTCTTGAGTCTTCTTTCAAAAGAAAGACCACTCTCGTTTCAAGAGAGCGGTCTTTCTTAATAGACCTATTGGATAAGGTTTATTAAGTTAGAAGCTCTTTAAGACGATTAACATATTCAGGTGTTCGTAATTATACTCAAAGCGATAACCTTGTCAACTATACTCATTTTAATCACCACCTTTATTATATGGCTATAAATAAGCACAATTGCAACATCGTTTTTAACATTTTTTTATTGTGTATAAAAATGCTTAAAATTGACGTAAATATAATCAAAAACACCCCCATTGGAGGTGTTTTTGGAAGACCTGTATTCAATATCTGTGTTATTGGCCGTAAACACAAGCCGAGACGTTTTCGTTATCGTAAGATATATAAGACTTATTCTTTTCTGGAAATTCTTTGCCAAACATTATCTATTGCTCTAGCAGCAGCATCTCTCCCCCCAAGTCCAAAGGCCAATCCAAATGCAACGGCAAGCGCCCCAACTATTCCAATAAATAATATTTGAATTAATTCTGGAGCAATACCCAGCTCAACCAATGCAGCCAAAACGGCAAATACTATAATCGCCCATTTAGCAATCGCTCCCAATATTTTTGACGATTTAAGGTGCCCAGCCGACGAAAGTGCCACGACCACCTTGTCCACAACTTCGCCCAAAATGACAGCAACAAGAAGCATCAAAATTGAAATAATCAACTTTGGCAAATATCCAATCAAAACCACTTTTATAAAATCGGCCACAGAGCCCAGCCCCAGAACATTCAAAGCAGACATGAAGAACAAAGCAACAACACACCACTTTATCAATCCCGCAACAAAAGCGCCTGTGTTTAATTTAATATTTCCTTTATTTAAAATCTTCTCTAATCCCGCCTCTCTAAAAAGAGAATCTATTTTGATTTTTCGCAAAAGTTTTCCAACTAATTTACCAACAAAATCAGCTGCTATCCATCCAGCTCCAACAATCAAAACTGCCAATATAATATTTAGTAAAACGTATGCAACGCTTGATGCGGTGTTAATCCAGATTTCTCTCATTGCACTACCCCAAGTATGAATTTGTATCATAAAATTAAATTTAAAATAATAATCAAAACTATTAACGAGGGTCGTCCCCCTTAATTTAATTATACCACGATAAAATAAAAATTATCTAAACAAGTTTAACTTATCCAACACAACCTCATGCGGATAATCTAGAACATCTCTAATTAGTCTGTCGCCAACGCCTAGTCTATATTTTAAATCTGCGCTATTTAATACAGCAAAACGAATCTCCTTTCCAACCTCAGCTTCTATATTAGACATAATGGAATCTGCAGAGGACTTCTTTGCATTATCAGCAACGATCAAAACATCCAGCCTACTGTCTGTTTGCTCCTTAAATAGACCTGACAAAACAACCAATTTCAGTTTACCAATCTTGGAAAGTTTTTTAATAATTGATTGCGGTGTGATCAAACTAGTTTGCAACAATAGGCGTTGAAACTCTACAAGATATGGAAATTTTTCATTTATTGCCCAAACCACCTTCCCATTACTTCTTGTGGACTTTTTAATTAATCCAACCTTTAGTAAGAAGTTTAGTTCTTTTCTGGCGCGAGAGGCATCCACCTTAGTCCTTGAAAAAATTTCATTAGGTAAAAAAGAAACAGTTTCATTAAACAAAAACAGGCGCATAAGTTTTACCCTGGGAGCCCCGCCAAATATTTTTTCTAATGTATCCATATTAATACTTTATCAAAATGCTCTAAATAAAGCAAAACACCCACGCAATGTGGGTGTTTTACCTAAGATTAACAATAAGTTAATGTCTCAATTTAAGACTATTTAATCTCTACTGTTCCGCCAGCTTCTTCAACTTGCTTCTTAAGAGCATCTGCGTCTTCCTTCTTCATTCCAGCCTTAAGTGTTGAAGGGGCTGCATCAACCAAGTCCTTAGCTTCCTTTAGACCTAGTCCCAAAACCTCCTTAACAACCTTAATAATTGCAATTTTGTTTGCTCCGGCGTCCTTTAGATTAACATCGAAAGATGTTTTCTCTTCTGCTGCGCCAGATGAAGCGGCTGCAGGACCAGCTACAGCGACAGCTGCGGCTGATACTCCAAACTTCTTCTCTAGGAATTTAACAAGTTCATGTAATTCAAGAACTGTCATTTTTTCTATAGCTTCAACAATTGATTTGAATTGTGAAGGTGTCTCAACTGTTTCTGTCTTTTCTTCTACCGGTGCTGCTGTAGTTTCTTCTACTGCAGGAGTAGTTACTGTTGTTTCGTCCATAATATTAATTTAATTATTTTTTTAATTTAACGAGTCTTTAATCTATCAAACTTAGTATCAAATTCTAATTTACGATTAAGCCTCTTTTTTGTCTGCTATAGCCTTAAGAGCCACAACCACACCTTGAATTGGAGAGTTGATTACATTCAAGAACATTGCATACAAGCCATCTCTTCCAGGAATTGAAGCGATTGACTCCATTTCTGCTTTTGACTTGTATTCGCCCTCAAAAATTCCTCCCAAAATATTCAATTTTGAATTTAATTTCTTTTGGAAAGAATGAATCTCTCTAGCTGGTGCCAAAAGATCTTCACCGTAAACCAATGCTAGCTCGCCATCAAGTTGAGGTAACTCACCCTTGATTGAGGCGTCTCTAAGAGCTCTTTTAACAAGAGTTTTCTTAGCAACATAATAGCCCAAAGAATTTGAACGAAGTTCACGTCTCATTTCACCTGTTTCTGAAACTGGTAGTTTGTTAAAATTAACAAACACCAAGCTTTTTGATGAGTCAAGGATATCCTTAACCTTTGAAACAATCTCTTCTTTTTTTGCTTTTTGTATTGCCATAATTGATTTTAATTAAAGCGCATAATTTACTAAAAGATATATCTAGAAGTAACGATGCACCCAAACGCTAACGCGCTCGACCAAGACTTTAAATTAAAGGCCAGCCTTTTGGGCTGGACTTCAATTAAGAGGGGTAATAAAAATTCTAGCGACCTCATACTGCATCAACAATTGCATCAGCCTTATGGGTTTTGCGAGTCTTTTTAACCTCTACACAGGATTTATGGCTTTTAAGGCCACCCGTGGTATCTGAAGTCTTAGCAAGAATATTACACTTTTTTGAGGAATTAGCAAGGGCCTTAATTTAGCCCCTCCATCAACTCAAAAATTATTTTATGAATTTGCGAATATGCAATAAGCTCATCACCAATCTCCAAACTCCTTCTGTTTATAAAGGTCAATTTGGGGTTTAATGGGCTAAACTTTTTTGACACAAACAAATCCCCTTCTTTTCTGTATGATTCCAATAATTTAGACAAGGTGGTCATATTTGTTTCCATCACATTGTAAAAAGAATTTATAAATTTTAATGATTCTGAGGCAGAAGAATTATTATATTTTCTTTCTGCAATATTTACTTTATCTATATATTTATTAATTAAAAAGACTGTTGTTGATGAAACTGGAACTGATGTTGTACCCAAATTATTTAACATAATCAAATCTAATAATTTATCTTTGGCGATCTTAAACAATTCATCACTCAGAAGACGTGACTCAGAAGAAGTACTTACAATTGGTATCATAGAATCGTCAGTTACCCCATCACCATTTTGATCAATTAATATTGTCGTAGTTGAATGATCTATAATAATATCAGTTGAACCTGTTATGGAAATATTATTGTAAACACTTTCTGAATTGCCGCTTTTAATAACTATTTGCCCCATACCCGTACCAATACCAACACCGTAAATTGCACCGTTTATAATATTATTATTCTGGCAATTCATATTCTGGCAGTTTAAGACTGACGCTATGCCAGAACTATTATTTGAAGAAAATTCTGTTTTGTTTATTATCCTATTATAAAGCGGGATTTCTAAGGCTAAGTTACCACTCAATTCATTAATTTTATTTTTTAAAACAATGGGCCCGTAAGATTCCGTAATTACAATTCTACTTTCATTTAAACGACTATCCACGCTAAAATTCACATCTTGCTGATTTACCTTTTGAATATTCAAAAAATCAATTGTCTTAAAAAGCAGGTTGAATGGGGTTGGCTTGGACGATATCTCCGCAATAAAAGAAATCTTTGAATTTGTAATTTCTGCAAAGGAGTTTATATTAGATAATTCTTGTTTTTTTCTTGAAATTATTGCATCGACAACATCAACAATCCCGGCCGATCTAAATATATCCTTATGAGCAATACCTCCCGTCATAAAAAAATCCCAAGAAACCTTTTCTTCTTCATTTTCAAGACCAATATCTACCGTAAAAACGGAGCCGGTTTTTGAAATTAAATCATTAGCCAGAACCACCCCATCGCCCATTATAGAAAATTCTCTATCAAAATCAGGCATAGAATTTTTATTACAAAAGACAACAGCTCTACATCTAGGCTTAATGAATTTGATTTTAGATAAGGTTGGCAGTCCAACACCCAAAATGGAGTATGTCTTTTTGGATACCTCATCAGACACATTATCAATGTCTCCCCTTTCTTTAATCGCTATATTAAATAAATTATAATTTAAACTCTTTATCTTACCAATTAATAAATTAAATTTATTAAAAGAATCAATATTTACTAAATCTATTCCAAAAAAATCCCTTGACCATTTATCAAGAACAATCACATCTGAATGATTGTTATAATCTGAGAAATATTTTATCGATGGAAAAAGTATGTATGCGGAAATCATATTTTTTGCTAAAGCCACAACCGTATCCTTACTTAAAATAAGTCCGTATAAAATATCTTGATTGTCACCATATATTACAGAAGATATTGACTGAGGTGTTCCAAATTCTGGGGCGGCAACCATTATTAAGGACTCTATTTTATTTAAATCACCATCTTTTTCTAACGATGACGCGACCGCCTTGGCAATTAATCCACCATAACTATGTGAAAGAATAATGACTTGACCAGAGGGTGACTTGTTTGCCATTTCTTTAATTTTATTTTTTAGAAACAAAATATTATTTTCAATTTTACTACCATTTGAAATGATAAAAAACGGTGACATTCTCCAATCATAAGGAAAAGCATAAAAATCAGAGATTATGCCAGCCTCTTTTTTTGCATTCATATTATTCAGAAGCCCCTGATAAATATCCAAAGACAAGACAGGGCCTGTAAAATTGGTTTTACCGATCACGTCCCTTGTATAAATATTATTAAATAAAGTTTTACCTGTTTTATCTAAAAAAAGACTTTTGGTATCAGAATTAGTATTGGGCTCCCATAGCTGATTTTCAATTCCCCAAAGACCCTTTTTGTACAATCTGCTTCCCTGCATTCCAGGAATAAATATCACACTTGAGCAGCATTTTTGTTCGCCAAATTTAACGGAAGAAAACGGCAAAGCTTTCATTTCATAATTGAAACCAACTTCATATCCATTTAAAGAACCGCCCATATTAGTATTGTCACCACCCGCACCCTCACCACTTGTGTCACCATCGGCAATATCTCCCCTTATCTTTGGACCAGCAGAATTTCCCCACCAGTTATTGACAGCGTTTAAATTATGACTGTAATTTTGTATTGAGATATTATTTTCATATATATTATTTTCATGAATTTCAAAAGTTCCCTGTCCAAAAAACGAAAGGCCCACATTACATTTTAAAATATTTGAATTGGAAACATATAAAGATGTGCCAGCAAATCCAGAAATACACGTTCCAGAATTTACATTCCCAACCTCTAAGACTGAGCTTGAAATAACAGACTTATCGAATTTAAAAATAGAACCATTAAAAATATTAAAAGCATTATCAGTCTTCAAATTGGTAAAATTAGACTCAACAACATCAATTTTTGCATTATTACTGGCTACCAAAAAAGATGGGGCCCTGAACGTGTTAAGAGTAAAATTATTTAAAGAAACCCCACCTTCCGACGCAAAAACAGCCTCTCCAGAAATATTAAAATTATTCATTGAACTATTAAATAATTTTAAACTTGATTCAACACCAAATATCCCAAAAATCCCCTGAGTCAATTCAAGACCATTTGATTTAAAATCTGTATTATAAATTTGAACCCTCCCTCCTGAAACAATAGAGATTGGCGTGCTATAAATATCATTTATTAGAATATTTACCCGAGAGGATGTTGAAGCTTGTGTTGTGTTTTGCTGAGAGCCAATATTTAAAACACCTCCAACAACCTCAATGCGCCCATCTTCCATAAACTTAATGCTTACACCAGAGCTTATGTTCAAAGACATGGAGGCTGGAATATTAACAACTGATTTAATAATATAATCAGCCTCACCATCCCAAGAAATATTCCCTGAAATATTTTGAGGGGACGATATTACAACTTCTGCTTTAGCATATGCGGTTGAAAAATCTGAAACAGACATTAAAGCCAAATCAAAAGAAAGCAAAATTGCAATTGAAAATACACAATTAATTATTGAACGATATATCATGCACCAATAATATATTCATCAACATTAAATTATCATAAAGAAAATATAAAAATATTCTGAAGTTTTTATTTAAGATTTGCTGCAACAATAAAAATCAAAAAACCTAAAAGCAAAACGGCCAGAAACCCAACAATTAATTTGAAAGATGTTTTATCAAACATTATTAATATTATTTTAACATAAGCCATCAAAAATATAAATGAACATAGCCCGCCAACCAAAGTTGGGGGCTACTCATCGTCTGCGCGAGAGAGGTTGCTTGTCTGAATTATCTTTGACCTCAATCCACCATCGCTTACTTCGTCCTTTTTGACATGGCTATTCCAAGTTTTTTCCTCCTCTGCTGATGGGGTAATAAAAACAAGAAATGAAATCGGTATCAATAAAAAAACAACTGCAAGCATCGCGCTTATAATACACTCAAAAATGAATTGACTGACGCCAAATCCATCCAGGGCGTGATCTCCATAACATCTACCAATGAGTTCAGCTATAAGCAAATTACTTCTTATAAACACACCGGCAATGAATATAACTAACGATTTGAATGCAATACCATTCATGCTAAAAATCTATGTTTGTGATTTGTGTGCAATTGAAGAAAGAGACATATTGGTCAAGTTTTTATTACAAAGACCAATTACATTATTAATTATAAT
>CAYUCM010000027.1:0-9637 GCA_964443365.1 uncultured Candidatus Saccharibacteria bacterium
TTAACCGCATTTGATAATGCAGAAATTAATGTATCGGCAAATGGTGTACTTGTTCCAAAAGAAGAATCACCTGATCCATTAACTTGATTTGAAACTTGAGCAAAAGCAGAAGAAGAAATTGATGAACGAGGAGTTAGAGTTTCAAATGTTACATTATCACTTGATACTTCAACTTGTAGATATACCTTGCTATTGGTATTAAAATTATAATCCAAAGCATCAGGATATCCATTATCAGTATCACCAATGTTAACATTGAATATTCCCTGCCTCACATTTAGATTTGTAACACCAGGAGCACTTGTTGGCCACAGTTTATTGCCAGATCCAACAACAGGAGAATCCCATATTGAGAATTTAAAATAGTATGAAGTACCAGCTCCACCCAGTGGATTACCACCCGAGTCAGTTAGTGTTCCTTGATATGAAATATTTGTTGGAACTCCAGTCTCAGCAAGAGAAATATTGAAAGAGAAAAATGCAATAGCAAAAACTGCTATCAACGTGAAAATGACCAGTTTTTTATATTTAAAAAACATCATTGGTATTTATTAATTTTAACACAAAGGAGGGTTGTTCTTACGCGTTTTTGTTTGAGGTAATGTGGATAACTATAAAATTATCCCAAGATCTCTTTAACCTTATCAACAACTTGATCTAAAGAATAATTTGATTTAACTAGAAAATAAGTTGTGCCCTGCTCCATTGCATGTGCAACACTTTCTGGCTTATCTAAAGACGTAAGCATGATAACTTTAGCATGCTCACCCCATGGGTTAGTTCTCAATTTTTCCAATGTCTCCCAGCCACTCATTTTAGGCATAATAACATCCAAAAGTATTAAATCTGGCTTTATTTCAATAGCTTTATTTAAGCCTGCATCACCATCTGTTGCAAAATCAGTTTCAAAACCAGCTAAATTTAATTTATCAGTTAATACGGTAGTTAAATTTTCATCGTCATCAATAATAAGAATTTTCTTTTTAATTTTACCAGCTTCTATCATATCATTTGAAATTACAGCTTCATTTATATCTGTGTTGTTTGTATTTATATCGTTCATATAAGAATATTATAACTGTTAAATCGTTAAAGTGAAAGTACTGCCAACATTTTCCTCGGAAACAAAGCTAATTGAACCACCCAAGCTCTCAATAATAGATTTGACGAGATAAAGCCCCAAGCCAGTACTCTGCCCACTGCTAACATTACCAACATTTGAAGCTCTAAAGAGTTTGGAGAAGACCCTATCTTGATCTGCCTTTGGAATACCAAGACCCGTATCAGTAACTGAAATATTTTTACCATCAAAGTCAATGGTAATTGTTCCACCATCTTTATTATATTTAATAGCGTTTGTAATAAGATTTTGTACGATAATTCTGAGCAATTTAGGATCACTTGAAATTTTGGATGAACTCGCAAAATTCTTTTTAATTTCAATTTGTTTTTTAGAAACTTGAGATTGAAGCTCTAATACTATACCGTCAATCAATGGAACAATTTCAACTTCTTGTTTTTCAATTTTAAGAGTTCCAATTTCAATTCTAGAGACATTAAGCAGGGTTTCCACTAAATCGTTCATATCTGAATTAACAGTCATCATTCTCTTAATATAATCTTTTTGCTTTTCATTTAATTCGCCCAAGTCTCCCGAGGCAAGCATTTCTGTAAACCATTTAACTGTCGCAAGCGGAGTTCTTAATTGATGAGAAGCGAGAGAAACGAATTCTGTCTTTGCTTGATCCAATTTCTTTTGCTCTGTCAAATCAAAGGTTGTAACAAGTCCGTTTTTTTCTCCACTTGAAAAATTGCTCGTCAAGAAAATAGACAATGACACCCATTTCATTCCGGAATTTTTAGTAATCATTCTAAATTCCTGTTTATTAATCGGAATATCTGATTTGAAATAATTCAATAATTTATCACCCAATTCCAAATCTTCTTTGTCGGCAAAAGCAAAAAAGTTTTTACCCGCAATCTCTTTTGGTTCAACACCAAAAAATCTAAGCGCTGATTTATTGCATCCAATGATTAGTCCTTCTGAATTTATTGTAAAATATGGAACCGGAGCATTTTCATAGAGCTCTTCAAGCTGAAGACGAGAATCGGCCAAATCTTTAGTAATATAATTTGCAATCAATTCCGCCCGAGTCTTTGAGGTTAAAAGTAAATAAACAACATAACCAATAAAACCTATCACAATATAGGCCATGATTCCCAAAGCTGTGATTTGAAAAGTTAAAGCAGATTCTTCAGTTAATGGTAAATATTTTTGTGGCGATGAAAAAAACTCAACAATAGCTGGCGTCACAGCATACAATATAAACGCCAACAGCCCCGCCACAATAAGACTCAAAGAAATATGGGTTGCCACCAGTTTTTTCTTGGCATTTTTATCAACTTCAAACATGTCTTAAGTTTATCATAAAACACAAGAAAGATGCTATAATACCCTGGCTAATCAAACTAATCGATCATGAAATATAAATTTTTTGCAAATTCACAAAAAAGCTGGAAGGCTATGTTTGATGCTATCTATTCAGCCAAAAAAAGTATTTATATTGAAATGTACATTTTCCAATCAAACATCAGGGAGTTTAATTTTTTCAATCTACTTAAAGAAAAGGCAGAAAATGGCATGAAAATAAAGATGGTTTTGGATTCATACGGTAGTGCCAGCTTGCACAAAGATGAAATTGCAATACTCAAAAATGCAGGAATTGAACTTTTGTTTTTAAGTTATTTTTTTCATAGAACTCATAGAAAAATTATAATCACAGATGAAGACACGGCGTTTATTGGAGGTGTAAATATTTATGAAGATTCATCATTGTGGAATGATTTAGTAGTACGAGTTAAAGGCAGGCTCGTACAATCAATTATTAGAAGTTTTTCTAAGGTTTATATAGAATGCGGAGGAAAAGATACAGACGTAACAGAACATTATCAAAATAAGCCAAAACGTAAAATGCGAGATTGGCTTGTAGAGCACTTCCCCACAAAAAAAGAATTTGAATTCAAGCAAGTTTACAGAGAGCATATTTTGCAAGCAAAAAAACATATAATTATTGTTACACCATACTTATCGCCAAAAAGATGGCTAATTAGTTTATTGCATCAAGCTCATCTTAGGGGTGTAAAAATTGAAATATTAGTTCCGAGAAGTACAGACAGCAATATGGTGAATCGTCTAAATTATTTTTATATAAACAAATTACATGATTTGGGTGTGACTTTCTTTTTACAAGATAAAATGAATCATGCAAAAATTATGCTAATCGATAGTAAAGAAGCAATTGTCGGTTCTCAAAATTTAGATTTCTTTTCTTTTGAAATGAATCATGAGGTTGGAATTTTCTTTCAAAACATGGAGGCTATTGGAAGAATAAATAGAATTATTAACGAATGGAAAATTGGTGCTCCATTATTTGCAAAAGCGGATTATAAACGAGATTGGGTGGATTATATTATTGTACCGATTTTCAGAATGCTTGTTAGAATTATTTAGCGCGATTTATTTAGTGAGATTATTTGGCGCGATTATTTAGCGCGATTATTTAGAACATTTTTTACACAGACCAAAAAGCTCAAATGAATGATCTTCGATTATTTTAAAATTCTTTGAATTATTTTTTATCTTTTCAATCCAGCTGTCAGCGGTACACATAGAGAAAGTTTCAGTAAGTCCGCAATGATTGCAAACGATAAAATGATGATGGTGATCGGGATTAATTATTTCAAAAACAGAAGAGTCTAATCTTAAGTCTATTTTTGAAATCATATTAAATCACTTTACGGAAAAAGATTCATATCTAATCACTGACATGGTTGCAGGAATTGATGCTTTTTCAAACACCCTACATGTTCAATTTGATATTTTGTGTTTAATAGTAGAACCAACTCACAAGAGTATTGATGTTTTCAATAGATACAGTGAGCTCGCTAAAATTTCAAATATTTACGAAAACGTTTTTGTCGTAGTAAATAAAATTGAGGACGAGGCTGATTTGGAATTCGTGCAAAAAAATATTCCTGAAGAAAAAATAATTGGATATATCAAAAAATCAAAGTATTTGAAAGAACTAGACATGAGCGGTGGGGCTTTAGATATTAAAAAGATTGACGAAGACACAATACACACTCTTTCTAGAATAGAAGAAAAGTTATTAGAAAACACCAAGGACTCATCTCATAGAATTTCCAAAGTTAAAGAAGTTGCAAACAAGTATAAGTGGTAGTTTTATAACACCAACCGCTAAAGCCTCCTTAAAATTAAAATCTTTGTCTTCAAAATAGCGTCTGCATTTGTTGGAATTTCAATCAACAGCTCTTTTGTGATTTTTAAATCAGATGAATCTTCGTTTACAATATTTTCAAGTAATTCATATTCACTTGTATAACAAGCAATGCGTCCATGTTCGTTTAAAATACTTTTACAATATTCAACAAACTTTCTGTAAAGCACGTTCAAATCCTCGCCCTTGGAAATTATCATTCCAAACGGCAAATCAGAAGTAATAACATCAAATTTACCAAGATCTGGATTATCAAAAATATCAAACTCCTTAATATTCACCACACTCATCAAATCAGCATTTTTAATATTTTGAACAGACAAAGACAAATGTTTCTTGTCATTATCAAAACCAATAATCTTTTCTAAATTTTTATAATTCAATCCAGCCTCAATAAGTAGGGTTCCGCTTCCAGAAAAAATGTTCAGATATGTTTTAGCACTTTCCAAATCGCATAAATAATTTAGAGCGAAGGCCACAGTGGCATCCATCGCACCGCTCATGTTTTCAATTTTATAATTTCTAACGGAAAGTGGACGTCTTGTAATTTGTATATTAATCTCCCAAACATTGTGCGGTTTAATTATTTGAATTTTAAGATCAGACTCACTGGCCTCCTTTGATTCTTTTAATTTAAAATTCTCTACAATATAATTTGCAATTTCTCTAACTTCAGGAGAATCATTTCCGGCGCAACTAATTTTAAAGGTTTTAAATTTATCTTGAGAAACAGCATGGCGAGAAATATCATGACGAGCGATATCGTGATGAATGATATCATGATGAAGAGGCCTATCTTGTAAATCTTCCGCATTTTTCAAAACAATTTCAATCAAATTTTTGATTATTGATTTATGATTTGAAATATAAAGAGGGCTATAATCAATGCTTTGAATGGCTATATAGGCTCTAGAAACGCTTTTTAAATTTTTAACGAGTTTCATTGCCTCATCGTCAAAACAGAGATAAAGAGACTCGTCCTCTTCTCTTAAAATATCAAGGCTTTTGTATTGGGAAATCTCAGAGAGTACAATCTCTCTTAATCCTTTAACATAAGATAGTTTAATTTCTGGCGATGTAGTGAATGTGTTGGTATGTGTGGTGGTGTAAGTTTTGGTCATTTTGAAATATTTATTCGGCATCAACAGATAGTGAATCTTGTGCTTCCTCATCAAAACTTGTTCTATAAAAATAAGTGAGATCCTCTTTATCTAGATTTTCTTTTATACCCAATTTATCCGCCAATGTCTTTATAAAATAATAGAAAGAATAGTAGTGGCGAAGATATTGAAAACCATCTTTTTTATCCTTATCATAGGTAGTTAACCAATAGTCTTTACCTCCAGGCATCGTGAGTTCAATTATTTTATAATCATATTCATCAGAATCAGATTCAGAATTTATATTATGAGTTCTTCCACCGTCAAACAAGGTCCTATTATAAATAATAAAATTCTCAGAACCAAATATATCCACCATTATGCCGGACCTTCTTACATATCTTATTATATTTTCGACTACTTCAACCATCATACTCATCTCATTTTTACCCTTAACGGTACTAAGTAGCAAATCCACTTGAGAATCTGTTGCCTTACGAACTCGATCTAAAGAAACCGACACGGTTTCTGCATTTTCAAAAAAGGCTCTAGCTGTGATTAATTTTGTATGAAAATCAAGAGGGTCGTATTTATTTAAATCCGCAACAACATCAAATTCTTCTTGAGATTCCGCCAGCATTTTTACGCTGATTACTAAATCATCTGGTAAATCAAGTATAAAATCAGCCCCGCCCATTTCCATTACTGGGTCTCCACTTTCATCTGTTCCTGCAAAACATTTAATTATTAAATCTTTTGTTACCGGTACTGTAACTCTGAATATTCCTCTTTTTAAAAAATGTTCCTTTCCAAATATTTCAATCGCCTCCGCCTCAAGCTCCTGCTCATCCCTCCATTCTCTCATTTGTTTTTCGATAATTGTCCTGTCTTGATCTTGGCTAGATGAAAGTTGATCGAATAAAGCCATTCTAACTCTTTGTTCTAAATTCTCTCTACTTATTTTAAAAACCCGCCCCGGAACACCCTCAGCTTTTAATACCACTCTTTCAGAACCAATATTAATTAGTTTAAGTTTTTTATCTTGATATGCTTCACTAGCAATAACCTGCTCTACTGCGGTAAATAATTCTGGTCTGGGCATGTTTATATATTATAACCAATTTACGTTTTATGCTATCAAAAAACGTAAATTTACTGCTTTTTTGGGCTAAATTTACGTTTTTTAACTCAAATATGAGCTGTTGACGTAGGTAACGGCCGTCTCCAACTCCCTGTCAACACGCCCCCTAACGTCATCTTTAGTAGATTCAACAACGATATCCGGCTCGATTCCGTTATTTTCAATTTCCATGCCGTTATTTCTGTAATTTCTCCAGCAAGAAACTCGTAAATTAAATTCTCTATCGCCCAATTTAATATCAAGAGGTTGTGGATTACCAGAGCCCCCGCCCGTAGTTTGACCGACAGTAACTGCCCTACCCGTATCCTTAAGAAAAGTTAGAAACATATCAGTTGAGCTAATACATTTTGAACCGGTTAGAATAACAACTTTTTGATCATAATATTCTCCGTTTGGAATTGCGCGACCATCGTGTCTAATCATGTCTTTGTTCCCTGGTTTCTTTATAAGAAAATAGGAGCACGGCACTTTTTCCTTAAGAAAATGTCCCGCAACCAAATGCGCCAAGTGACTATTTCCCCCATCATTTTCCCTAACATCAAAAATTATTGATTTACTATTTTTTAATCTTTCCATCTCTACTTCAACAAGCTCCGCAATATTCTTTCCGTCAAAACTAATTCCATTAGCCCAGCTATTTATAGCTATATATGCAATATCTTCGTTAAGCATTTTACCAGTAACAAAATCTTCCTTGGTCAATTCAACAATCTCACCATTTTCCATTTTAGTCTTACCTGTCTCTGTTGTATTGGCAATAAATCTAGCATCGACACCAATCTCCTCCCCGTCTTTGTTTTTAACCCTAATAACGCTTTCTGATTCCAAACGAGAACTCATGAGAGTATTTGTTGCTCTATAAGTCTTCCATTCATCTGTACCACCTCCAATTTCTTTTTTTCTTTCTTCAATTATTAGAGAAACAGGTCTTTCATCAATACTTAATATTTCACAAGGTTCACCGTTTATATCCAGCCAAAATGCGCCAGCTTTATAATATATATTTTTATCGAGTTTAAACTTCTTTACGTTTTTTTCAATCAAATCTACATGGCTGTTATCCAAAGTAACAAGTGCTTGTCTAATTTTTTTAATAAAATCATCAACGTTTTCGCTCCCTTCGCCATCTTCAAGAGTTTTATCTAAAATATCAATAAAGCGGTCTCTGTCTTCATCGCTAAGAAATGGAAAATTTTCTATAAAGTGATTTTTGATTTTTGCCAAAAATTCTAAACATTCTTTTTTCTCCATGTTTTCTTTTTTAGGAGACTCTGGTTGTTCTTTTTTGTTCATGTGAGTTTATCTTTATATCTTTTGTAAACATCTTATTTTTTTCTAATCATCTCCGTTATTTCCAACGTCTCCCCTTTTGCGTCCCTGAACCTTTCGTCAAAAAACTTTTTATCCGTCTCAACAAAACCCAACTTCTTATAAAACTTTATAGCTTTTTCATTTAAAGAAAATACATCTAGGGTAGTTGAATTTTCTGAATTCAAGAATTTAAACGCCTCGCTATATAATTTTTGTGCCAAACCTGTTCCTTGAAAATCTTCTGTGACATACACTGCCTCTATTCTATTTAAAGAATCTTGTCTTTCTGCAAAACAACATCCAACAATCTTATCATCCTCATCTTTAGCGACCAGCAAAATATCTGAATCAGTAAAATTTGCGATATTTTTCTTCAGCCTCTCCACAGCTTCTTTTGTTTTATCTTCTGGAAAATGATTCCTTATTTCCTCTTCTGACCACCCACACAGTTTATACATTCCCGATGATGCTTCAATAGTTAAATTTTGTATTCCCCAAGCATCATCAGGAATAGCTTTTGATATTTTTATATTGTCCATATTTTGCATAATTATGTATTGAATTGTACTAGATATGAGATTTTTGTCGATAAAATACAGACATCAAAAAAACCCGACATTGTCGGGGCTTTTGACATTAATCCACAAGAAGAGCGCCAACTTAGGCGCAATACCATGAAGACTTAATCTTGAATTATAGTGCTGGAGCAACTTCTTCCTCTGTAACGTCTGCTGCTGGAGCAACTTCTTCCTCTGTAGCATCTGCTGCTGGAGCAACCTCTGCGCCGTCTACTGCTGGAACTTCTGCTGGAGTTCCTGCTACTACCTCATCCGCTGCTGGAGCTTCTGCTGGAGTTCCTGCTACTACCCCATCTGCTGCTGGAACTACTGTAGCAGGATCTGCTACAACATTAGTATCAGTTCCCAAATTTGTTTGTTCATCTGTCATATTGTTTTTTTGTTTAAAGATTATTAATGTGACCTGTGGAGTATACTATACCTGATAGATATTTCCTAATTTTTAAATATTGCTAATCGCAGACAAGGTCATCAAAATAAAATCCCCATCTTCTCCAATCTTTTGAAAACCAACTCTGCCATATAAATTAATTGCAATTTCATTTAACTTTTTAACATCCAAATATAATGATTTTAATTTCAACTCCTTAAATGATGATTTTAGGCCATTATTTATGCGCGGCGCGACAGGTAAACATCTACACAGAAATCGGCTGGACCTCTTGAACGAAGTTAGAACCGCTTTATTACTAGGAGAGAGTGGCTTCTATTACTTTAGTCCTGATTTACAAAATAATAACTACCTACTGTATTGAATCAAATACCACTGTCGTAAGATAACCACCCTTATCATAACCGAACCTTAATTCTCCCCAAACTTCTTTTTTAATATAATACACACCACCCCCAAGCTCAGGTGAATTAACCCGCAATTCTAAATTTGGATAAGATATATATAGCTCCTCCACACTGATATTATCTGAAATAAATATTTTTGGTGTTAAGTTTATTGTTAAAATCTTATTAGATGACTCTGTCTTTGATATTCTTAAATCAATCTTTTTAAAATTCCATGCGGTAGAATTGCCAACATACATATCAAAATATTTATTATATGTTTGTAAATTTTTTACTAGTTTTACATCCAATGTTTCTTCTATGGCTTGCTTATTGATATTTTGAAATGACGATTCGATTTGTTTAATTATCTCAATCGTAGAAACACTAACGGTACTGAAATATTTAATACAACCTACTATAATAAGTATC
>CAYUCM010000028.1:0-9311 GCA_964443365.1 uncultured Candidatus Saccharibacteria bacterium
AGAGATTATACCCGGCAATGTTCGTGTTATTACCCATGGTGAAATGGCTGAGGAACTTAGGGGATACTACGACAGGGTCTGATCTTTCAGCTCGGATATTGGCGCGGCGGGGCTTGCCCCCGCCGCGCCTTTCTCGTATTCAAAAAAACTGATACTATAAATTATAGTCATAAATAAAAAAACGTTACTAAATTATTCTTTAGCCTAATTATTAGATGAAGTATCATAATAAAAATAAAACCAAGATAATAATATTATACCCAACAAAAAATGGTAATATTTATACTGAAAAATTAAAAGAGGTAATATCTAAAACTAGTAAGGATAAAGAAATAGCCCTCTTGGTGGTAGACTATACAAAAGAGAAGGGTACTAAATGGGTGTTTGCAAAAAAATATTTAGATCCAAACTTGATTGAGATGTATGATTATGTTTGGTTAATGGATGATGATCTGGAAGTTGAAGAAAATTTAATAGACGTGGTAATTGACACAATGAAATATTATAATTTAAATATCTCTCAACCTTCTTTAACCCCAGATTCGTTTTACAGTCATAATATTACATTGAAACAAAATAATTCTATAGGTAGATATACGGATTTTGTAGAAATAATGTGTCCTGTATACAATAAAAAAACCTGGGCCCATGTTTATAATTTGATAGATATAGATATAAATAAAAATGGTTGGGGTTATGATTTTATTCAATTAAACAGAATGGCGATTATAGACAAGGTGAGTGTTAAACACACGAGGCCGATAGGGGATTCTTATGCTACAGAGGTGGCATATAAAGAACAATTGATTTGGTCAGATAAAAATAATATTTATTGCCCAAATAAGATTAATAAATTCAGAATATCAAAAAGTAAAATTTTAAATGAGGTAAAATTATTTTTAATTAAGCAACGATGTTGTACTTGGACATTAGGATTATTCAAAAAAATAATTAAATATATAGTGCATCACTCATGTTGTGCCACCACTTGCGGTACTCCATTTGAAAAAAGAAAAAATGGAGAAATTCCAGAACTTGGTTTTTGGCAAACTCTTCATGATAAAACCACTGCAGAAAATCGTACCATTTGCGCACTTGCTCCAATGGCGGATGTAACAGATTGTGCATTCAGATTTGTAATTGCAAAATATGGAAAGCCAGATGTTTTGTGGACTGAATTTGTTTCAGCGGACGGATTAATACGCGCAACAGAAGAAGGGAAGAAAAAACTTCTAGCGGATTTAAAATTCGACAAAAATCTTGAACACCCTATTGTTGCGCAAGTCTTTGGATCAAAACCAGAATATATGGAACAGGCCTGTACACTCATTGCGGATTTGGGTTTTGATGGAATAGATATTAATATGGGATGTCCCGATAAAAGCATAGAAAGACAAGGATCTGGAGCGTCCATGATAAAAAACCCAAAGTTAGCACAAGAAATAATTTGGGCTGCAAAACGCGGTGCTGCAATTTCGGCACAAAAAAATAACAAAAAAGCTATACCAATTTCAGTTAAGACAAGAATTGGATATAACAAAGTTGAGCTCGACACTTGGCTTAGACATATATTGAATGCATCTCCTGCGATTGTAACAATTCATGCTCGTACAAGAAAAGAAATGTCAAAAGTTCCTGCTAATTGGGATTTTGTAAAACGCGCGGTTCTCATAAGAAATGAAATGCAGCAGGATCTTATCGCAGAAAATAAACCTTATACTTTAATTTTGGGAAATGGAGATGTGACGTCTGTAAAAATGGCAAATGAAAAAGCAAAAGAAGTAAATGCTGATGGTGTGATGATTGGTAGGGGAATATTTGGCAACCCTTGGCTTTTTTCTTCTTTGAATAATAATAAAATTGACGAAAATAATATCAATGGAAAAAATAATTTTGACGAATATATTCCGAACGTCAAAGAAAAACTTTTCGTCATGCTTGAGCATACAAAAAAGTTTGAGCAAGAACTTGGTGGAATAAAAAACTTTGCGGTAATGAAAAAACATTATAAAGCATATGTAAATGGATTTGATGGAGCAAAAGAATTACGCGCAAGACTTATGGAAACTCAAAATGCGGGGGAGGTGGGGGAGATGGTTAATGAGTTTGTGGTGAACCTCTAGGGATGCTAAAATGATTCTGGATACAACAATCCAGTTTCACCATGAAAAAAACCGAAGAGAAAGAAAACGAAAAAACTATTCTCGGGATCATTACAAAATTTATCAAAGAAGGAGTAAATCCGCTATTTGGCAGAGTGTTTACTGTTGACGAACAAAATCTGTCACCTGCAACAGCTCAAGAAGCTTGGAACGGGCTGTTGAGAAAAGGAAAAATTGTGATTAAGAAGGCTAGTGTCGGTAATGAGCCTTCTGTTGAAATCGGCAAAATATCCAGAAAATGTATTCGTTGCAGTAGGTAGCTTACCCCCCCAATAGCCATCCTGGTCTAAATGCCCCCCCCATTCACAACCACCACCCCAATCCCAGCGGAAAACCACCCGCCTGGTGGCGCGGGCTGGTGGTTTTTCTGTTGAGAAGATTTGCGTATATTAATATGTTTTGTTTATCTTCACCATCCTTAAATTTTTTGCGATTGACAATCTTGTTGGTCAATAATATGCTGTATGCGGACCATTATGTTAGTCCTCCGCGGGGCGCAAGCCTCATTTACAGAAATCCAGTAAAACAAAAAAGTTCCATTCCATGACAACACCTCCACAGTTCGACGTATCGTTGGACATATTCCATGATGTTAGCCGAATCGGCCTTATCTACCGCCCTGAATGCTTTGGCGGGTCGTTCTATGTTCAAAGAGAATCACACGTCGGCATCTTGCCGACGGATGAACTTGACATATTCATTGAACACGCTCAGCGTGCCTCAGCCCTTTTCACCCCTGCCGGCAGGGACGCACTGTTTTTTCACGATTTCAGCAAGATGGGTTCGCTGGAGGAGTTGATTGTCGCTTTGTCTTCAAGGCGGTTGATGGGCCCCGCGCTCCTCAGATCAATTCTCAATCAGCAAAATCAGCGCTTGCTTGAAATGTGGCGCGCTCGATACGGATTCAATTCGTTTGCGGCTTTGTCGCACATGTTTGACGTCAATCCAAAACACAAGAATGCCGCAAAAGCAGCATCAGGCCCCTATATCTATACCGTCAGTCGAGTAGACGGCCATGAGCAATTGTGGGCTGAACGCTTCATTCCCGTCAGTAGTCTGAATTTTGGGAAAGAATCGGTCGGTTTACCGCCCATTCTGGTCCTTGATTGCACGCCCGTATTGGATGGCAATCAGATCGAACTGACTTTCGGTGACGGTTTGACGGGCACCGGCATAAAGCCTGGTGTGTAGCATGGGTCATTATAACCACCACCCCAATCCCAGCGGAAAACCACCCGCCTGGTGGCGCGGGCTGGTGGTTTTTCTGTTGTAAAAATATTGGACGCAATAAACCTCGTTTTATTTTCTAAAAACTCAAAAAACCTAGCCAATTCGCCATTTTTACGATATAGTAAGGCAACGCTTCGTCAAAATGACGTTTAAATAGAGTCGCTCAAGGATTGCGCTCACAAAACACAAAACAATGAATCTATCCAATATAAGAAACTTTAGCATCATAGCCCATATTGATCATGGTAAGTCCACTCTAGCAGACCGTATGCTCGAGCTAACTAACACTATAGAAAAAAGAAAAATGATGAATCAAGTTCTTGATAGTATGGAGCTTGAGCGTGAAAAGGGGATTACAATTAAAATGCGTCCGGTTAGAATGTCGTATAAAAATTCTGATGACAACAAACAGTATGAACTTAATTTAATCGACACTCCAGGACACATAGATTTTTCATATGAGGTTTCTCGTGCAATGAAAGCGGTTGAGGGTTGTATCCTTTTGGTTGATGCAACACAAGGTGTTCAAGCGCAGACTTTAACAACACTTAGAATGGCTCGTGAAATTGGTCTAACTATAATTCCAGTGTTAAGTAAAATTGACTCTCCGCTTGCTCGCGTTGAAGAGATGAAAGAAGAAATGTGTAAGCTTCTTGATTGCCAACCAGAAGACGTTTTGGGAACTTCAGGAAAAACTGGAGAGGGGGTTGATGCACTACTTAAAGAAATTATAAAGAAAATTCCTGCACCAAAAGAAGAAATACAAAATTCTCAAAGTTTTAGAGCTCTTGTCTTTGATTTTCAATATTCAAATCACAAAGGAGTTATTGTCTACGTCAGAGTTACAGAAGGGAGCGTGAAGAAGGGCGATGAACTTATGTTTAAAATCGCTAATGAAAAGTTTCAAGCACTTGAGGTTGGAATTTTCACTCCAGATGAAGAAGCAATTAGCGAGCTTAATGCTGGGGAAATTGGTTATATTGTAACCGGAATTAAAAGACCTGGTATTGCATCTGTTGGAGATACAATAACACTTTTCAGAAAACAACTTCCTGAGCTTCCAGGATATATGAATCCAGCACCAGTTGTTTGGGCGTCTGTGTACCCAGAGGATGCAGATGATTTTGATGTATTAAAACAAGCGTTAGGAAGGCTTAAATTGTCAGACTCGGCTTTTTCATTTGAAGAAGAAACTTCAGGTTCATTGGGTCGTGGTTTTAGATGTGGTTTTCTTGGGCTACTTCTTCTTGAAATAATTACAGATAGATTAAAAAGAGAGTTTAGACTGGATTTAATTATTGCAACACCAAGTATTACATATGAAGTGACGCTAAATAACGGGAAGGTAACGATGGTGTATTCGCCATCACTTTTTCCTGAGCATGGTCAATATAAATCAGTTAGAGAGCCGTGGGTTTTAGTTAGCATAATAACTCCAGAAAATTACACAGGTGCAATTTACCAATTGCTTTATGATCATGAAGCAGAGCTTGAAAATGCGCATACTTTTGGCGATGGAAGAACTCAGCTTGAAATCAAAATGCCACTAAGAGAATTAATGCGTAATTTTTTTGACGAACTTAAATCCGTCTCATCCGGTTATGCCTCACTTTCTTATGAATTTGAATCAATGCGTAATGCAGAGGTGACCAGAATGGATGTTTTGGTTGCGGATGAAGTCGTAGAAGCTTTTACAAAGGTGATTGCAGAAAGAAGAGTTGATGATGAGACAAATAAAACTGTAGATAGATTATTTAATGTTTTGCCAAGACAAATGTTCGTTACAAAAATACAGGCAAAAGTAAATGGAAGAATTATTGCATCGAGAACACTTTCTGCTCTTAAGAAAGATGTTACTGGATATTTATATGGAGGAGATATTACAAGAAAGATGAAATTGCGTGAAAAGCAAAAGAAAGGAAAAAAGAAAATGAAGGAGAGGGGTGTGGTTAATATTCCACATGATGTGTTTCTAAAGATGATGAAGACGGGGGAGTAGCTTTCTGCTTAATGTTCCGTGTAATTAAGTAGACACAAAAAACCACCAAACGATGAATGGTGGTTTTTGCCTATTTATTTTTTTAGTTTGCTAAAGTAATTAAAATATCAAAAGGCAACTCAATAACATAGGGTTGTTGATTCTTTGTTCGAGAATTAAATTAAACACACTGTACCAAAGTTAGAGGCTAAATATGAAAATATTTATTTTTTGAAAAAGTTTAGTTTTTCCAAAATAAATTGTATTGTGTGTTAGGGAAGAATTAAGATACTTCTATTACGTAAGTAAGTATGTTCTTATTGTTGACAAAAGTCAATTCATATTGTCTTTATGACACACTTATATGATTCTACCTATTTTTTGTTATTATATTTAATATGGAATACATAATTCACCTTCTAATTTTAATTTCGATTTGGTCCATTTTAGGCATAAGCTTAAACCTGGTTGTTGGATACACAGGACTGCTTTCAATTACGCACGCCACCTTTTTTGGAATAGGGGCCTATGGAACTGCAATATTAATGACGGATTATGGATTCAACTTTTTTATTGCAACATTAATTGGTGTGATTGTTGCAATGATAATTTCTTTTGTTCTCGGAAGTATCTTAGGAAGATTCAAGGGAGACTATTATGCACTTGCTTCATTTGGTTTTAATATTATTGCATTTAGTGTGATGTTGAATTGGCAAAGTTTGACGAGGGGTCCGCTTGGAATTCCCGGTATTGGTAGGCCAGAATTATTTGGTTTTGTTTTTAAAGAAAATTTACACTTTTTGATATTAATAGCTGTGTTTGCATTTATTGTTTATGCATTTTTACAATATGTAGCCAATTCATCTTTTGGACGAGTTATCAAAGCCATTAGAGAAGATGAACAAGCAATATCTGTTTTTGGTTATAATACCAAGATTTATAAAATGATTGTTTTTGTAATTGCAGCAGGGTTAGCTGCGCTTGCTGGTGGCTTCTTCGCTTCCTACATTACTTTTATAGACCCTTCAAGCTTTTCACTTTCAGAATCGATCTTCATATTGTCTATTGTGATATTGGGCGGTCTTGCAAGTAACAAAGGAGTCTTTTGGGGAACCGTTTTTCTAATGCTTCTTCCAGAATTTTTGCGATTTGTTGGATTTCCAACAGATATCGCAGCGCAAATGCGCCAAGTTGTTTATGGCCTTCTTTTGCTATTCCTAATGATGTACAGACCACAAGGTTTTATGGGGGAGTATAAGTTGTAAGGGGTTTGTAGAGAGTCTGTCTGTTTTTGGTGGTGTATTATTTCTCGCTAACCTCCCAAACTTGTTTCCATAAAGTAATCATCAAATCGGTGAATTCTTTGTCATGGACAACAAAACCAAATTTATCCTTGCCGCCTCCAGAAAACAGTACTTTATTATCGTAAATCCAATAACTCATATTCCAATCAATCTTTTTTGGAGCGTGTCTAATTTCTCTTAAACTATTCCAGCCCTCCTTAAGACCTTCGGTTGTATCAAACTTTTTATCTTCCTTTTTTCTAATTACATTTAGTACGATTTTATATCTAAGTCTCATTGAGCTATGCCATTCACTAAACTCCGGTCCAAGTATTTCTAGCATTTCTTTGGTAGACCACATCAAGTATGCTTGTTTGCATTTATCATTCCACATAGTATCTCTGAAGGCTTGTTTGATTCCTTCTTTTCCAAAATAAAATTTGATTTTTGGTTTTGACGAAGATCCTTCCTCGCGCGCTGTATTATTAATATATTCAATTAACTTATTCTGATTATCTTTTAATTCATTAATTTTTTGTTCGCTAATTTTGATAATTTGTTCCTTGTTAGCAACGCCAAAGACTCTGCCTCTAGCTTCAGAATATTCCACAACCAAACTTTGGGTGACTAGTTCATCTAGGGAATCGTACACGGTGGATTTGGGTATATTTAAAGAGTGGGCGATATCTTTAACGGGGGATAGACCGTGCTTGATAAGGTAGTCTAATACGAGCTGAGTATTGGGTTTAATCTGTAGTGTTTTAAATAAGTTTTCGTGTTTAGTCATTTTAAGCTTGTTTTTAATGGTATTCGTAATTCGCCGAACTATTTAATAATCATACCACATGATATATACTATTGTCCAATATGAAAAAAATATACAAGATAATCATTGTTTTGCTGATTGTAATTGTCGCTGTAACTGTCTTTTGGCAATCAAATAATAATCATAAAAAACAAGTTAATAATCCAATAAAAATAGGGGCGATATTATCATTAACAGGGGTAGCGGCTGATTTTGGGGATATGTCTCAAAAGGCGATAAAACTTGCTGTTGAAGAGATTAATCAAAATGGCGGTATTGATGGAAGGCTCGTTGAACTTTATATAGAAGACGATCAAACAACTCCACAAACAGCAATTTCTGCATATCAAAAGCTAAACAGTATAAATCATGCCGATGCAATTGTTGGCGGTCTTTTTGATTTTACTGCACAACCACTTTTTCCTATAGCAGAACAAAATAAAAAAGTATTTATTTCACCCGTAAATTTTCAAATAGACAATTCATTTGAAATGAATAAATACAGTTTTGTTATGTATCCAAAATTTAGCAAGGTTATATCTGAATTGGATTCTGTGATAAAGGATAAAAATGTTAAGCATTTGGGTATGATTCGTTATAAATCTTCTTTTGGCGAGTCTATACAAAGCACTCTTTCACAAATCATGCAAAATAAAGGAGAGCTTACTGTTGAGACATATTCAACTATAGGTTCTAGCGATTTCAGGACAAATATTCTTAAATTAAAAGACAAAAATCTTGATTCAGTATTTTTGGACATGTTGGATTTTGATATCGTTAAGTATATATCTATAGCAGAGTCTCTTCAGTTTAAACCGCAAGTTATTGCTTACACTACACTTAGGGATGTGTTTAATAATCCAAAGGTTGATAAGAGTAAATTGGAGGGTGCAATAATGATCGATTGGGAGGTTCCATCTGATGAATTCATAAAAAGATTTGAGAGTAAATATGGAGAAAAGCCCAGAAGGGGAGCTAACAAAAGTTATGACGCAGTGTATGTTCTAGCAGAGGCTATCGCAAAGGCGAATACTGAAGATGGAGTGGCCACATATCTTGAAAAGAATAGTTTTACAACGGTGAATGGTAAAACAGCGTTTGATGAAAGTCATGCTGTAGAAAATACGCCAATTAATATATATCAAATTGTAAATGGGGAGATGGAGGTGGTTAAGTCTGTTAGGTAGCTTGCCCCGATATTGACATGAACTATCTATAGTATATACTATGGTTATGAACACCAAAACTATCATAAATTTAAAAATAGATAAGGCTCTCAAAAATCAAGCAGCTGAATTAGCGGCTGAAATGGGTTTTAATCTTTCTTCCGTTATAACTTCAATACTTAGAAACTTTGTAACAACCAGAGAATTGCATGTGACTTCAGGGCGTAGAATGACAAAATATCTAGAGTCTGTGATAGAAGAAGTTAATAATGAAAAAGAATCAGATAAATCTCCCGCATTCAAAAATTCAAAAGATGCAATGAAGTGGTTAAATTCTGTAAAATAAATGGAAGTAATATTCAATAAAAAGTTTTCAAAAAAGTTTATCAAATTAAACAAAGATTTGAAGAATAAATTTGGCCTTAGATTGGATATTTTTTTGAATAATCATAAAGATCCAATACTTAATATACATAGTCTGCATGGAAAATATGATGGCTTCTACAGTTTAAATGTAAATGCTGATTATCGGGTTATTTTTAGGTATATCAATTCTAACCTAGCGGAATTTGTGATAATAGGTACTCATGCTGAGCTGTATGAGTAGTTGGGGTTTTTATTTACCATCCGCTCCCTTCCAAGACAAATCAAAAATCATTCGCATCATATTGTGAATGGTTTTGTCTT
>CAYUCM010000029.1:0-3158 GCA_964443365.1 uncultured Candidatus Saccharibacteria bacterium
ACAAAAAAAGTTGGTAATTTTAAATTGTTATCTGACCAAGCTTTTTTAATTTCTTTCCATCCAAGTTTTCTTTGGTTTAGATTTTTTCCAGAAGTTCCAGAGTCATACATTCTAACAAATGTTTTTGGAATATATTCTGTTTTAACTCTGTGTATTTTTAGAGTACGTAGAATGAATTCGTAGTCAGCGGCAATCTTGTAGTCTTTTTTGTAAGGCCCGTATTTATTGTAAATTTCTTTTTTGACGAAAAGTGCAGGATGAGGAATGGACCATCCTGAACTTAATAGCTTTTCATTGTATATTCCGGTAGACCATTTTCTTGTAATTTTATTGATGTCTTCTCTAAAATATACAATGTCTCCATAAATTATATCCGCATTTGTCTCTTCAAATTTTTTACACACATTATATAAAACTTGATCATTGTCGTAAAAATCATCTGAGTTTAATATGCCGATAATGTCCCCCGATGATGCAAGAATACCTTTGTTCATCGCGTCATATATTCCTTCGTCTTGTTCTGATGTAAATTTAATGTTTAGTTTATCTTTGTAATTAGAAATAATTTCAGCGGTACTGTCTTTTGATAGTGCGTCAATTATTATATATTCTAATTCAAAGAAGGGGGAGAGTTTATTTATTTGCAAAAGAATACTGTCCGCTGTTCTTGCAATGGTTTTTGCTGAGTTGCGAGTTGGGGTGATGATGGAGAGTTTCATTTTATTTTTAGTATTATTTTTTTTATCAAATATCTCCAAAATGGATAATTATATTTTTGTGTCATTTTATCAGATTTTATGTTTCTGTCTATTTTGACTGGATGATTAAGGGGAAACAATAATTCTTCGGTTTTCATCTCATTGAATTTACTTTTATTCTTAGTGTGTGTTGATTCTGTCTGTCCAAAACCTATATTTGATATTAAGTTATTGGAGGGTAATATATCTAAAAAATTATTTATAAAAAAAGTATAAGTCCATTGATAGTCCCAAGTATCTATTTTGTTATTATAGACATCATCAAAAATAGATGTCCAATAATATGCATCTTTTTTATTGTCTAAGATTGAGTTTAGCTTCTTTTCTTCTTTGTGTTTTGGCCAAGAAGAGATGTTTACATCATATTTATTCCAGGCTCTACGCCACGAGGCCCACCCCCATATGTGCGAATATCTAGAAAAGTAATAGCTGTATTCGTTTTTGATTTTTCCGAATTGAAAGTTATTACCACTAACCATCCCAATTCGTTCGTCGTGTTGGTATTTGTCTAACATTTCTTCACAAAATTTAAAAAATGAATTATTGGGTAAACAGTCATCTTCTAAAATAATTCCACGTTCTTCTTTTTCAAAAAACCAAGTTATTCCAGAAGAAACTCTTTTTTTGCAACCTAAATTGATATCAGAGTAGTTTTTGTATACCTCACATTCCCAATCGATTTGTTCAATTATTTTTCTTGTTTCTTCGCATTTGTTTTTTTCTCCAATCTTATTTTCTCTGGCACCATCTGCAACTACATAGAGTTTAGCTGGCCTTATTTTCTTTATCTCATTAAAAACCCTAATAGTTGTATCTGGTCTGTTGAAAATAATAAATAAAATCGGCGTTTTAAAATTTGGATTCATAAAATTAATTATATATATTTAAACATAAAGAATAGTATTCTGATAAAGATATTGGGGGTAGGGAGATTGTTATCTTTTAATTCTGAAAGATATCTTTCATGATTCAAGTCGCCCAATGAATTTCCTCTTTTGATAAAAATAGTAGATAAAACCGGAATATATTTAAACTTAGATTCTTTAACTCTTGAAATTTTAACGAATAAATTTAGATCACCACAAATTTTAAATTTATCAAAATCAAATCCACCAGCTTTTTCATATATCTTTTTTGAAAATATGATGCTTGGTTGAATAGCTGGTATACACCCATGCTTTAAGAAGAACTTACCAAATCTCCTTCCTTTACTATGTTTGTTTCTTTGTTCGTGTATAAAATAATAAGTTCCATTGGAATAAATAAAATCTAATTTTTCTTCCATTGCGTTTTCATACATCTTTTTATAACCGTCTGAAATTATTTGATCGTCAGAATTTACCCATGTTATATATTCACCCTTGGCTTCGCAGAAACCCTGATGAATCGCTCCATACATGCCAGTATTTTCTGTTTGATGTAATAGTTTGATGTGTGGATATTTATTAATTATTTCTATAGATCCATCTGTTGAACCACCATCAACTATTATGTGTTCATAAGGTATGGCCAATGATTTAATAGAGAGTATATTTTCTTCAATATACTCGGCGTTATTTAGATTGGGTGTGATTATGGAAAGCATATTAATAACGAATTAATTTAATTAAAAATCTTTTAAACCATTTTATTTTTTGTTTGATTATATTTTCCGATTTCGACACAGGTTTCCTGCCAGTTTTTTTGATGAACTCTTCCTCTAATTCTTTTATGTGCCAAATTTGTAATGGCTCAAAAAAAAGTATTCCGTGTTTGTCGAATAGTTCTAGAATTTCTTTTTTATGCCATGATGGCTTAAAATTCTCAACTAATTTAAGCGATTCTATTCCAGCTAACCATTCTGGATTAGTAGGGGAGAGTTTTGTGTTTTTACAATCAAGAGAAATGGAGTAAGAGGAGTTAATTGATATATAATTTTCTGGTTTCTTAATCAATTCAGTACATCTATACCAAGCTTGTTTGAACTGAGTTTTATCCCATGATACCCATTGAAGATGTATTATTGGTATGTCACTAATTCTTTGACATTTATCTAGGAATTTTTTAGGCACTCTTGACGTATGGTCATTAATTACAAATTCATTGTCATAGTTTGTAATTCCATCATCAACCCAGGCTGCTCTTTGATAATTTCTATACCACGCTCCTGTATCATTGTATTTATCTATCGATTTCCATAATTGTATCCATGGGAATCTGAAGCTGTCACCAAAATTAAAATCATGATTTTCGATGAAATTCTTAAACGACTTTGGTGGTATGTATTCATCGGCATCCAAACAAAGTATTAGTTTTTTCCCATCATATTTTCTTGCTGCGTTTAATAAATCCCAACGTACTAAATTGGAATGACCTTCTCTGTGGTTTTCTATGATTGATACCTTTGGAAACTTTTTGTAA
>CAYUCM010000029.1:3168-8598 GCA_964443365.1 uncultured Candidatus Saccharibacteria bacterium
CTCTTGACCCATCATCAGACATTTGGTCTGCGATGATGATGGCATCACAATATTGGGAAAGAATCTCCAGTGTTATAGGGAGAATATCTACCTCATTCTTAACCGGCATTAAACAGATTACTTTAGGTTTGGTCATTTGTTTTTGATTTTTCTATAGATTATTTTGAAATATCTATTTCTAATTAGTTTTTTAATGTCGTTTATTATATTATACCAAAATCTTCTTATTTTATGAGGAAACGGATTATTTAGAACATCCTCGTATATTTTAACGATTCTGGATATTTGCCTACTTAATTCGTAATTTTTTTCAAACTGTTCTTTTGCTTTTTGTGATCTAAAACTATAGTAATCTTTGTCTTTAAATAGCTTCTTTAGTTCATTAGTATAATCTTCAGTATTAGATAGAACGTTTCCAGCTTTACCGATTGTTTCTATGTGGCCATTACTATAACTAGAAGTGTGACTCACTATTGGTTTTCCAAAATACATTGCTTCTGCCATGGCAGCGGAATTAACCTCCCCATCTTTTCTGCCGTGAGAAAACACGTCTAGAGTTTTGATAAATGAATAAATATCATCCTGAGTTTCAGCATATGGTAGAAAAATTATATTTTTAATATTTAAATCCTTGGCTTGTTTTTTATAAAGACTACTTCCATTTAACATTAAGAAAACGGTGTCATCATTTTCAATCTTTTTGTAGGCCTCTAGTGGTACGGGGGAATATATCCAATCATCATTTCTTTGATGGAAACCAAATACAAACTTGTCTTTAATACCTAATTTTTCTCTCAAGTCTACGTACTCTTTGTTTGGTATATTTATAAAAGTAGAAATTACTTCAACTCTCTTTTTGTCACCGCCATTCTTAATCCATTGTTCTGCAGACCATTTTGATATATGTAAAACTCGTGAAATATTATATTGATTATCTGAAAAACCAGAGAGGTGAAGAGAATCCACAATAGGCTTTGTTTTTATTTTATTGAAAGGATATTCTGGGTACCCGCCTCTGCCAGTTTGAATAATGTCATATTCGTTTTCATTAAATTTTTCCCAGAAATCTGTATTAATCCATCTATGAACTGCAGAATTCATGTCTTTTGCTTCAACTTTAAATTTAATCAAATTAACATTGCTATTTTTCATAAACTCCAGTCTTTCAGGATCAGTATCCATGTGTTTATAATCGCTATCTTTATACGGAGCCGCATCGCAATAAAAATAATCAACCACAAATTTATCTACAGGTAAATTGACTGCGAGTACTTGTAGAAACTTCTCTGTACCACCAGTTGATAATCCGCCAAATTTTATAAATGCAACTTTAGTTTTTTTGTTCATCTAATATTTTTTCAATTGCTTTTTTAACAGCTTGATTTGAAGATAGGGATGGGCGCCATCCTAGTTTTTTTAATTTTGAAAAATCGTATTTGAATTTAGAGACGTCTCCAACCCAGCCGCGACTACTGCTACCATATTTAATTTTAGCCGGCAATGACATTGTTGATACAATCATTTCAGCAATTTCAGAAACTTTAGTCTGACTATCTACACCAATATTGTACACATTAAAATCCAGATTAGATTTCTTCCATATAAACAGAATTGCTTCCACTACTTCTTTTACATAGATGTAGGGTTTAATTTGTTGACCGTTGCCTAGAACCTTTAATTCTTTTGAGTTATTTTTGAGTTGCTTGATAAAGTCAAAAATAGCTCCATGGGTTGCATATTCTCCAACTACATTAGGAAAACGAGTTATCCATATTTTTATGCCGTAATTATGAGAGTATGCACTCAGATAGGCTTCTGAGGCTAATTTTGCAGCTCCATAGTGGGAAATGGGAATAAGGGGACCGGTATCTTCCTTAACAGCCAGATTTGTATCTCCGTAAATAGCTCCAGTTGAAGAAAAAACAATTTCTTTTATATTGTGGATTCTGGCATTTTCTAAAACCTCTATGGTTGTATTAAAGGTATTTAAGAAATCAGTTTTTGGCGACTTACAGCTGCTTGCAATATCGGAGTTTGCTGCTAGATGAAATATTGTATTGAATTTATATTCTTCAAATATAGACTCAAATTTTCTCTTATTTAAAATGTCACCTTTAATGAAGATAAACATCTCGTTGTCCTTAAAACGGGACATGTTTCTTTTTGTACCTAGAGATAAGTTATCATAAACCACAACTTTGTAACCAGAATTTAGTAGTTCTTCACATAAATGATTACCTATAAAACCAGCTCCTCCTGTAACGAGTATTGTTTTCATGATTTATATATTAAATCCAGCACCTTGAGCATCGTTGTAAAACATTTTTACTGTGTCTAGAGAATATTCATCTAAGTCATATCCAACAAATGATAGTTTTTTCAGTATATCGTTTGTTACAGTTATTATATGACAGCCAACCTCGTCTGCTTGAAAAATATTTAACAGTTCTCTTGGGCTAGCCCAAATCAATTCTGATTTTGGATTAGTTGAAAGAACCTGTACGCACTCTTTCATTAAGGGTACAGGATCTACGCCCGTATCAGCGATTCTTCCAGCAAAAACTGATACACAACTTGGGACTTTTGGATTTAGTGATTCCACAACATTTCTGACCTGATCTAGTGTCATTATTGCTGTTACATTTAGTTTAACATTTTGATTTGATAATTTCTTAATCAAATCATAGCTGTATTCTTTTTTTGTGTTAGTTATTGGAATTTTTACATAGACATTTTCCCCCCAGCTTGAAATTTCAAGAGCCTGTCTTTCCATTTCAGTAAAATCATCAGAGAATACTTCAAATGATATAGGTTTTTTTGTAATTGTATTTAATATATCTTTTGCAAAAACTTTATAATCATTAACTCCAGCTTTTTTCATGAGGGTTGGGTTTGTTGTTAGGCCCTGTATGTATTCTTTTTCATACATTTCCATCATCCCAGCTTTGTCTGCGCCGTCTGCAAAAATTTTGATTTTTAGATCCTTGATTGTTTTCATGTTTTTTAAATTATTATTTTGTGGATTCCCATTTAGCTTCTTGAACTTTTAAAATTGGGCTTGATACCATTAGGTGCCAAATTACAGCATGGAATGATTCCGTAAGGGGAGTTACCATGTCTGGGCTGATGGTTGGGATTATTATCGACACGTCTGCAACTTTGGCCGTATAGCCACCATCTCTACCTACAATACCAAATATTTTAGCGCCAATCTCTTTAGAATACTTAAGGGCTTGAACAATATTTGTACTGATGTTTTTTTCTTCATTTCCTCCACCGACAGAAATAACAAAAATACAATCTTTTGATGTTAATCTGCTTCCCTTTAGCCAGTTTGCAAAAACTGAATCCCAGCCGTCATCATTTATCCTGGCTGTAAGTTCTGATACGTTATCAGTTGGAGCATAAGCTTCTATACCTATCAGTTTTCTAAAATCATTCACAGCATGCCCTGCATTTCCAGCACTACCGCCTACGCCAAGAATAAATAATCTACCGCCATTATTTCTGACATTTAAAATTAAATTTATTGCTTTTTCTATAGCCGTTTTATCCACCGTTTTACTTATCTGCTCAACGGCTTGTAAATATGAATTTATGTAATTAGTAGCTTCCATATAGTTTATTGTTTGTTAACTTTTAAAACCCTTAAAACCTATTAATATACTATGATTTATATATCATTTTGTCTATGTGGCACTCGATAAAGACATCTTTTTTAAATAATGTCTAACCCCGATCTTTCAATCTTTAAAAAATTGATAAAAGTTCGAAAAAGACTATAATCTGTATTATGAATAAGAAACCTAAGATTGTCATTGTTGCTGGTGGTCTTGCAACCAGAATGAACCCAATAACTCAAAACATACCTAAATGCCTAATAGATGTTAATGGGACTCCATTGATAGAGCATCAGATAATTTATTTTAAAGATAGGGGGTATGTGGATTTTGTATTCTGTGTTGCTCATCTAGCGGGTGAAGTTAGAAAATATTTTGGTAATGGATCAAAATTCGGTGTAAACATAGAATATAGTCAAGAACCAAAAGATCTACTGGGCTCAGCTGGTGCCGTGAAATTAATAGAAAATTTTGTAGATGAATCTATTATAATATTTTATGGTGACAATTTAACATCTCTGGACTTTGATAAAATGTTAAATTTTCATAAGGATAAAAAAAGTAAATTTACTGTATTTTTGCGAAAAAAACCAGAAGATTACAAGGGGAGCAGTTTGGTTGTACTAGATGATACGAACAGAATAAAAACCTTTATTGAAAGACCATCAGAGGAAGAATTAGAAGCGAACAAGAAACAAGAAAGTTATATCAATAATGGAATTTACATAATGGAGCCCGAAATATTCCATAAGATACCAAGAGACATGAAGTATGACTTTGGAAAAGATTTAATTCCAGAACTACTGAAAGATAATCTAGATGTTTATGGTTACTATTCGGATGATTTCTTTGTTGAGTTGGGTCGTGTTGAAAAATATCAAAAATTTATAGATAATTTTAAGGGTAGAAAAAAAGTTTTAGACCCTATAATAGCCATTTTTCTTGATAGAGATGGGGTTATTAATCGTAATTTGGAGAACATAGTTAATCCTGATCAGTTTGAATTATTAGATGGTGCGCCAGAGGCTATTAAAAAAATAAACGATTCTGGTTTTTTGACTGTGATTGCCACAAATCAACCTATAATTTCTAAGGGATTCTTGACTTTTGATGGCCTTAATTTAATACATAATAAAATGCATTTTGAGTTAAATAAATACGGTGCGCATATAGATGCTATATATGTTTGTCCACACCATCCAGAAAAAGGCTTCCATGGGGAAGTGCCTGAATTGAAGTTTGGTTGTAATTGTAGAAAACCTAAACCGGGGCTGGTATTGAATGCAATAAAAGATCTTAATATTGAAAAAACAAATTCTTGGATGATTGGAGATTCTATGACAGATATTATAGCCGGCAAAAAAGCAGGTTTGGAAACTGTTTTACTTTCTTCTGACGGTGAATACATCAAAAATATTGATGGTCAGACCCCTGAAAAACCAGATTTTATATACCGCAATCTATTAGAAGCAATTAAAAATATATTATAGAATTCTTTTGGTTCCCTCAAAATCAAATCTAAATCTAACTTCTTGTAAACCCTCCTTTGCCAAAGCTTCTTTAAGTTTTGTTTTATCTTCTGAATAGAACATTAAGAAACCACCTCCACCTGCGCCAATTAATTTTCCACCCACAGCTCCATTTTTAAGCGCAATCTCATACCACTCGTTAATCTTTGGATTAGACATGTTTCCAGATCTCTTTTTTTTATGCTCCCAGTGTTCGTTCATTAGTTTACCGAACTCATTTAAATTTCCTTCTTCCAAGGCTTGTTTGCTTTTTAGTCCTAGTTCTTTGATAAAGTGTAGGT
>CAYUCM010000030.1:0-8330 GCA_964443365.1 uncultured Candidatus Saccharibacteria bacterium
ACATAACAACAAAGTTAAACAATGCGCTAAAAGCTGGCAAGTTTACAGATGTTGTGCCTGCTTCTGCTATAAACACAACATACACAGCTCCTGCTCCTGCTACAACCACAGCAAATGGAATACGTGCCCCAAGACAAAGAGTTGTTGTTACTCCCACTCAATATACATTAAGAGCTCTTGCTCAAACTACATTCAAGACAACAGCTCTGGTTAGACCACCAAGACAAAGAGTTGTTGCAGCTATTCCATCAACCACTCTCTCTGGTCCAAATATGTTCCTGTTTTTTGGGTTGACAAGCAACACGGATATTAACAAAAGAACAATAGCTGCTATACCAATGGATTCACTTGGAGGGTATGTAACATTGTATAATTCAAACCCAACAAGATTTGGTGAGATATATAGTGCTACAAACAAAGATTTGATTACGAGAGGTACAACCATTCTTGACGGTGTAAACAAGAGATTGAAGCAGGGTATGCCAGAGATGCAGACTGCTTCACTTGATACTTATACTGAACTTGTTGAGAGTAATATTGTTTCCACTCAATCACAGACCGCCTATGTCGGTGGTGCTATTGGTAAACTATGGAAGGTCATCTCTTCATTTTTTATGAATGTGTTCGGTGTAAAAGAAGCAGGGGCACAATCTGGAAGTGGTAGTAATAGAGGAAGTGGTAGTGGAGTTGGTGTTACTGTAACATCTGGACCTTGTCCCGCAATGCCAGTTCCAAGACCGAAGCCGACGCTGAGTCATGTGCCAGATAAACAAGTGTGGTTATTCAATAACGAGGGTAATTTTAGCAATTACTACGAGCTCAATCCAGAGGTTGATATTGTGATTTATCGATCAAAAGTAGAATATTTAGACCCCGCACCTAAAATAGATGATGATTTTTACAGACACCTCTTGAATTTTTATCGATCACTACAAATTCTTGAACTTGATGACACCCTCAGACCCCTTAATGACATTAAGTTAAAGATTGATGAAAAACGTAAACAACTTCTACCAAAGAATCCTTGGACTATTGATTCTTCTGCAACCCTTAGTGCACCAGGCAAGCCGTATTCTTGTTTGAGGTCATTTCCAGCTTCTGCAGATCTTCGGGGAATTAGTACGGGACATTTTGGTAAGGCTAATATTACGGTAACAGCAAATGGTCAGACCGCGATGACTTCAGTTAGTGGTGGTGTAATGAGAAACCTTTGGGTAGACTTTTTTGGCGCTGACTACAGCAAGGAGGCGGCTAACAAAAATACTGAAGATTTTAACAAAAGAAACGACACCAAATAATAGACTTGTAGCTCTAGTTGTCAGAACAAGTATCTAAGTTTTAAGTTTGGTGATACAAAAACACCCCGGCTCGCATCCTGCGAGCCGGGGTGTTGCCGTTGTTGTTGTCTGACCATAGGACGACTACTTTGCCTTCTTATTTTTGGCAACAGACCGCCCGCGCGGGCGAGGCTTGAGCTCTCCTGATGCTTGATACATGAAGTTTGCCTTTTGCGTAGTCCTGATGTTGATGTGAATATCGTAATCACGCCCCACCCGTATTTCTCTTCCACGAGCCGTTTTGAATTCTAATTCCACAAGAAGTTGGAACAGAGCCTCTGTGGTCCTCAGCTTTTTCTTGCCCTCCTTGTCCCGTCCTGCACTCGTTTGATTGAATGGAGAGGGCTGGGGAAGGCAGTGAAAAAGCAATACGAGGCCAGGACGAAGTTTGCCAATCTTTTGCCATTGTTTGCTTGGAATCAAAAGTGAAGATTTGATTTCCTTGTGTTTAGGGGCGTCAAGATCAACGCTATTGATTCTTTTGGCTAAGCCGGGAAAAACATCATGGCGAGACTGTAACTCCCCTTGGTCTTATCGAAAGACTTATTAGGAGTTGAACCTGAACATGCTGGTTTCTTTTTCATCTGCGATTCTGTGTGTTGGGGTTGTTGATTTATGAAGTTGACCAAAGACCTATTTGCATTAAAACAATACCACAATATTTTAATATAATCAAATTTGGGTTAATTGCTCAATAAAGTTATAATTTACTTATGAATAAATTTGAAGAACGCTACAGCAAGCTAAACAAACAACAAAAGAGGGCAGTTGATACCATTGAAGGGCCACTTCTTGTTGTTGCAGGTCCTGGGTCTGGTAAAACAGAAATTCTTTCTTTGCGTGTTGCTAAGATTCTAAAAGAGACGCAGGTTCTTCCATCAAATATTTTGTGTATGACATTCACAGAAGCTGCATCTTCTAATATGCGAGAACGTTTATCTCGCCTAATTGGAAATGAGGCATATAGAGTTTCCATTCATACATTCCATAGCTTTTGTATAAATATAATTCAAAAATATCCAGAATATTTTTACAAAGGAACTCAGTTTACTCCCGCAGACTCTCTCACTCAAGTTAAAATTTTAGAAAACATTTTATCTAATCTTCCACAGGGAAATATTTTTAGAGACTCACATCATGAAGAAAAAGGCTTCTCATATTTATCTGATATAAAAAAGAGAATAGAACATTTAAAGAAATCGGGGGTGACGCCGGAGGAATTCGTAAAAATTATTGCGCATAATAAACGCTCACTTAAAAGGGTAGAAGAGATAATTTTACCAAAATTTGAGGGACGACTTGGAAAAGATTCTGCGCTAATGCTTGAGGATGTTGTAAAAGATTTAGTAAAATCTGCAGAAAAAGAAAACAAGGAATACGCTTTTCCAATAGATACCGGTATTTTTATGTCTATACTTTCTTCATATGCAATGTCTCTTCAAAGCACACTTCAGCAGGTAATAAGTGATGAAGGAAAAACCGCCCATATTTCATCATGGAAAAGTAAATATATAAAAACAAGAGATGATGGAACAAAGACTTTGCGCGAGTCTTTAGATGAAGAAAAAATGATGGCGCTTGCCGAGGTCTATGATTTATACAGAAAAAACATGGCTAAAAAGGCTTTATTTGATTTTGACGATATGATACTCGACGCAATTGACGCCATAGAAAAGCATCCCAGACTGAAATTTGAGCTTCAGGAGCAATATCAATATATTTTAATTGACGAGTTTCAAGACACCAATAATGCCCAAATGAAGCTCGTAAATCTTATATTAAACGCCCCCGTCAATGAAGGACGTCCCAATGTTATGGTTGTTGGAGATGATGATCAAGCAGTTTACAAATTCCAAGGCGCAGAGCTTTCAAATATTTTAAATTTCCAAAGAATGTTTAACGATGTTGAAATCGTCACAATGACTGACAATTACAGATCAACTCAAGACATTCTAGATATTGCAACTCATTTGATAAGAAAGGGGACGGGTAGGCTTGAAGATTTGTTACCAGAAATGGAGAAGAGTCTTAAGTCTTTAAACAAGGAATTGGGCAAGGGATCAATCGTACATAAAAAACTAGATACATCTCTTCATGAATCACATTATGTATCAAGAAAAATAAAAGAATTAATTGATGGGGGTGCAAATCCGGAAGATATTGCAATCATCGCTAGAAAGCATGAAAGGCTAGAGGATATTGTACCGTTTTTAAAAGCAGTGAATGTTCCAATTAGATATCAGCGTGAACAAAATGTTTTTCTTGAACCGCATATTGAACAATTAATAACTATTGCTAAATTTGTTGCATCTTGTTCTAGAAAAGAAATGAAGGAGGCGGATTTTCTATTACCAAGAATTTTGAGTTTTCCATTCTGGGGTCTTAAAAGACAAACTGTTTGGGAGATTTCTAAAGAAGCATATCAAAGTCAGAAACAGTGGCTTGATATAATGCTTGAATATAAAGAGGACTTGCGCGTTCCAGAAATTGCACATTTTCTAATTGATTTAGCCAGAATGTCTTTAAATGAACCGCTTGAAAAAATATTAGATACTATAATTGGTGCACATGTCATGTTGCTTAAAGAGGATGAGGACGATGAAGACTCTACTGATTTACACGTAGATGCCACAATGAACGCACACGTAGAATTGACGCGCGTAGAATTTAAAAGTCCATTTAAAGATTTCTATTTTAATAAAGAAAAATTTGATCATTCAAGAACAGAGTATTTAGCATTCCTCTCAAGTCTTAGAGTTTTTATACGAGCGCTTAGAGATTACGTGGGCGAGCGCGCTTTCAATTCCGATGAACAAATAAATGAAATTACTGATTATCATTATTTAACAATAGAGGATTTGGTTAGCTTTGTTGATCTTCGTACAAAAAATAATTTACCATTAAACGATGAAAGCCCATTTGCTTCAGGTGAAAAGGCAGTAAACTTATTGTCCGCACATGGTGCCAAGGGGCTTGAGTTTGATACAGTATTTGTACTTTCTTGTCAGGATCAGATTTGGGCGGGGAGGGGAATGAATAATAAGGTTTCAATGCCTATAAATATGCCTATTCAACCAGCTGGGGAAGATGAGACGGATCAACTCCGGTTGTTTTATGTGGCGCTTACTCGTGCAAAAAAACATTTATATATTACCTCCTATAGAATTAATGAATCAGGAAAAGAATCATCTTTACTTAGATTTCTTTTACCAGAAGAAGATGTTCTTATCGATGAAAAAACAGTTCTTCATACTTTGTATAATCCAGTGCTTGAAATTGACGATGATAATCCACCAGAGACGCATGAACTCTTAACGTCCTCTTGGCTTTCTTATAACACTCCTCCATATTTTGGCGAAGAGGTAGAGCTTTTAAGAATTTTGTTAAAAGATTATAGGTTATCAGTTACTCACTTAAATAATTTCTTGAATGTAAAAGACGGTGGGCCACAAAAATTCTTGGAACAAAATCTTTTGCGTTTTCCTCAGGCAAAAACTATTTCATCTTCATATGGTTCCGCAATTCATAAAGCAATAGAGAGATTGATTGTTGCAAAGAAAAATGCGATAGCAAGAGGTGGAGACAAAGCCGGCGAGAAAGATGGTAGCAAAGACAGCGACAGGGCTGACGGTAAAGATGGCGACAAAGACTTCCTAATCAATAGTTTTATAGAAGCACTTAAGCGAGAAAGATTGGGAGTTAAGGATTATGAATATCAAAAAGCTCGTGGAATAGAAGCGCTGTCCGCCTTCTATGATCAAAAGAAAGAAGATTTTAATGGCGATGATTTATCTGAAGTTGATTTTAAACATGAGGGTGTAATTTTAAACGATGAAAATGCACAAAATGCGCAAGGGTTAGAATTATCAGCTCATTTGACTGGTAAAATAGATAAAATATTTAAAAATTCAGATAGGCAGTATGAAGTGGTTGATTTCAAAACTGGAAAGGCGGAAATAAGTTGGCAAACAAACGATGAGGATAAAAAAGTTAAATTACATAATTACAAAAGACAATTGTTGTTTTATAAACTTTTGATGGAAAATTCTAATACTTACAAGAGTGCAAATGTATCGGCTGGGCTGTTGCAATTTGTTGAGCCAATAAAAGAATCGGGAATTAAAGGAACGGTTAAAAATAAAATCGTCTCACTTGATTTGGATTTAAAAGATAGAGAAGAAGAAATGCATAGATTAAAAAGACTTACTTGTATTGTATATAATAAAATAATGAATTTAGATTTTCCTGATGTATCCAATTTTGAGCCTAATTTAAAGGGTATTTTGGAATTTGAAGATTGGTTGTTGGAAAATAATTAAAACAAGTTGATAAAGTAAGCGCTGAATTGCCGACGTTTTTAACCTCTACTCATTCTATATCCACGCCCATTAATTGTATAAATTAATCTTTTATTTCTGCTTTCTATCTTTTTTCTTAAATTTCTAACATGAGTTTCTATTGTATTGGTTAATGGATTGCATGCTGTTTCCCAAACTTCTTCTAATATTTCTCCTCTAGTTATAACTTTACCTTCATTTCTAGCAAAACAATGAAGCAACATGTATTCTTTTCTTGTTAAATATATTTCTTGACCAGATTTTGTTACCATTTGAGAATTTGTATCTATTGTTAAATCATCAAGAGTTAAAACTTCTTCATTTATATTATATGGACGTCTAATTAATGCGTTTATTCTTGCTAGTAATTCTTCAAGATTAAATGGTTTGGTTAGGTAATCATCTGCGCCAATTTTAAGCATTGACACTTTGTCTTGAACTTCTGATTGTGAAGATATTATAAGTAT
Organism: uncultured Candidatus Saccharibacteria bacterium; assembly: GCA_964443365.1. Taxonomy (GTDB): domain Bacteria; phylum Patescibacteriota; class Minisyncoccia; order Phycocordibacterales; family CAIZLB01; genus CAIJKW01. The sequence goes on from CAYUCM010000030.1 coordinate 6,142, forward strand.
TGGTGTTTTGACGCCGCTTTCTCTAATTTCTTTGCATACCCCAACTCCGCTTTTTTCTGGCAAAATTAAATCTAAAATTATCAAAGAATATTTATTTGTTCTTGCTATGTATGAGCCACTTTTACCATCATAAGCAACATCAACATTAAAACAATGAGAGACAAGGACATTTCTCATGGTTTCTGCTAGGTAAATATCATCTTCTATAATTAAGATTTTCATTTTTTTTTAAATTGTTAATTGATTTATGTTTATAACAATAAGCTATTTTTGACGAAATAAAAAGCTGAAGAAAAAGTGGGTAATGTTGATAAGTTTGGGGATAACTTTAAATAATATATAAAATTCTTCATAAATATTTCATCTTATTATTTATAAGATGGGACAATGAATATTAAACAATTAATCAAAAAATACAATAAATGGAATATTAGAAAGCAAGAAATGGGCTTGTCTTTGTCCTTTGACAATAAATATTTTAAAGAAGGAGAGATTTGGTGGTGTTCTTTGGGTTTAAACATTGGTAATGAGTCTTATGGAAAGGGAGATGATTTTAGACGACCTGTTTTAATTATTAGAAAATTATCTTCTGATTTATGTATAGGATTACCATTAACATCTAAAATCAAAATTGGTACTTGGTTTACTGATATTACACTAGATAATCAAAAAGTATTTGTGATGTTATATCAAATTAGGGCGTTGAATAAAAAGAGATTTTCTTTAAAAATGGGGCAGTTAAATGCTGTTGAATTAAATAATATAAAAGAAAAGCTTAAGCATTTGCTTAAGCTTTTCTAAAATTGTCACCAAGCTTACGCTTGGATCGAAAGGATTGACGGATCAATCCTCAAAGGTATCTACATACTATCATTCTAGTAATATCCTTGTCAAATTAAATTTGGATTTCTGCCCTGCGCCAATAAATGCTATAATCTCCTCATGTCATCAAAAAATACATCTAATACCGCAAGTGCCGTTTCTGGCACTTCAGGTGCTACAGCCCACACTTCTTTATATAGAACATACAGGCCCTCGGATTTTAAAGAAGTAATAGGGCAGGATCATGTAGTTTCCGTGCTAGAGGATTCTGTGAGGGCTGGCAAAATTGCTCATGCCTATCTTTTTTGTGGCGGTAGAGGAACTGGCAAAACAAGCGTGGCTAGAATATTCGCTAAAATGCTTGGAACAACAGATAGGGATTTATATGAAATTGATGCCGCCTCAAATACAAGTGTTGACGATATAAGAAATTTGAATGAGTCAGTTCACACCTTGCCATTTGATTCAAAATATAAAGTTTATATTTTGGACGAGGTTCACATGCTCTCAAAATCCGCTTTTAATGCATTTCTTAAAACCCTGGAAGAGCCACCTAAGCATGTCATTTTTATACTCGCAACAACAGAATTACAAAAGTTGCCTGATACCGTTATTTCAAGATGTCAGACCTATCAATTCAAAAAGCCAAATGTGGGTACACTTAAGAAAATAACAATTGATATAGCAAGCAAAGAGGGAGTAAAAATTAACGAGGATGGAGCAAATCTAATTGCACTTTTGGGCGACGGCTCATTCAGAGATACCCTTAGCGTTTTACAAAAAGTTTTATCTTTGGCAGGGGGCGCGGATACTTCTTCGTCAAAAAAAACTGATGAAATAGAAATAAAATTAAATGAAATAGAGAAGATTACGGGGGCGCCACAGAAAAAACTCGTACATAAATTTATTAAGGGATTACTTTTGGGAAAAGCAGAAGATTCTTTTTTGGCGATTGAAGAAGTTGAGAGCTCCGCTTTGGATGTTAAATTATTTACAGAATTATCAATGGAGAGTTTGAGAAAAATACTTTTGATAAGTTTTAATCCTTCTCATAAAAATGAATTATCAAGTTTGGATGAAGATTTGATACAAGAAATGAAATTAATGTCCGTTTCTCCAAAAAAAGTTGCAAGCATTTTGGAGATGATGTTGACTGCGTACTCAAGATTGGGAAGGGGGGCAATTGCTACTTTGCCACTAGAGCTTTTGATTGCCGAGAATTCATAGAGATGAGTTTTGTTATGTGATGTTTGGCGAGCTTGTCGTACTGTGTTTTGTTGTGTTTTTTTATTGACCGACGTTGTTTATTTTTGTAAAGTTATTTTGGACGAATTGGCGCAGTTGCCAGTAGTTCATTCCACATTTCA
>CAYUCM010000031.1:0-7717 GCA_964443365.1 uncultured Candidatus Saccharibacteria bacterium
AAATTTAAAATTCTAGGAGATGCTTTGCATTCCCAAATAGATATTCACACGGATTTTGGAGGAGTGTTCCCCACTTTAGCAAAACGTGAACATGCTAAGAATTTTACTCCAATACTAATAGCCGCGTTAAAACAAGCCCAACTGCTTTTTGAACAAGAGAGCGACAACTTTCATGGTGTTAACTTACATGATGCTGGCGCGTACAATGAAAATTCACTAACAATCCCCCTCTCCTTTCTTTCAGAAAAAGAAGAGTCTTTGCAAAAAGATTTGATTGAATTTTTCGTTAAATATAAAAAACCAGAAATTGATGCGATTGCCGTAACAGTTGGGCCCGGACTTGAACCTGCACTTTGGGTTGGAATAAATGGTGCAAAGGCGCTCGCTCATATTTGGAATCTTCCAATCATTCCTGTAAATCACATGGAGGGACATATTGCATCAATTTTAATTGACGAGGCGGAAAAAGAAGAAAATGATCAGGATAAAAAATTAGAATTCCCCGCCGTTGCGCTTTTAATTTCAGGAGGCCACACAGAACTCGTTGCCGTAAATTCTTGGGGAGATTACAAACTCCTTGGACAAACAAGGGACGATGCTGTCGGTGAAGCATTTGATAAAGTTGCAAGAATAATTGGTTTGAAATATCCAGGAGGACCAAAGATTTCTGCGCTCGCTAAAAAGTTTAGAGATGGAGAATTTAAGGACGAACAAAACAGCAACGGCACGCCAAATAAAATAAGCGTTGCGTGGAATTTCCCTCGTCCAATGATTACAAAAAAAGATTGCGATTTTTCATTCTCAGGACTTAAAACTTCTGTTTTATATGCCGTTAGAGATTTGGGACGAGATTTAACAGAAGCAGAAAAGGCCAGTCTTTGTTATGAATTTGAAGAATCTGTCACTGAAGTTTTAATATCAAAAACAATGCGAGCAATGGAGGAAAGCAATGCTCAAACATTAATTATTGGTGGCGGAGTTTCTGCAAATGCACACATAAGAGAATCGTTTAAAAAAGTTGCAAGCGAACAAGGTCTTACTCTGCTTATTCCACAATATAAACTTTCAACAGATAATTCTATTATGATTGGCGTTGCCGGATTTTTGCAATATTCAAGTGGAAATTATATAGAAAATTTAAACGAAGACGATCTAGCGCATGATCAAGAAAATCATCCTAAGCTGAGGGCAAATGGGAATTTGAGGTTGTAGGAAAACAAAAAAGAGCGACGCGTGTGTTTCGCGTAATCTGATTTAAGGCCACTTTTTAATTTTACAATTTTACATATCTCGTTGTTCTACCACGGCCAATTCTTTTTACCTTACCAAGCTCGATAAGTTTATCAAGTGATTTACGAACTGTCGGTATAATAATTCCGGTTTCTCTAGCAATTTCTGCTGGACCAGCTTCTTGTACTTTTAGCAAATATTCCAAAACCTCGTTTTGTTTTGGTGACATTGTATCTTCATGATTTTCTTTTTCAACAAGCGCGATAGACTTACTTGCTTGTTCTTTTACAACTGACAAAAAGAAATTGAGCCACGGAGAAATTGTTTCTTCTATTCCTTCAGGTTTTGTCTGACTTCTAAATGTCGCCTGCGATGATCTGAGTGCAAGATAATATTGGTCTTTACGTTGTTCTATAATCTGCTCATGCGAAATATACTGGGTAAATAAATATCCAAGACGTAGAAGCAATAAGTTTGTTAATACACGAGAAATACGACCGTTACCATCTTCAAACGGGTGAATTTTTAAAAATTCAATAATAAAATTTGCGATAATAAGGAGCGGATGAAAACGTTCTTTTTCCAAAGCCTCTTGTGTCCATTCAACAAGTTCAGTCATTTCTTTTTGCGTTAGATATGCGGGGGTTGTCTCAAACATAGTTTTTGCTATATTTCCCTTATCATCAAGAACGCCAACAAGATTTTCCTTATGTTTGTATCCACCCCTATGTAAATCATCTTTGTTTGAATACTTAAGAAGCTCTTTGTGAAGTGACATTATAACACCCTCACGTAGTGGTAAATCTTTGTGGTTATCAAAAACATTTTTTAGAGTTTCAAGATAGCCCTGCACTTCTTGTGAATCTCGATCAGATAATTTTTGAATTGAAAATCCTTCCATAATCTTTTTTACCTCATCATCAGAGAGTTTTGACCCTTCAATACGTGTAGAAGCTCCAGCTGACGTCACAAGTACTGATTTATGAAGTTTTGTAATAGCTTGAGGTGTCATACGAAGACTAATACGAAAAGCCCCTCTCATTTCATCAATGGCAGCCAAAAAAGCCACAACATGAGGCTCTGGAGATTTAATTCTGTGATCAAATTTGCGATTTTGGCTTTTGTTTTCCATTTTTTAATGATAATTACTAATATATCGGATTTTATCAGATTTTATCAGATTAGGCAAGTTTTTGGGTATTATCTCGTATTATACCCCTATTAAATAAAGTGATTAAAAAATAAGCAAAAGAAAGAGGGTCGGTCCGCTCGCGCGAACCGACCCTGAAACATGGACGCCGTACCACTGTGGTCCGACCCATGACGTGACGCAATCCACTTTGGGAGCGTCACGATATTTTGGTGGAGGCGGGGGCGATTGCTCGTCCCCACCTCCGGACAAAAATGGAGGATCTTTTTTGTTGTCACCCATACTATGGAAAGTTTTGCGTCACCACCTCCTTTGGCAACGCATCTCCCACCGGGTCTAGGCCTCTGTCTTTTTTTTACGAAATGGCCCCATGAGCCAAAAAACCATTCCGCTGTGAACAATATCCTGTTCCCTACTATCTGTTAGCGCTGTTCACTTTAGCAGCTAGAGAAACGAAGGGGGATAAATGAACTCGTATCGCGAAATTCACGACGATACGGTCTGAAGCTGAGGTGCGCTAAAAAATGCGACACCAGCAACCGACTTCAAAATATTATCACAACTCGCAATTTTGTCAAGCGCCCGAAACTCGTACAAAAACAATCCAGAACACAACCCCTAAAAACCCTTTAAAATCCCCCAAATTATGCTAATATTAAAAATATTATAAATAAACGTGAGAATAATAATTACAAGTGGTTTTGGCGCCGTAAAACTCGTCAAAAATTCCTGAAAATTTAAAAAACAAAAACGATGCAAACACCAAACATCCCCGAAAAACTTCTTAAACCATATGACCCAACAGAAGTTGAGCCTCGCGTTCAAAAGACAGAACGTGAAAGTGGCTTTTATAATCCAGATGTTTGCGTCAAAGAAGGCATAACAAAGCCTGATGCGGAACCTTATAGCATCATACTTCCCCCTCCTAATGTTACAGGCACACTTCACATGGGACATGCTCTTGGCTTTACAACACAAGACATTGTAATCAGATACAAAAGAATGAAGGGATTCAAAACCCTTTGGATTCCAGGAACTGATCACGCATCCATCGCCACACAATCTGTTGTTGAAAAAAATATTCAAAAAGCAGAAGGAAAATCAAGATATGATCTTGGTCGTAAAGAACTTCTTAAAAGAGTTGACGAGCACGCACAGAAAAGTAGAGACACCATAGTTTCTCAGCTTCAAATTCTTGGAGCGTCTATTGATTGGTCAAGAGAGGCTTTCACTTTGGACGAACAAAGAAATCTCGCCGTTAGAACTACATTCAAAAAGATGTATGATGATGGCTTAATCTTCAGAAAAAACCGCGTTGTTAATTGGGATCCAAAAGGCCAAACAACAATTTCTGATGATGAATTAATTTACGAGGACAGAAAAACAAAATTCTACACTTTCAAATATAGTAAGGACTTCCCTATTGCAATTTCAACAACTCGTCCTGAAACAAAACTTGGGGACGTTGCTGTTGCAGTAAATCCAGAAGATGAGCGTTACAAACAATTTGTTGGAAAAGAATATTCCATGAATTTCTGTGGCGCACCAATCACCATTAAAATTATCGCTGACAAAGCGGCTGAAATGGAATTTGGAACTGGTGCTGTTGGAGTTACTCCAGCTCATAGTATGACTGACTATGAAATTGCAGAGCGTCATAATCTTCCAATGGTTCAAGTTATTGACGAGAAGGCCCGCATGATGATTGGCGATGAAAACATTCTTGGCAAAAAAGTTACTGAAGCAAGAGAGATTGTTGTTAATTGGCTAAAAGAAAATGATTTAATGATTGAAGAGACAGAAGTTGATCAAAGAGTTTCAACGGCTGAGAGAACTGGTGGAATTATTGAACCCCTTCCAAAACTTCAATGGTTTATTGCGGTTAATAAGCCTTTCACATTGGAACATTCAGAAATTAATGGAATTCCATCTGGTTCAACAACCACACTAAAGGAAATTATGAGAAAGGCAGTTGAGGGTGGTCAAATTGAAATTTTACCTCCACATTTTCTAAAAACTTATTACAATTGGATTGATAATCTAAGGGACTGGTGTATTAGTAGACAAATTTGGTATGGTCACAGAATTCCCGTTTGGTATAAAAATGATTCGCAAAAAAATCAAGATATTAATAATGACGATATTTACTGTGGCACAGAAGCTCCCGCGGGTGCAAACGCCGACACCGGTGCGGGTGCAGATGCCAGCGAGTGGATTCAAGATGAAGACACCCTAGATACATGGTTCTCATCAGGACTATGGAGCTTTTCAACTATGGGTTGGCCAAATAATATTGGACCAGATAGTGACTTCGCTAAATATCATCCAACAAATCTCCTTGTAACAGCGCATGATATTTTATTCTTCTGGGTTGCTCGTATGATTTTAATGACAGGATATGTGTTGGGTACAATTCCCTTTCATAAAGTTCTTCTAACTGGCATGGTTCGCGATATTAAAGGCAGAAAGTTTTCTAAATCTCTTGGAAATGGAATTGATCCAATTGATATTGCAAACAAATATGGAATTGATGCAGGTAGAATGTCTCTAGTCTTTGGAACCGCACCCGGCACTGATAGCAAGATTGATGAAAATAAAATCAAAGGTTATAAACACTTCGCTAATAAGATTTGGAATATTACCAGATTTGTTTTAACAGCAACAGAAGGCTTTAATCACGTTATAAATAACCCTGAAATTAAATTTACCGAGGCTGATTTGTTATTAATTGAAAAGAGAAATGAAATTTTTAAATTAGTTGATGACAATATTAACAACTTAAAAATTCACATTGCGGCAGAAGACCTGTATAATTATACATGGAAGGAGTTTGCAGATATTATTCTTGAAAACAGTAAAGAAATTTTTGCACAAGAAAATAATTTGAACGATGATGGCCTCGCCAATAAAAACTCTCGTGCAAAATTCTTACTTGAGACTCTATCAATAATCTTGAAGACGCTTCATCCGTTTATGCCACATGTCACTCAAGAAATTTGGTCACTTCTTCCTGGAGAGCTTAAGGCTCGAGAGTTAATTATGACCGAACAATGGCCTCTTATTTAATAAATCAATTACAAGGAGCACCTCTTTTTGCCATAGAAACTTTTTCATACGCCCTAATAGGTGGTGTTTTACCTGCTATTTTTTGGTTATGGTTTTGGATGCATGAAGCAAATGATCACAAAGAGCCCAGAGATATAATTTTTCTTTCTTTTGTGATTGGAATGTGTGGCGTCTTTATCGTTTATCCATTACAAAAAATAACTGGGCATATATTTAATTTAGAAGTTGATAGTTTTAAGGCTGTTGCAATATGGGCTTCTATTGAGGAAATTATTAAATTTACAGGAGCTTATATTATTGCGCTTAGAAATAAAAGCGTCAATAATCATCCAATTGATGCATTCATATATATGATGTCTGTTGCTCTTGGTTTTGCTGCAATGGAAAACGCATTGTTTTTATTAACTCCACTTCTTGATGGAGATTTTATGTCTGGTGTACTTACTGGTACAGCTAGATTTATGGGGGCAAGTCTACTTCACGTTGCCGCTTCTGGTGTCTTTTCAATTTTCATAGGCTATGCATTTTATAAAGGAAAATTCACTAAATTGGGAATGATTTTTATAGGTCTTATTGTAGCAACTATCATACACACTATTTTTAATTTCATTATAATAATTAGCGATCAACAAAGAATGTTTATTGCGTTTTCTTTTGTATGGATTACTATCATAATTTTAATATTATCTCTTGAGCGAGTTAAAAGAATTAAGAATTTTTAATATTCACAATATATTCGTCAAAAAAGCTTTTAATTAAATCATTAATGATTTATAATTAACGAATATGAAGAAAAGATCATTTTTTGAAAGACTAACCGGTGCGGTTAATATTGATGAGGACGAACAATTAGAAACGGCTGAGGATGATTTTGATTTCCCTCAGACTAATAAGATTGTAAAAAGCTTACCTAAGAAGCCTCAGAATCAAATCTACGCAAAATTTGATGATAATAATAAATCAGGTTGGATGGATGACAGTTCTGCTGACAGTGAATTATCTGTGGATGTTTATCAAACTCAAGATGAGGTGATTGTTAAAGCAATGATTCCTGGTGTTAAAAAAGAGGATTTGGAAATAAATTTAACCAGGGATTCTGTGACACTCAAGGGGGTTAGAAAAGAAGATAAAATTGTGGCGGATGATGATTATTTTCATCGAGAATTATATTGGGGGTCTTTTTCTAGAACAATCAATTTACCTCACGAGGTTGATATAGAGCACGCTGAAGCAATTGAAACACAAGGTATTTTAACTATTAAATTACCGAGAGTGGATAAAGATAGACAAATGAAGGTGAAGATTAGGAGTATCTAGTGTAATTAATATACAAAAAATTTTATATTGGGAATTTAAGCGGTATTGACAAATACTAGTATTGTATTATAATTATCGCCAGTTAAGAGCTGGTGCTCTTTGACAATCTCATATTCTCAAACCAACCATTCAGACAACCATGAAAACCACAATGAAGGCCATGTTGGGAGCGCTTCTGGCGCTCATCACCACATCCTGCACCATCACGCGTACCGTCACCGACGGCACGCAGATGGGGCAAAACCCCCAACCCGCCGCCGTGATGAACGGTGGCCAACAGGTCGGCCAAATGATCTCTTCGGAGATCTTTGGAAACCAACCTACAACACCAACACCGGACGCAATCCGGATACCGTGGGAACAGGCCTTTGGCACAGACCAGACGGTCTGGGTCAATGACTTTGGCCGTGGCAGGGCTAAAGTCCAAATGGCCCAGACGGGTCGAACAATTCTGTTCGACAGATATTACAAGTGGGCGTGGCTACCAGAGTGCCACAACCGTGTGGTGCCACTGACGGCACCACAAGCCCCCGCACCGCAACCGCCGGCACCCTTGGCAAGGTCGGGATGGAGCTTCAACTTCAACCTACCACCCATTGTGGTGACACAGGAACCATATTGTCGGCCACCCATGCCGATGCAGCGGCACATGCAAATGTGTCCACCTCCAATGCAGCGGCAGGTATACGTGCAACGACCCTGCCCAATGCCCTGCCTGCCGCGTCCCATGTGCCGCTAAGGCAAAATGAACGCGGTAGTCATGCGGGCGAAGGTTCCAATCCTCGCTCGCAATCACCCCTCCCACAAACCCCAACCGCCAAACCACCCACCCAGGTAAAATGGCAACGCAGACTTCCCGTCCTTGAACCAGCCACAAGGACTGAAATCCGCAAAAACTCACCCGTAAGGAGCCCCACAAGGCCACCTGCGGGTGTTTTTCGTTAAATATAGATT
>CAYUCM010000032.1:0-7649 GCA_964443365.1 uncultured Candidatus Saccharibacteria bacterium
CCAATATGTTTAAAGCAATAGGTTTGGTAATCTTGCTCATTGCGATAAGGCTATTAATGCCTGATCTGTTTGGTTCAATAGACCAAGCGGGAACAAAGTTCTTTAATGCCATAGGAAGAACGGCGGACTTTGTTGATCCATCGCAACTAAAGATTAACGGAATGGCAAATCCGGTTGCTGGTGTGAATTACATACCAAAGCCTGGGCCGTCTTCAAATGGCGGATATTAAATGGGTTTATCCCATTACCTGAATCTGACGCAATTTGGCGTTAGATGACCACCCTTTTGTGGGGTGGTCTTTTGATTAAAACTATTGTATAGTGTCTTAACTATGTCAATTTTTATAATAAGTATTTTTGCTTGTGTTTTTACATTTCTCGGCGGACTGTTTGCCCTTAAATTTAAAGACAAATTGCATTTAATAATGGGCTTTGGAGCGGGTGCAGTACTTGGTGTTGCTTTTTTTGATTTAATACCAGAATCAATTGAACTTTCAGAAGGTTTTTTGACTGTAAACCAAGCGGTATCAATTGTCGCTGTTGGTTTTATTTTATACATGCTTATTGATAGATTGATAATTTCTCATAATCATAAAACTGGAGAGTGTCATGATTGCGAAGTTGACTGTCATCATGAGGAGTGTGGAGTGAATGAACATTCACATGAACAAAGAAAGGGAAAATTGGCAGCACTTAGTCTTGCTATTCACAGTTTCCTAGATGGTTTTTCAATCGGAATTGCTTTTCAAGTTTCTAGCGCGGTTGGAGCAATCGTAACAATTGCAGTTTTGATTCATAAATTTTCTGATGGATTAAATACTGTGAATTTGATTTTAAAAAATCATGGTGGTAAGAAGCAGGCACTTAGATGGCTTTCTGTAAATTCAATAGCCCCAATTCTTGGAGTTGTAGCAACTTTGTTTTTTACAATTTCGCAAAATATTTTAGGAGTGATTTTGGGTCTCTTTGCTGGTTTCTTCATTTACATTGCAGCAAGCAATATGATTCCAGAAAGTCATCACTCGCACAGTACAAAATGGACAACAATTATGACACTACTTGGTGCTGTTGTTTTGTACATTGCTATTAAGATTGCGGGAATATAATTCATGAACAAAAATTTCTCCTTTAAAATTGAAAAGGAATTGAACGAGGGCACACTCGCGCGCGCGGGTGTAATCTCTACGCCTCATGGAGAAATTAAAACGCCAGCATTTGTTACTGTTGGAACAAAGGCAACGGTAAAAGCCGTTCCTCCTGAAATGCTTAAAGATTTGGGAGCACAGGTTGCTCTTGCAAATACATATCATTTATATTTACAACCTGGTGAAAAAACCATTAAAAACAATGGTGGAATTCATAAGTTTATGAATTGGCAGGGTCCCACAATGACAGACTCGGGTGGTTTTCAGGTTTTTTCTTTGGGAAGTGCGTTTGGAAAGGGAATTTCTAAATTAATAAAAGGAAGAGGGGGAAATAAAAATTTTGGATCAGATTTTGTGGATGAAATTCCTTTGCCAGAAAAAACTGAAAGTGGGGACGAGAGAAATTCGTCAATAAGAAATGAAATTTTTGAAAATGAAGAAGAAATTATGAAGCCCGCCGCAATTGATGCACAAGGTGTGATGTTTAGATCAATTATTGATGGAAGCGCACATTATTTTACTCCAGAAAAATCTATTCAAATTCAAAATGATATTGGTGCAGATATTATTTTTGCTTTTGACGAATGCACATCTCCGCATGAATCAATTCACTATCAACGTCAAGCATTAGACAGAACGCACAGATGGGCAAAACAATGTTTGGCATATCATTTGCAAAGTGGTCACGCACAAGATCAAGCGCTTTTTGCTGTGGTTCAAGGTGGAAGACATGAAGATTTAAGAAAAGAAAGCGCGCAGGTTTTAAGTGAAATGAATATCGATGGAGAATATTTTGATGGATATGGAATTGGCGGCTCATTTGAAAAAGAGGATATGGGTGATGCTGTTAAGTGGGTTAATTCTGTTTTACCAAAAGACAAACCAAAACATTTACTCGGCATAGGAGAGCCTGAAGATTTGTTTGAAGCGGTTGAAAATGGTTGTGATTTGTTTGATTGTGTAATGCCAACGAGGAATGCAAGAAATGGTGGGCTTTTAACTCGTAATGGAAAAATAAATATTTTAAATAATGAATATAGGGAAGATTTAAAACCTATTGACGATGGATGTGGTTGTTATACTTGTAAAAATTATACGAGAAGTTATGTTGCGCATTTATTTAGAGCAAAAGAAATGCTGGGGGGAACTTTGGCTAGCATTCATAATTTATATTTTTTAATACATTTAGTTGATGGTATGCGAGAAGCTATTTTAAGTGGCAACTTTGCTGAATACAAAAGAGGGTTTTTGCAAAGGTGGAACAATAGAGGCTAAAAAGATGGGGTAACATGCTGTAGCACCCTTGACGAATCTTAAATATGTGATAGTATTACCCCATCTGTGCATGGGGGTATTGGTGGTATAGTCGGGACCGACTGTTTGCCGCTGATGCCTCTGGCAAATGCATAAGATTGAAACCGTAGAAAAAAATGGGGCCCTAGGTGGGGTTTCATGGATTTCCCTAAGGTTTGGGCGTCAACCCACGTCAAAACCTTATCCTCCTAACGGTTAGTCTTTCAGATAGCAACGTAAAAGCCCGTTGTCCCTTGCGTGAAAAGTGTTCATGACTTCATGCAATCTGAAAGCTTAAACGGCTCTGGTTTGAAGAACTTTAAAAGTAGGGTTGTGGTTTCTTCGCGGATTTTGTCTCCTGCTGTTTTCCACACCGTGCTGATTAATACAATTTCTCTTAACACGTATTGATTCAAAGTTTTCTCGTCAAAAAAAGACCAGAGCCGTTGAGTAACGGCCGAAGAGAAAAGGGTCGGGACGTCGCAAGGCGCCCCGGCCCCCTTTTTTTTTGCATATTTTTTAAATTGACTCAGGTATATCAAGGAGGGCGCCTTTTGAATTTTTTTGATATACTTTATACATGCATACAATATTAAGATTTTTTATTAGACTATTAATAATATTAGCGGCACTTTTTCTGATAGTTTTAGGTCTGGGAACATATAAATTTAATTATTCCAACAGAGACATTCACATGGTGAATAATGCAACAAGTACAACTGATTCTGAACCTCAAATTAAAATAGATTCCAAAACAATGCAGTTTGGAGTTGTTGCTAATGATTTTGAGGGCGAAGCAGACTCGTCAAAAATGAATTTAACAATGAAGACTTGGAATTGGGAAAAAATCGTATATAATAATGATACGGAGATAGTACCTAAAACAAACAAGTTCACTCTGACTCTAAAAAAAGATAAAACCTTTTCTGCAAAAACCGATTGTAATGGAATTGGTGGAGAATATAGTGTGGCTGGAAAAAAGATTAAGTTTGACAAAATGATGTCTACACTTATGTATTGCGAAGGATCACAAGAACAAGAATTTTCAAAAGCACTTGGTGAAGCGGACGGTTTCTTTTTCACATCAAAAGGCGAGCTTGTAATTACATTAAAAGCGGATAGCGGTTCTATAATATTTAAATAAAAAACAAATGACAAATTGGAAATACCAAGAAGATGTTTCTTCTATGTTTGGGTTGAAAGGAATTCCCATGGCTCCAGCTTTAACTTTTTCAGACATAACAATTAAATCTAAATGGTCCGATATTGAACACAGAAAAGATATTACAAATTTAAAAGCTAGATTAGGTAAGGATTTTTATATAAATTTGCCAATTGTGTCTGCTAATATGAGCGATGTTACCGAGCATCTTATGGCTATTGCTCTCGCTAAAATTGGAGCGATTGGATTTATTCATCAATTTACAACAGTGGAAGACAGGGTAGAGGAAATTAAAAACGTTAAGTCTGTAATTATGGACGAGGCTTCACTTAAGGAATTTCCAAATGCATTAATTGATAAACAAAATAGACTTTGTGTTGCGGGGACACTCAGACTTTCTGGAGACTATTTGGATGAAGCAAAAAGATTTTTAGAGGCCGGTGCTGATGTTTTGGTTTTGGATACAGCGCGCGCTGGAAGTACTCTCGCATATAACGCAACATTAAATATTAAAAAAGATTTTCCAAATTGTATTTTGATTGTTGGGAATATTGATAATCCAGAACATTTAGAAAAATTAGCTGAAGCAGGTGCTGATTGTATTAAAATAGGTGTTGGTCCTGGAAGTAGATGTAAAACAAGAATGATAACCGGTGTTGGAACTCCTCAAATTCACGCTGTTATATCTTGTTATGCCGTAGCAAAAAAGCTTGGTGTTTCTATAATTGCTGATGGTGGAATTAGAAATAGTAGCGATGTTGCAAAGGCGCTTGGTGCCGGAGCTGATGCTGTGATGTTAGGTTCGCTTTTGGCGGGGGCAGAAGAGGCGCCGTCTCTACTCGTTAAAAAAATAGATGAAAATGGAGTTGAAAAATTATTTAAAAGATATAGAGGTTCCGCATCACTGGATCAGCAAATTGATAGAATTAAAAATGGAAATTTGGATTCCGCAAGAGAGCCAGAGGGTGAGACATCTGATGTCCCACATATTGGCCCAGCCGATCTTTTTGTTGAAAAATTGATAAATGGATTAAGATCATCAATGAGTTATGTTGGTGCTCATGATTTGAACGAATTTAAAGACAAGGTTGAATTTCTTTGGGTAAACAATTCTGGTTTTGAAGAAGGGAAGCCGAGGATGTCATAATTTAAATGATGAGTTTGTTGGTTATCTAATGGGCGATTCCGCACCCCTTAGATATGTCATTTTGGTAATGCAAGTTACTTGCGTTTAGCAATAAAAACAAAACCCCGCGCGCATTTCTACGCCGGGGGAATGGAGAATTTTGCCTATCTGGTGATTGCTTGCGATTTAACACGGAGTATTCCGTGTCGCGTTGCTCTACCGATTGGATCGCACAAATTCTCAAAAGCCAGGTGGTTCTGTCTTCAATGGGGGTGGAGTGCGTGGATGAACTGGAGTCCGCGCTGGACCTTTTCCAGCTGCCAAGTCGAGTCTGACCGACTCATCTTTGGTTGGCAGGTGAAGTTGCGTGACCGTAATGCTGCCTATTTGTTTGTCTTCATCCCAGCCGTCGTTCCTGCACAATTCGATCGTTTCTCGTATGAGATTCGCAATGCTCTCATGATATCTTGCGTTTGGTTGGTCTTGTTCGTCAAACATCTCATTGTATGGAAACGATGCCGCGTGTGTTTTGAATGTTGGAATTCTGAATTTGGTTCCTGTGATCAGGATGGTTATCAAAATGCGTGTCATTTTTTTGGAATAGACGCTTGTTGCTCGTCCGCTAAAAACAATATCACACTTGTTAAGATTGTAAACACCTCTCTAAAATGCTATTATTGTTTTTATGTCCAAATCTAAGCCTGTAAAAAACTCGTCAAAATCTGTATCTGTAAAATCCGTAAAAAGCGTATCTAAAAAAGTGGAAAACGCGGGGGTTTTTCAACTCTCCACAGAATACACCCCTGCAGGTGATCAACCGCAGGCTATTTCTAAATTGGTAAGTGGACTTAAAAAGGGTGATAGATATCAAACTCTTTTTGGTGTAACTGGCTCTGGAAAGACTTATACAATGGCAAATGTAATAGCGGAGATTGGAAAACCCACTCTTGTTATTGCTCACAATAAAACTCTTGCAGCTCAGCTTGCGCAAGAATATAGAGAATTTTTTCCAAATAATGCAGTGCATTACTTCGTATCATATTATGATTATTATCAACCAGAAGCTTACATATCTTCATCTGATACATATATAGAAAAGGAAGCGCAAATTAATGAAGAAATTGAACGCTTGCGTCACGCTTCAACTCAGGCCTTGCTTACAAGAAAAGATGTAATTATTGTAGCATCCGTTTCTTGTATTTATGGATTGGGATCGCCTGAAGAATATGAAAAAGTAAATTTCAAAATTGAAAAAGGAATGCGTGCCGATAGAGCTGATTTTGTTAGACGTCTAATTGGAATGTATTTTGAAAGAACGAATGCTGATTTAACCCCCGGAAATTTTAGAGCGGTTGGAAATTCAATTGAAGTAATGCCCGTCAGTGAAAGAGTAATTTATAGAATTAGAATTGAAAATTTTGGAGAAGGTGAAATCGTTTCAGAAATTATTTTAATTGATGCCATCACAAGAAATATTATAGAAGAAACAGATAGTCTATTTTTGTTTCCAGCAAAGCACTTCGTTACTCCAGAAAATGAAAGAGCGCGTGCTGTTGCTGATATTAAAAAAGAACTTGATGCTCGTCTAAAAGTTCTAGAAAAAGAAGGAAAAAATATTGAGGCGGAGAGACTTCGCAGAAGAACTACATATGATTTGGCGCTTATAAAAGAAGTTGGATATTGTAATGGAATTGAAAATTATTCTCGTCATTTCTCTGGAAAAACACAAGGTGAAGCGCCAGATACTTTGTTGTCATATTTTCCTCATAAAGCGGATGGTAGTCCTGACTTTCTAACTGTAATTGACGAGTCGCACGTGGCAGTTCCACAACTTAATGGAATGTTTGCTGGAGATGCATCAAGAAAAAAGAATTTAATTGATTATGGGTTTAGATTACCCAGTGCTGCGGATAATCGTCCATTGAAATTTAACGAGTTTGAAACGCGCGTTGGTCAAGTTGTTTTTACATCAGCCACACCTGGTAAATTTGAATTTGAAAATAGCAAGCAAATTGTTGAGCAAATTATTAGACCAACAGGATTAATCGATCCTGTGCTTGTTGTAAAGCCCGTGACGGCACTTAAAAAAGTAAAAGCAGGAAAGGATGCGGATGGCAAAACAATTAAAGGACAAGACGGAAATATTGGACAAATATTTGATTTTATTGAAGAAGCCAAGGTGGTAATTAAAAAGAATCAACGCGTAATTGCCACAACTCTGACCAAGAAAATGGCGGAGGATTTAACTGAATATTTAAAAGAACAGGGCATCAAAACAAATTATGTTCATAGCGATATTCAAACATTAGAGCGTATTCAAATTCTAACTGACTTTAGACGTGGGGTTTTTGATATCTTGGTTGGTGTTAACTTATTGCGTGAAGGATTAGACTTGCCAGAAGTTTCTCTAATTGGAATTTTAGATGCCGACAAAGAGGGATTTCTAAGATCTGAATCTGCACTTATTCAAACTATTGGTCGTGCGGCTAGAAATGTTGATGGTAGAGTTATTTTATATGCTGATAATATGACAGGATCACTTGAACGTGCCATGAAAGAAACTGAAAGAAGACGTGCCTTACAACTTGCATATAATAAGGAACATGGAATTACTCCACAGACTATTATAAAAAGAATTAATGATATTACAGATCATATTAAAAGCGATCATCAAAAGACGGTAAGTAAGTTAATTCTTTTGGACGAGTTGGAATTCGCTAAAAATCCTACTAAATTAATTAAAATGAAGGAGTCTCAAATGGAAGAAGCTGTTAAGATTTTGGATTTTGAAACAGCTGCAATTTTACGAGATGAAATACGCGAGCTCAATGAAAGAACTCTAAAACAAGAGAAAAAAACCAAAAAGGAGGAGCGTGAGAAGAACAAAGGTAGTAGGGCGAGGAAGCAGATGTTGGAATAGACA
>CAYUCM010000033.1:0-7207 GCA_964443365.1 uncultured Candidatus Saccharibacteria bacterium
CACCTTGAAATTTAAGATTTTTGTGTTGCTCGAGGTTGTGTTATTATTAAGAATAAATATGTTTTCATTAATTTCTCTAACATCGCTGGTCTTATTTTTAATTCCGCTCATCCTAACCCGCTTTTTTAAAGACAAATTGTCTGGCGCTTTAATTATTATCACTTCAAACCTGTTAATTCACCTACTGGTGGCACTTTTCACCCAATATTTAAAGATTTTTGATTATCAGACAATTATTTATTTTTATTTCACCATCTCTTTATTATCGATTCTGTACTATTTAAAAAATCGTCACAAGATCAGACGTGGAAATGGAATGATGGGGAATAGGGTAAAGGATTTGGTACCCGATTTCTATGAGGATATAGAAATCGCAGAAAACACAGCAGACAGAGAGATTGCTAAAGATATCAATGCAAAAAATACTTCTCTAAAAAAACTCACACACTTCATAAAGAAAAACTTTCCAATTTTTATTGCCTTCTTTATTGTCTTTATCAACTTATATTTCGTTCATTACAATTTTACAGGAACAGTAAATTCCATATCTGGTTCATATGAGGTTCAAAAAGCTTTTTTGCCATACCCGTATTTTTCTGACGAATGGTCCGCTATCGCTTTTGTCAAATACACAATTGACAGCAAGTCTCTGCCTGTAGTTAGCCCGTTGAATTTAGGCCTGTCTTTCAACGATCCGTTAATGGTATATTTTTCTTTTCTTTCAGATATCTTTTTATTTTTCGATCTTGACCCTCTTAATGATTATGTCTTGTTAACTTTGATAATTGGAATGCTGGTCGTTATAACTTTTTTCACATTACTTAATTCTCTCGGTGTTAATAAATTTATTTCAGCCATTTCCATTTTGATTATTCCTTATATTACAAATGGTGGAAATTTACCGGGAATTTGGTTTTTGATACCCATGGTCTTTGCATTAATATTCTTCTTAATAAGCATTATTGCAATTGTCAGAAAAAATAATTCATTGTATTTCTTGTCGAGTTTGCTGTGTCTCTGTCTATATCCACCATTTATTTCCTTTGTCGCACCTGTGATGCTGGCGTATTTCGTAAAAAATATAAAACAAAAAAACACAATAAAAATAATTTTAGGTTTAATACTGATCTCTTTTGTCGTTGTTAGTATTTTTGTTTTTAATACGAATTCCTTTTCTCATGCGCTTGATAAATTTCTAAGTTATATCATTAGAAATAATTTAGTTGGTGGATTTTTGCACTTTCCAATTTGGTTTGTGATTCCACCTTTCGTTTTTCCATTTGCGATTGTTGGTATTTTTATTTTAATTAAGCGCAAGCTGTATTCGATTCTTTTTCCATTGATAATAGGCCTTATATACTGGCTATTTTACACATATTCACAACTTGTATTTTTAATTGATAAACCAAGAGTCGTCATAATTACATCCTTTTTAATTTTGATTCCATTTGCTCTTGCTTTTGATTATATGTGCAAAAAATTCATAGAACCAAGTAGGGTAAAAATAATTATATTCGCATCTCTTTTGATTGCGCTTTTTGCGTCAATTGACTACACGCAAAATGACACTTGGAAAAATTTAACCCTTCATTATAATAATTATGAAAAGGGACATAATTTGCCCCCAGCTCCAACCGCTAGTGTTTTTCTAACAGAAGATGATTTGCGTCTTTTTGATGGTTTTACAAAAAAGTATTTTCTGGCACCTCCATGGAAGGGGCTTGCAATAGGTGCTGCAACAGGAAATTATCCATATCATTCAAAACCTTCAACTATAGGTGTGTTTATATTAAATTATGACGAATTTCTAAACGGCTCCGATTGCAATAGAAAAACAAAAATCGCCAAAGAGCATAATCTGGAATACGTTTATTCAGAATGGTTTGAGTGTAAGAAATTCAAGGAAATCGGAAGGGGTGATGAAGGTTTGATTTTGTATCATTTTGAAAAATAACCCCATGACAATTTCTTTTACTAGACTAGGACAAAAGGGAGAAGGAAGATTTGGAAATCAACTTTTTCAGTATGCATATTTAAGAACAGAAGCTCAGAAATTAAATACTACTTTTTATTGCCCAGATTGGTTGGGGGATTATGTTTTTAATTTGAACGATGAGAATGAGAGATTAAAATTACCCGCAGGTGTTTCTGTGAATGAATTAAAAATCGATAAAAACAACAGGGATATTTGGGGATATTATGAAAGTGAGGGGTTTTTTGATAAAGATTTGATAAAGAGAATATTTGATTTTAAGGCTGATAAGATTAAGGATGCGTCTAGTAAATATTCTGATATTGATTTTAATAACAGCACGGCTTTGCATTTTAGATTTGGTGATAAATTTACTGAAACCTATTATATGGATATGTATTATATTCCAAGGGTTAAATATTATGTAAATGCATTACTTGAGATTTTTAAGACACATGAGAATTCTCTGGCACAAAATCTACTTATATTTTCTGACGATATTTTTCTGGCCAAAAAAGAAATGAATAAAATAATGCGTAAGTTCTTGCGGTGCATTACAAAACAAAATTCGCACAAAAAACCGAATATAAAAATAATTTTTATGGAGAATAATAAAGATTATGAGGATTTATTTTTGATGTCATTGTGCAAAAATATTATTTGCGCGCCATCGACATTTAGTTGGTGGGCGGGATATTTAAATAAGAGGGAAGACAAGACCATTGTTTTTCCAAAAGAAAAAATACTTAGACCTAAAACTAAGCCTGTGCAACAAGAATTAATACCAATGTCCAATAATTGGATTTTGATTCCCGCTCTTTACCCTGTGGTGGATAATTACTATTTTGTTCGATATATAAAATTATTCCACGTTAGAGTGATTGAGTGGACTAAGATTATCTTGGGTATAAAAATCTAATTTTTATCTTTAATATTCAGTATACTAATCATAAATGCGCCCATGATCGTTTGTATTCCAATTACAGAAAAAGTTAGCGCCACAATTAGACTTTTGGTTTCAAATAAATCTTTCATGTCACTGCTGATCCAATCGACAAAAATTTTAATATAAATAGAAAGCGAAATTAAAAATATTACAGAACCTAAAGCAAGCGCTCTTTCCAGTGTTATAAATTTAAATAGTTTTTCTATCATTTTGTCATGCTCTCCAAGGTGGGTGATTGCATAAATTCTTGAAAAGCCTGTAAAAAATATTAATTCATATCCCAAAATCATCAAGAGTGATGACATAAACATTGGGTGAAAATATAATGTTATTCCACCGATTGAAATATTTCCTATTGATAATGCGATTAAGGCAATTAATCCGATTAGAAAAAGTGTGATTCCAGGGATTAGAAATATTATTTTTGGCGAATATAAAAGTATAAATCTCAAATGTCTCCAACCGTCATTGAATGTTTCTAATTTTGATTCTCCAATTCTTGTTGTATACTTGGTTGGAATTTCAGTAATTTTTAATTTTGCACGAGAGGCTTTGATAATCATCTCTGATGCAAATTCCATTCCCAATGTGCTCAGTGAAAGTTTGTCGTAAGATATTTTGGTTATGGCGCGTAGTCCACAGTGAATATCGTGAATTTTAATTTTGAAAAATATTCTAACCAAAGAAGAAAGTATTGGATTACCAATCCACTTGTGAGAAAAGGTCATGGCGTTTCTTTCCATTAGTCCTGCAAATCTATTTCCAACAACAAAATCATAGCCCTCTTTTAATTTATTGATGAAGGTTGGTATCGCGGTAAAGTCATAGGTGTTATCGGCATCACCCATGATTAAATATTTTCCACGAGCTTTAGAAAAGCCGTGCAAATATGCTGAACCGTAGCCTTTTATTTTTTCTTCTTCCAAAACTATATTGCCGTATTTCTCTTGCATTTTTCTTGTCACATCCTGAGAGTTGTCTGTTGATCCGTTGTCTACAACTATTATTTCCAAATTCAAATTATTTTCACGAGCTGTGCTGTTTATTGTATTAATACAAAGTTCTAAGCCTTTTTCTTCATTAAGGCAGGGGAGTATAACGCTTATTAAATCAGCATTGTTTTCTGTTTGAAACTCCTGAGGCTCGTTTTGCATTTGCATATTTTAGCATGATTTTGGAGTTTTTTGTTTAAATTTTGTTGTTGACTTAACTTTTAAATTTGATATTATTTAAGCACTTGGCCGAAAGGCTCCGAGAAAAGCCCCTTTAACGGGGCTTTTCGATTAGTTTAGTAAATAATTAAGTATTTTTTGTTTAAGTTCAATTAGTGTTTTTTTATTCAACCTATCTATTTTTCTAGTAAGCCTTTTGCTGCTTATTGTTTTTATTTGCTCAATCATCAAAAAAGACTGTTTGTCAGTAAATGGTATTTGTATATGATTTAAAATTTTCTTATTTTTTGTAGTAAGTGGTGCAATCAAAAAGAGTCTGGTGTTTAATACTTTTAAAATTAATACAGGTCTTTCAAATAGATGGTTTTTTCCACAACTTTCTGAACCTATATTAATACCTATGTTGCACCACCATATTTCTCCAGTGTTTGCGTACACACCAGAATAATTCTCAACATTTTTCTTTAAGGAATTCCACTTGTCAAATTCTTTTTTCATAATTTATTTAATATTTATAACCAGATTTATATGAAATTTCTATAAAGTTTTTATAAAGAAAGTTGGTCTTATTTATTTTAAAAAATACTTAATTTGGTATGTTGATTTTTAATGTGTTCGAAATAGAGGCTGTTGGCATTGCAATTTCGTAAAAAATAGTTATAATAGCTCCACTATGTTAAAGCTTATTACAGAAAAGCGTGAAGGCGGTAAAACTGTGGCGGATGCTAAAATCCCTGCAGTATTTTATGGTCCAAAGGCAGAATCAACACCAATTTGGGTGAATGAGGTAGATTTTTTAAGGGTTTGGAAGGAGGCTGGAGAATCAACTGTGGTTACATTATCTCTTGATGGTGAGACACATGATACTCTTATACATGATGTAAATAGAGAGCCTGTTAGGGGTGCTATAAGACATGTAGACTTCTATGTTCTTGAAAAGGGTAAGAAGGTTGAGATTTCAATTCCTCTTGAGTTTATCGGAGTTTCAGAGGCTGTTAAAACTTTGGGAGGTAATCTAGTGAAGGTTCTTCATGAAGTTGAGATTGAGGCTATGCCCAAGGATCTTCCACACGCAATTGAGGTTGATATATCAGCTCTTGTTGATTTTGATTCTCAAATACATGCTGGTGATCTTAAGCTTCCAGCTGGTGTTGTACTTAAAACTGATGCAGAAGAAGTTGTTGCATTGGTTGCTGAAGCAAAAGAAGAAGAGGAAGTTGCTCCAGCAGAAATTGATATGTCATCAATTGAAGTTACAGACAAGAAGGGAAAGAAGGATGAAGAAGAGGGGGAATAATCTTGAATTCGTCTTGTATAATAAAAAGAGGGTGTCTATCACCTTCTTTTTATTTATGTTATAATATATATATGAAACACGACTTCCCTCAGTCTGTAAAAATGTGTCTGTGGTCTTACGATGTTAGTAGGATTGATTTATCTGTACCAGATCACCGGTTGCTTATTATTAAGAATGTATTAAATACAGGCACGTATTCAGCTGTATTGTGGTTGTTTAATAATTTTAATAGAGAAGAAATAATATCTACCATACATAATTCTAATGTATCAGAGTGGAATAAAAAGTCTTTGTCGCTCTGGTCTCTTATTTTTGAAACTTTTCCAATTAAGCAGACGCGCTTTATATAATTTATGAATAATTTGAATATACATTGGAATATTTTGGATGAACAAAGAAAGAGTTTTTTGCCATTGTTCAAATCTCTATCTTTTGATGATGGTTTTTATCTTGCAGGTGGTACGGGCTTGGCGCTTCAGATTGGCCATCGAGACAGTATTGATTTTGATTTTTTCAAATATGACGATTTTGATACTGGTGTTTTAATATCAAAATTAGAAACCATTTTTTTGAGTCATAAATTGATAATTACTCAAAATGAAAAAAATACAGTTTCGTGCTTAGTTGATGATGTGGTTAAACTAAGTTTTTTTGGCTTTAAATACGATGTCTTGAGACCATTTGTAGAGACTGAATATTTCAAAATTGCTTCACTGGAGGATATTGCCGCTATGAAGTTTGGTGCGATATTGAGTCGCTCTTTGGAAAAAGATTATGTTGACTTGTATTTTATATTGCAAAATTTTGATTTAAAAACGCTTATTGATATTACGGTCCAAAAGTATAAGGATATTGATACTGCATTAATATTAAAATCCCTAATATATTTTGATGACGTGTTAAATGAACCAATTATCTTTAAAGAAAATCACGATATTTCATTCGATACTGTAAAAGAATTTCTCAAGAAGGTGGTAAAAAACTATTTTGTTTTATAACTAAATTATCCATAGATGAGTTGTTTTGTTTGGGTCTAGTTGTTATAATAGATATTATATGTTTCTTGCTAAAAAGATTATTGATAAGTCCACGTGGTATTTTTTGTTTTCTTTGTTTTTGATCGCAATTATTTTTTCTGTTTTTGTACGTCCAAATATTTCTCTTTCTCAAACCGCTAACTTAACCCCAGAACAACAAGCACAGCTGCGCGCGGAGCTCGCTAAAATAGAACAAGAAATTAAAGACCAACAGGTTATTTTGGATAGTAAGGCAAAAGAGGGTACATCTATAGAGAGAGATATTGCTATTTTGAATGCAAAGATTAAAACTGCACAACTTAAGATTAGATCACATGAAATTTCTATAAACAATTTAGGTAAAGATATTGTTGTTAAAACAAATACTATAAATGCATTATCAGAAAGAATTGGAAAGGGTAAGGAGTCGCTCGCGCAAATTATAGAAAAAACCAGAGAGCTTGATGATTCAACGTTTATAGAATCTTTTTTGAGTAATAAAAATCTTTCAGAATTTTTTATCGATTTTGATAATTTTACATCTATCAAGCAATCGATGAATATTCATTTGGATAATGTTAAAGATGCCAAACATAGCAATGAAGTTGTTAAAGAAGAGCTTGGTGTTAAAAGAAACAAAGAAATTGATTTAAAGGTGGACGTAGAAAAAGAACAAGCAAATATTAAGAAGTTGGAAGCAGAAAAGAAGAGATTGTTGAGTTTAAATAAAACTGAACAGCAGAATTATAAGACAGCTATTAGTAGTAAACAAAAACGAGCAAGTGAAATTAGAAATGCGCTGTT
>CAYUCM010000034.1:0-6543 GCA_964443365.1 uncultured Candidatus Saccharibacteria bacterium
GTGTGATAAAATATTATCATGATTAAAAAATCCACATCTCAAATGAAACAGCAAAGACTTGATGGCCTTGCTGATGGAATTTTTGCTATCGTCATGACCTTTTTGGCTTTTGAAATTAAGACGCCTAACTTGCCGGATTTTGCTGATGCGGGAATTTTACTAACTGCGATTAAAGATTTGTTGCCAATACTTCTAAGTTTTATCATGAGTTTTGCCTTGTTGTTTACTTATTGGCGAGCCCATCACTATATTACCTCCGTGTATTCTAAAACACTTACTGTTTACTTGGCATCTTATAATGCGCTGTTCTTCCTTTTGATTATTTTGATTCCATTTTCAACTGCTCTGTTGGGACAATTTCCAAATAATGAAACAGCGGTAATATTTTATGGTTTAAATATTATTCTAATCGGATTTTCTTTGTATTTAATGAGACGACACATTGAAAAGAATCCAGAGGTGGATACAATAAGTATAACTAAGGCGGATAGAAGAAGTGGATATATAAGAATTCTTTTTCCGGCTTTTACGGCACTACTCGCTATTATCTTTGTTTTTTGGAATCCACTAATCTCAAAAATTTTATTTATTCTAGGTATTTTATTTAATCTAATACCAACTAGCACAAATATCATTCATTATTGGCTTGATAAAATTTTTAACGATGAGGACGATGTAATAAAAAGTAATCACAAAGAAATTGACGATGAGGGCAGTGAGCTTGAAATGGGGGACTAATGTTGGTATTATCCTAGTATTACCCCAGTATTGTCTTAATAGTGCCGTCTTGTATGGTGCTATATAACGATAATAAATGCCAATGTAGCTCAGTTGGTAGAGCACACCCATGGTAAGGGTGAGGTCGCCGGTTCAATCCCGGCCATTGGCTCCAATTCTGTTTTTTGTGTTATATTGTAAAGTATCGCCAATGTAGCTCAGTTGGTAGAGCGGCACACTCGTAACGTGCAGGCCGGCGGTTCAATCCCGCCCATTGGCTCACTATTAAATAAGTCAATTTCAAAAACTTGCATTTTTATGCTATATTCAACTTAAGAACGCCAAGTTCAGAATACTAAGATGACTAATTTAACTATACAAGAAAAAGAAGCGAGGATAATAGAAATTGAAAACGCAATGGCGGATGCTAATTTTTGGCAGGATTCTTTGCATGCGCAGGAACTCGTTAAAGAATTGCAATCTCTTAAATCTGAAATTAAAAACGGTGCCGCAGGTGGCCCTTATGATTCATTGGGTGCGGTGATTACAATATTCTCTGGTGCGGGAGGTGATGATTCTGAAGATTTTTCTAGAATTCTTTTTGAAATGTATTATAAATATATATCAAAAAGGGGGTGGGGTATTTCAATTATTCATGAGCATAAAAATGATCATGGTGGTTATAGAAATTTGTCTTTTGATGTCGACGGTAAAAATGCATATGGAATACTCAAGCATGAATCAGGGGTGCATAGATTAGTTAGACTTTCTCCATTTAATTCAAAGCAATTGAGGCATACCAGTTTTTCAATGGTTGAAGTTGTTCCAAAATTTGATAAACCTGTAGATATAGAAATCTCTGAAGATGAATTAGAAATCACTTATGCAAAATCAGGTGGTCCAGGAGGGCAGAATGTAAACAAAAGAGAGACCGCTGTCAGAATCGTACATAAACCTACAAAAATGGCGGTTCATGTGACATCTGAACGTTCTCAGGCGCAAAATAAGGAAAAGGGCATTGCCATGCTTAAGGCAAAGATTTATGCACATCAAGAAGAAGAGCGTCTAGCTAAAGAGAAAGGGCTTTATATAAGTAAAACTACAGATGCGGAATGGGGAAATCAAATTCGTTCTTACGTTTTTCATCCCTATAAAATGGTAAAAGACCATAGAACAGACCATGAGACAAGCCAGGTGGAAAAAGTGCTTGATGGGGAATTGGAAGATTTTATAAAAGCAGAAAAGGAGTTTTTTGCGAAATAATTAATTTTTATGATACAATTGAGCTATGTCTATAGAGTTTGACGAACAAAATAATTCTAGATTTTCTGTTCAGCCAGCTTTCCGTGATTTTCCTGTTGAAAAAAGACCTCTTTCTTTTTCGTCTTTTTTGGTTAAGCATCATATTATAAAAAATGAGAGAACGGCAAAGATCATATTGTTAATTATTGCCTTGCTAGTTCTAATTCTAAGTATATGGGGTATTGTGAATAGTTTTAATGGTCCAGTTTTCATAGATAGGGTATAATTATGATAATGAAGAGAAATAAAATAATTGCCAAATTAGATTTTGGTTTTACATTAATTGAGCTTTTGGTTGTAATAGCCATCATCTCTTTAATATCTGCCATTGTTTTAAATAATGTGGCTGATTCAAGAATGAAAGCTGCTGATACCAAGACGGCAGAAGATTTAAGAAATGTAAGAATTGCAGCGGAGCTTTATTATTTGGATAATAAAAAATATCCAGATGATTGTACTTCATGTTTAGGACTTACTGATAATAGTGAATCTTCAGTTTTGGCACAAAATTCCTACGGAAGAATTAGTAAGCTATCATTCTTTACAAAGACAGCGCAAGCGGCAGTTACTCATACTCAAACTAAACTTTGTGCCAACTTTGATAATATCGCACAGCAACTCGTTCAGAAAAAATATTTATCAAGCGTTCCTGTTCATCCATATGACAATGATGCGGCGGGTGTTTGTTATAAGGCAAAATCTACACAGAAAGCATTCACTTCTTACGCCGTGCTTACAAGTAGGATAGCAACAGCTGGTGGCGGTTCTGTTAGCAAGAGACAGGGATTTATTGTTGGAGATGCGTCTCTTCCTGCATTAAAGGAATTAGGAGATTCAATTGAAGATATTGTATCTGCTGATGGTAATCAAGAGAGACCGTATCCAGCTGATGAAACTGGAATAGATAATAATTTTGATGATCTGTCAGAAATTGTTGATGCTGTTGAGGGTGTTACAAATGGCAAAAAAGGAACTGGTGGACTAATGAATGGAATATTTTCAGATTTAACGGGCGGAAATAATTCTAGTGGTGGTGGAAGCAATGCCGGTGTTTCATACCCAAGTTATAGCAATTACACTTGGTGGAGTGCAACATGTGGTAATTCAGCTTGGCAAGCACCTTCTTACAATGAATGTGCTAGTTGGTTTAGTTATTATTTAAGTACACAAAGTAATGATTCTGGAAGTGGAACTGGTGATTCTGGAAACGTAAGCAGTGGTAGTGGTGGCGATTATTACGGTGGTAGCTCAAGCGGTAGTTATTCCAGTTATATCGTACCAAATCCAGTTTTGAGTAAGCCAGACACAAAAAGAAGTAATTTGTCACTTGTTGTAGAGGCTATTTCTGACCTATTTAATCGCTTTGTAAAATAGAGAGAAGGGGTTATAATAAATACATATGTTATTCCTTGATAAAGTTTCAAAAAAATACGCTGATCAAACAGCCGCATTAGACGGTGTGTCATTATTAATTAAGCCAAAAGAATTTGTTACTATCGTAGGTCACTCTGGAGCAGGTAAAACTACTCTTTTAAAAATGATATTAGCAGAAGAGAAGCCAACTGGCGGTACTGTAACTTTTGAAAATATTGATATTCATTCTTTAAAAAGAGCAGATATTAACGAATATCGCCGTCGCATAGGTACAGTCTTTCAAGATTTTAGACTTTTGCCTGATAAAACAGCTTATGAAAATGTAGCCTTTGCTATGGAAGCAGCAGGAAGAACTGATGAAGAAATTCATGCGGATGTTCCTCATGTTCTTGAACTGGTAGACTTGGGAGCAAAGATGCATAATTTTCCCCATCAGCTTTCTGGAGGAGAAAAACAAAGAGTTGCAATCGCACGTGCAATTGTTAATCAACCAGATGTTATTATTGCAGATGAGCCAACAGGAAATCTGGATCCAAAAACCACTTATGAAATCGTACAAATTCTAAAAAAAGTTAATGATTTGGGAACAACTATTGTTCTAACAACTCATAATACTGGTATTGTGGAGCACATTGGCAAGAGAGTTATTTCAATGAAGGATGGAACGGTTGTTTTGGATAGTCCGGAGGGAAAATTTGTTGTATAGGTCCTGGCATTAACCTATATCATAATTTTATAAATAATTAATACAAAAAGTCATGTTTTGGACAAAAATAAAAAGAACATTAAGATCAGGTTTTATAAGCTTTTGGAGAAATGGCTCAGTTTCTCTTGCTTCAGTTTTAGTGATGATTGTGACCTTAATGGTAATTTCATCAATTATCTTTATTGGTGCAATGCTTTCATCGACACTTAAAACAATTGAAAGTAAGGTTGATATTAATGTTTATCTTACACAATCTGCATCAGAAGATGATGTGTCTTCTTTGCAAAAGTCCATTAAGAATTTGCCAGAGGTGAAGGAAGTTGGATTTACTTCAAGAGAAGAAGCTCTTACTCAATTTAGAGAAAGACATCAAGATGATGAATTAACATTACAAGCACTTGATGAAATTGGTGCCAACCCATTTGGTGCAAGCTTTAATATTAGAGCAAAAGATCCTGCACAATATGAGACTATTGTTAAATATTTGGAAAGTCAAAAGAATGGAGTTAGCGGAAACGGTGCAGGTATAATTGAAAGAGTAAATTACACAAATAATAAACAGGCGATTGACGCATTGAGTAGAATTATGTCTTCGTCAAAGAAGCTTGGATCTCTTGTTGTTGTGTTCTTTGCGCTTATTTCAATTCTAATTACATTTAATACAATAAGACTTGCTATCTATATTTTTAGAGAGGAGATTGCTGTTATGAGACTTGTTGGAGCGAGTGAAATGTACATCAGGGGGCCTTTTGTGACGGTTGGAATGATGTATGGAGTTTTCTCGGGATTAATTACTTTGGTTCTTTTGTATCCAATAACTTATTATATTGGTGCATTGACCTATAATCTTGGGACTGGATTAAATATTTTTAGCTACTATGTTTCAAATTTTGGACAAATGTTTCTTTTGATTATTGGGGTGGGGTTAGTGCTAGGAGCCTTTTCAAGTTACTTGGCGGTGAAGAAGTATTTGAAGGTGTAATGTTAATTTGTGCGGACGAAAGTATGGGTGTCTCAGGTTTTTGGCTGGGGTTAAAACATACGATTTCTAATTGCAACCCACTTGCAATTAGAAAATAGATATTTTGAGGGTGGCGAACCCTTATATAAGGACGCAGTAGGAAAATCTGTTAAAATTGCAAAAAACACGACATTATTTAAACTGTAATTCAAATAATGTTGCGTTTTTGTGAATTAGGAGTATAATATCCCTATGAAAATCATAAAGCGCCATATACAAGATCAAATAGAATCTAGGCTTTTTACCAATAATATCATTATAATATACGGCCCAAGACAGGCTGGAAAAACTACACTTGTTAAAGAAATCGTCAAAAAGCACGATGATTCTATCTATTTAAACTGTGAATTGCCTGAGATAAGGAGTTTGTTGAGCTCTTTTGATATTGGTACTATTTATAATTACATTAAAAACTATAAAATTGTGGTTTTTGACGAGGCGCATTCCATAGCTAGAATAGGAGAGTTATTGAAAATATTGTTTGATACATATAAAGACATTCAATTTATTGCCACAGGTTCGTCATCGTTTGAATTATCTCAACAGATTGGAGAACCGCTCGTTGGTCGTTCTTGGGAGTTTATGGTTTTACCTTTTTCACTTAGAGAAATAACAGAGAATGATTTTCAATTACAAGACGAGGTTAATAATTACATGCTCTACGGTGGATATCCTGAAGTATATCATCTCTCTCCAGTAGATAAAAAAGAAAAGTTAATTTCAATTGCATATCAATATGCCTCAAAAGATATTCTTGCTTTTGATGGTATTAAAAAGTCAGACATAATTGTTGATTTGTTAAAGTATATTGCTTTTCAAATTGGGAATGACTGCTCATATAATGGAATTGCTGACAAATTACAAGTTAGTTCTGCAACAGTTAAAAAATACATAGATCTGTTAGAAAAGACCTTCGTTATATTTAGGCTTAAGGCATATAGTAAAAATTTGAAGAATGAAATAAATAGAAAATTTAAAATATATTTTTACGATATTGGAATAAGAAATGGAATTATAAATCAATTTAATCAAATTGATAGTGTTTCAAGAACTGATGTTGGTGCCATGTTTGAAAATTTATGTATTGTAGAGAGAATGAAAAAAAATATATTAGATAAAAATAAATCACCAATATATTTTTGGAGATCTGACAGAGAGGGTGAGGTTGATTATATAGAAGAAAAAGATGGAATGTTGTATGCTTTTGAATTTAAATTTAATCAAGAAAAAAGAGATTTGAGTCTGGTAAAATTACCTAAGGGGTTCAGGGAAAATTATGCAAATAATGAGTTTAAGGTGGTGGACAAGACGGGGTTGGTGGAGTTCATCTAATTCAAGAGGCTGAAACCCCCAAACCTCTATTCTAAGGACGGAATCTCTTTGCTTTCTGGGTGTTTAAATCTGAACGTATCTGTGTAGCCAG
>CAYUCM010000034.1:6553-7200 GCA_964443365.1 uncultured Candidatus Saccharibacteria bacterium
AAACCCCCAAACCTCTATTCTAAGGACGGAATCCCAAGATCCAACCCCAAAGGACAATGATCACCACCCAACACCTCGCCTTGAATGAAGGAGTCTTTGATGGATTTTTCTAGGCATTTTGTTACAAATAAATAATCAATGCGCCACCCGATATTTCTTTCTCGTAAATTATTCATATATGGCCACCATGTGTATTCTTTGCTTTCTGGGTGTTTAAATCTGAACGTATCTGTGTAGCCAGAATTAATTATTTCAGAAATCTGTTTTCTTTCAGCTTCTGTAAACATTGTGTTTTTGTAATTTTGTTTTGCGTTATAAACATCAATTTCAGATTGTGCGATATTAAAATCGCCAGCTAAAATAACCGGCTTATCATTAATCTTTTTTAGAATTTTTACGAGTTCCCGATAGGCCTCTAGCTTATAAGGTATATCAGCCTTGTTGCGCTTACCATGTGGAATGTAAAAATTAAATAAAATAAAGTGGGGGAAGGTTAGTTTGAGACATCTGCCCTCATCGTCAAATCTTTTAATGCCAATACTTTTTTCAATGGAGAGGGGCTTGATTTTTGTATACACCAAAACTCCAGAATGTCCTTTTTTAATTTGCGAAGAATTAAAATAAGCGTGATAGCCGTCAATTGCAAA
>CAYUCM010000035.1:0-6423 GCA_964443365.1 uncultured Candidatus Saccharibacteria bacterium
CCAAGGGTTTGGCTGTTCGCCAATTAAAAAGTCACGCGAGCTGGGTTCAGACCGTCGTAAGACAGGTTGGTCTCCTATCTGCTGCAGGCGTTGATACTTGAGAGGAACTGCCCTTAGTACGAGAGGACCGGGGTGGACTGATCTCTGGTGTACCAGTTGTCTTGCCAAAGGCATTGCTGGGTAGCTAAATCGGGAATGGATAAGTTCTGAAAGCATCTAAGAACGAAGCCAACCTCAAGATAAGGTATCGTTTGAGATCCGTGAGAGATGATCACGTTGATAGGCGCTAAGTATAAGCATAGTAATATGTTCAGCTGAGGCGTACTAATTAAATCGATTCTTATTAGGAAATATGAAGATTTACGATCACTTTTGTTTGTTACTTGTAAATAGAAAAGACTTTAGTTTTAAAATTGTGAAAAATTTTGAAACAAATTGAACACTGCGTTCTGGTGATTCATCGGAGGGGCAACACCTGATCTCATTCCGAACTCAGAAGTTAAGACCTCCAGAGGCGATGATACTCACTCGTTGGGGAAAGTAGCTCGTCGCCAGAACATAGTGTTCAATTTAAAGTCATAAAATTGTTATAAAACAAAATTTTTATTTGCATGCAAAAATGAAAAACTCTGGAGTAAAATCCAGGGTTTTTCATTTGGGTAAAATTATGTTTGCGCATGGTGTTTGCGCATGGCGTAAAACTTAATTTCTGTTAAAATAGAGCTATATGAAATGGTCTGTTCAAAAACAATTTGCTTATGGCGTAGCCTTTTTATTAATAATCGGAATAATAATAATTGTTCCAGTATATTTTTACGTATACAATAAACCACAAACCTGTTTTGATGGAAAACAAAATCAAAATGAAGCAGGCGTTGATTGCGGGGGTCTTTGTCAAAGGGCGTGCTCTAAAGAGGTGGTGGAGCAACCAATAGTACTGTGGTCACGCGCTTTTCCTATCGCCAATGGAAAATTTAATTTAATTGCATATTTACAAAATCCAAACATTAATTATATTTCCGATAATTTCAATTACACATTCAATGTCTTTGATGAAAAAAATGTTTTAATTGGAGCAAGAGAAGGAATAGCAAATGCATCTCGTGATAAAAACTTTGTAATATTTGAACAATCTTTTGACGCTGGTCAAAGAAAAATTGGAAAGGTGACTTTTGAAATTGATTCAAAGGTTGTTTGGCAAAAAGTCGGTCCTGAAACTCAAAAAAATAAATTTAGTATTTACAATGAACCAATAACTGAAATCGCTGGCACTCCAACACTTTCGTCAACAATCACAAATAAAACTGGCGTAACTCAAAGTAATTTCTACGTTGTGGCTATTGTCTATGACGTTGAAGGCAACGCTATGGCTGTTTCAAGAACAATAGTTGATCAATTACTTCCAAATGGTAAGACTACAGTTGTATTCACTTGGCCTCAACTTGCCGATCTAAAATATTCTAGTGTTGAAATACTGCCTAAAATATAGTTTAAATTAAATAAACATGAATATACTGGGAAGTGAAGACCAAATCGGAGTTTCAAGCAAAAGAAGAATAGACTTCTATGTATTGGGAGCGGTAATTCCAATAATGGCGGCGGGGCTTATAACCATGAAGTCGTTTATTGGCAACGGTAACTTTTTCAGTAGACAAATAATTTGGATAATAGTTTCTCTGATTATTTTTTATATCGTAAGCAGAATTGATTTCAGAGTTTTAAAAAGAACTTATGTAATTGTGGCATTGTATTTTTTGTCGATAGCTTCGCTGTTGTCACTTTTTGTTTTTGGAACTATAACCAACGGTGCCAAAAGCTGGATTCATTTGGGTTTTTTTTCCGTTCAACCATCTGATCCCGCAAAGATAATTTTAATCTTATTATTGGCGAAATATTTTTCCAGACGGCATATGGAAATCGCTAACATAAGACATATTCTAGTTTCTGGTATATATGCATTTATTCCATTTGCTTTAGTTGTTTTGTCTCCAGACTTTGGTTCTGCTATGACCATGTTTTTCATATGGTTTGGAATGGTTCTATTTTCTGGTATTTCAAAAAAACATCTGGCACTTGTTTTTCTAATGGCGGCAATTGCTTTTGCGGGGGCTTGGAATCTCGCTTTCAAGGATTATCAAAAAAAGAGAATATTAAACTTTTTAAATCCAACCGCCGATGTTAGGGGTAGTGGATATAACGCAAGGCAAGCAATGATAACAGTTGGTTCTGGTGAGATTTTTGGAAAGGGGATTGGTTATGGAACACAATCAAGACTTCAGTTTTTGCCAGAGTATCAAACTGACTTTATATTTGCAGCATTTTCTGAAGAGTGGGGGTTTGTAGGTATTTTAATTTTATTCACTTGTTTTGGTATTATAATATTTAGGACACTCTATTCTTCTTCTAAGGGTGAAACAAATTTTGAAATATTGTTTGGAATTGGTTTGGCAATGTTTTTCATGGCGCATTTAACTATAAACATTGGTATGAATATTGGATTAATGCCAGTTACTGGTATTCCTGTGCCTTTTATGAGTTATGGAGGTTCCCATTTACTTACTGAATTTGTCGGTCTGGGTCTTTTGATGTCGATGAGTAAGTATTCTAGGGCTACACATAAGGATAGAATCAATAACGAGTTTTTGGGGTATTAATTGGTGATAATTTAATTCGACCATAATCAATTAACAAAAACACCTTGTCATAAGAGATTAACTGAGTATAATTGTCATATTATATGAAAAAAGTAAGAATTAGCGCGATACTACTGCTTGTATTTGGTTTTGCAGTATTGTCGTTCAATTATTATTCACAACAACCAAACAGAGGATTTATTTCTAATTTCCCATTCAAGCTCGGTTTGGATTTAAGTGGAGGTTCACACTTGGTTTATCAAACAGATTTATCTAAATCAGGATCAGTTGGTGGTGTTCAAGATCTAGATGGAGCAATGGAAAGTCTAAGAGGTGTTATTGAATCAAGAATCAATGCCTTTGGTGTTTCTGAGCCTATCGTTCAAACAGAAAAGTCTACAATCAATGGACAAGATGTTCACAAATTAGTTGTGGAACTTCCTGGTGTTACAGATTTGAAAAGCGCAATTGACACAATTGGAAAGACACCTGTTTTGGAATTTAAAATTCAAAAAGAGGGCGTGACTGAGTCTGATATTAATAATGCCGGCAATTCTAGTGCTAAAAATTCAGAAACAAAAGATTTGAATTTAAGTTTAAATAATAATGACACAGCGGGTGCGTCATCGTCATTAATTTCAATGCTTCAATCAGCAAGTAGTACTGGGTCTACAAAAGAGACTGCTGTTAAAATAGACTATTCAAAGTTTTACACAGATACCGGCTTAACTGGACAATATTTGGAATCATCTCAAGTTCAATTTGATCAAAGAACAAGACAGCCAATGGTTTCAATTTCTTTTGACGATCAAGGAAAGGCTTTGTTTAGTGAAATAACTGGTAAAAATACTGGAAAAATTCTAGCAATCTTTTTAGATGGACAACCAATTTCTACTCCGGTTATTAGAGATCAAATAACTGATGGTAATGCAGTTATCTCTGGTAATTTTTCACCAGACGAGGCTCGTACATTGGCTAGAAATCTAAGATATGGAGCTCTGCCTGTTCCTGTTACTTTAATTGGAACTCAATCAATTGGAGCTTCACTTGGAGAAGATGCGCTTAATGCAAGTGTGTACGCCGGAATTTGGGGATTACTTATAATCGCTATATTCTTAGTTCTTTGGTATAGACTACCAGGAATTGTGGCTGTTGTGTCGCTTGCAATGTATACAATATTTATGTTGGCAATCTTCAAATTAATTCCAGTTGTATTGACATCTGCTGGACTTGCTGGATTTATACTATCCATTGGTATGGCGGTTGACGGAAACATCTTGATTTTTGAAAGAATGAAAGAAGAATTAGAAAAAGGACACTCTCTACATGACGGTATTAGAGAAGGTTTTTCAAGAGCTTGGCTTTCAATTAGAGATTCAAACCTTTCAAGTATTATTACAGCCGTAATTCTTTATTCTTTTGCAACTTCTGCTTTGATTAAGGGATTCGCATTAGTTTTCTTGATTGGAGTTTTGGTTTCAATGTTTACAGCAATTACTGTTTCAAGAACATTCTTGATGGCAATAGGCATGAAGCATCACAAGGGAATAGTCAAATTCCTTTTTGGAAATGGTCTTAAGTTCTAATTATAAAAAATAATATAAAAATATGTTTATCGTTAAATATAGAAAAATCTTTTACACTCTGTCTATACTGCTCGTAGCTTTTTCAATTTATTCAATTACATCAATTGGATTGAATTATGGAATAGATTTCAAGGGCGGTACAATTATAGAAGTTGAATACGCAAAAGACAGACCCGCAAGAGAGGATATAATATCATTGGTAAAAAATTCTGGAATAGATGGGGAAATAGTGATTCGTCCAACAGGAGAGACTGGTTTTATAATTAGAACTGAAAGTCTTTCTTCTAGTACAGTCAATTCACTTTCGACAAATCTAACATCATCAACAGGAACTTCTACTGATGCAGGCGTTTCTGGTGTTAAATCAGATTCAACACTTAGTACAACTTCAGCAGCTACAATTAAAAGATTTGACACCGTCGGTCCTATTCTAGGGCAAGAGCTTCAATCAAAAGCTTGGTGGTCAATCATTTTAGTTATTTTGGCGATTGTGCTATTCATAACTTTTGCATTTAGACATGTATCAAGACCTGTTGCTTCTTGGAAGTATGGTTTGGCAGCAATTATTTCTTTGATGCATGACGTTTTGGTTCCAACCGGAGTTTATGCATATCTTGGAAGAAATGGTGGTTATGAAATTGATGCTTTGTTCGTCACAGCCCTTCTTGTGATATTGGGATTCTCTGTTCACGACACTATTGTGGTGTTTGATAGAACTAGAGAGAATTTGAGACATGACGATGGACACAAAACATCATTCGATAAAATTGTTGGAAGCAGTATCAGTCAAACTTTTGCAAGATCAATCAATACCTCTTTGACTACAATTCTTGCTTTGATTGCTCTATATGTCTTTGGCCCAGCTGCAACAAGTAATTTCTCGTTAATACTTATAATCGGTATGGTTCTTGGAACATACTCTTCAATTTTCCTAGGATCACCACTTTTGGTTACTTTCTGGAAATGGCAAAAGAATAAGTAGCTTATTGCGATTGTCCGTAATATGGTATAATGATAAGTATCAGGCGATGTCTGATACTTATTGTTTTACTTAAATAAATTGAATACTATGCAAAAAATATCAGTTATGGAATCTTGGCAAGAGGGATGGAAAGTCTTTAAAAACAATTGGTTAATTGTGGTTTATGCAACTCTAATCCCAGCAATTGTTTCCATGATTTTGGAAGCGATACAAAAGCAGGCAAAAGAAGAAATGTCAGCTGGTGTAATTTTATTATTACTCGGATTGCTTTATTTTGTTGGACGTTTTCTTTTGTCTATGTTGATGAATTTGGGAGTTTTGAAAATTCAACTTGATGTAACAAGGGGCTTAAAACCAAGCTTTAAAACACTGTTTAATGGCCAGGGAATTTATTGGAAATTTATTGGAGCTACAGTCTTGTATTCTCTTGTTGTTTTAGGTGGGCTTATCCTGCTTATTATACCGGGAATCTATTTAGCGATTAGGTATTTGTTTGTTCCATATCTTATTGTGGACAAAAATATCACTATTGGAGAAGCTTTTGCTAAATCCACAGAAATGACAAAGGGTAAAAAATGGTCAATTTTAGGATTCTTAATTTTGACAGTAATATTCTCTTTGCTTGGTTTAATTGTCTTGGTTGTTGGGGTTTTTGTGACTTCGGCAATTGGATATTTGGCAATAATTAATCTGTACAGAAAGCTTTTAGGTGAGGGAAATGATGCGGTTGTTAGAGACGTGAATACTGCGTCAAATATTGCATCTGTGGTGCCTGTAAATGCAACAGAATCAGCGACTGAAGTTGCAAATGAAGGGTCTGTTCAAAATGACGCCGTTTCTACTGTTGAAAACTCAAATCAAAATTAAACTATTTTTTGACGTGTTTGGATTTAAGCCTTATTTGTAGCCATACTTCTGCGCTTATATTTTATCACATAAATAATATAAAAAGTCCGCCCAAAAACACTTGACGGCGGGCTTTTTATGACTATAATTACCTCCACGCCTTAAGTTAATTCCTATTAACTACAAGGGCTGTCCTAAAAATCGCCCGTAAGTAATTCATATTGAGAAATTAATATAAAACTTACAGCTAATTTTAGAGACTTCTTTGACAACTAAATGACAACCAACAAACGTCCTTTTTTGTTCTGTTTGAGTTTAATTTTAGAGTTTGATCCTAGCTCAGGATGAACGCTGGCGACGTGGATAAGGCATGCAA
>CAYUCM010000036.1:0-6341 GCA_964443365.1 uncultured Candidatus Saccharibacteria bacterium
CAAAACACGAGGCGACATTCGAATATCTATTATCAAATAAAATAATTCGTTACTTTATAATTAAACCCACGACGACGCCTAAACCAATCGCCAACCCTCCCATTATTGTCATTCTCAGAGTTGTTTTTAAAACTTTTATTTTTAAAATTTTTGCACTTATTAATCCTAAAAGAAAAAGGAAAACCATGCTAGCTACAATTGACCACCAAAAAGCATGTTTTGTGTCTAAAAAAATATAAGGCGAAAGTGGAATCAAACCACAGACAATATACGATACTAGCATAATGACAGAAGCCATCATTGAATTACCCGTCTTGTCGACATTTTTATAAGAAGATTCTTCTGTCTCAGTTTCAGATAAAAAGCTTCCGACCGACATAGAAAAAGCTTCTACGCAAATTAAAACTATTCCTGAAATTATTATTTCTTTTCTTGGAACGCCGGCAGATACAATACCCGCTAATAAGCCAACAGTAGA
Source organism: uncultured Candidatus Saccharibacteria bacterium (assembly GCA_964443365.1). Lineage (GTDB taxonomy): Bacteria > Patescibacteriota > Minisyncoccia > Phycocordibacterales > CAIZLB01 > CAIJKW01. The sequence goes on from CAYUCM010000036.1 coordinate 479, forward strand.
GACTAGGCTGTCCTCGGAACCAAAAATAAAATTCCTTGTGTATAAAATAAAAGTTTTTTTAACCATAAATACCAATATTATAACATATATAAATTTAGACTTAAATAAGGGTGATTTGGATATGGGTCGTGGATCCGCGGGTAGGATTCGAACCTACGACCAATTCGTTAACAGCGAACTGCTCTACCACTGAGCTACCGCGGAATACATCTAGATCACACCTAATTTCCATGACCCGATGACTATTTAATTGCTATATCAAAGCGAAGAGCTTGAATAATAATAAACGCCAATCTATAATATAAAAATGAATAGCATTAAAAACAATTTATCAGACATCAAAATTGGTTCTTTTTACAAATTCAAAAAAATCATTGTGGCAATTCTTAAGTTGGTTGGTGTTTATATATTATTATCTTTTATATTAATGTTGATTAATCCATTATTTGGCTATATTGTTTTTGCTCCATTGTTCTTTATTCAGAGCATAATTAATCCAATTAATGAATCTATAATAAAAAATAAACAAGATAAGATTCCAACAATACAAACAAATCTGCCATCAACCCTTAATTATTCTGACTGCAGAGGAAATGCAACCTCTCGCTTCGTCTCACAAGATGTGGGCCGATCTTTGCGTATAATTGATAGGGGTGATGAGAAAATTATAAAATATTTAGATCAATTGGGTGTTTCATTAAAGGGAGACCCTTTGCCTATATCATATTGTAAAACATCAAATGGTGTTTTTTTACTGAAATTTAGTAATGCTTGGGGTAATAAAACCGACATATATAAAGATAACTCTGGAGAATTGGTTAAAATATTTTCCACAAACAGTTCAAGTATTTCATTACTTGAAAGTAATGAAAATAGATTATTTATTTCGATTGATTCTTTTAACCCTAGTTTATATGAATTCTTTGCTGAAACAAATTCTTTTAAGAGGGTTTTAGATACCCAAACTCCAGATATAAATTTTTGTGAAAAAGAACCTAATGGACTAAATGACCAATATGGACAAAACACCCAATGTCTAAACAAGGTTGCAAATTAATGACTAAGACCGAAATATCGAAAGGATTCTTCTTATGATTATCAATTTTCAACGATTATGTCCACGCTACGTTTTCAAAAGGATGAAGTCAGGCCTGTTCACATAGAAACAGAAGACGACACTAAGAATGAAAGTTTGTACAGAGTTTTTTGTTAACAAGTAATTTTAGTGTAATAAATTTGTGCTAGATAGTTTACAAGAAGTCCGAGTTCAATCTAGCAGACGATTTTAGAACCACCATAGACTGGATCAAGGAGGGTACCCATATCCAAACCAGTCTCTACATGAACTTAAAAATTTAATTATGATATGATAACCAAATGGAAAAAGAGTTTATTGCATTAAGAAACAAATATCTCCCAAAGAAAATAAAGGCTGTTTTTGTATTAGAATCTCCTCCCGCAGGACATGGTTATTTTTATGATTCATCTGGTCGGGTATCAGAAGTTCTTTTTCGTGCTTTTATGAAAGCAATACTTAATTTTAGCCCAAGAACAAAAGAAGAAGGTCTTCGTAAACTTGCTGATAGTGGGTACTTACTTGTAAATCCAATTTACACTCCAGTTAATAAAATGGGCGATAAAGAAGCAGACAAACTTATCCTCGGAAATTATGATAATTTTAAAAAAGATCTTATTAATTTGATTGGAAAGACAGATGTGCCAATTATATTAGTAAAATCAAACATTTTCCGATTATTAGAAAAGCCCCTGCTTGAAGATGGTTTTAATGTTATAAACGATGGAATACTCATCCCCTTTCCTCTACACTATCACATGAACACTTTTGAGCAGAGGGTTGGAGTAATGTTAAAAAAAATCATCTCATAATTAGTTTAAGTACGGACTACTTAATCAATTCCAATATTTTATCTACAATATATTCAGGTTCAACCTTTGAAGTATCGAAAACAATACTATCTTCTGGTACAAACAGTGGTTTGGAAAGATTTTCTATAAATGTTTCTTCATCTTTAACTGATAATATATGCATTATGTTTTGTGTTTTGGCCAACTCTAATCTTTCTTTAAAACGAGAGAATAGTATATCTGCAGATGCCTTTAATTCAATCGAAATAAACTCATACCCATTATCTATTGCGGTTTCTTTGTATGTTTTGTATTCGTCTTCGGAACTAATCATGGCGATAAGTACAATAGAGTTTCCGATTTTACATACAGCCTGATATAGACCTTTAATAATTTGTCTAATTAGCCCGCTGTCTTTAGTCCTATTGTATCCGGCAAGCTGTCTTTTCTGTGTATCATATGCGATTACATAAACACCAGGTAATTTTTCTTTTAGCATTTTTTCTACTGTAGATTTTCCTGAACAAGAGGGGCCAATTAATTGTATTACAAACTTTTTCATATTGATGATTGTATCATAAGTTTGAACCCACTATAAGATAAAAATACCCCCCTACAAAATAGAGATCTCCTTGAGGGATCCAAACTTAGGACGATGTTCGAACGAAATGTAAACAAAAAAACTAAAAACCTCTATTTTACAATAAAAACTAGTGAATATTAGCTGTTTTTAGCCCATATTCACTAAATATTGACAATAAAGCGTGAATAGACTATAATATCGGTATAAATTCACTAAAAATATGACAACAACCAAACCAATAATCAACAGACTTCAGACGCTAAAGACTGAGTACGAAACTCTTAAAAAAGGAAAGGAGTCTCTTTTGATTATGGTTGATGAAGCTGAGGTCGCTGAGGCAGTGTACAACTCGAATGCTATAGAAAACTCCACCCTCACCCTTAAGGAAACCGAGAGGATACTTCTTGAAATGGAAGTGTCTAGAGACGTGTCCATTAGAGAGGTTTTTGAAGCAAAAAATCTAGCTAAGGTTGTTGAGTATATTAGAAATAAATCTCAAGAAACAGAGATTAATAAGGAAATAATATTGTTTCTTCATCAAATGTTAATTAATAATATTAATGACAATATTGCGGGACGTTTTAGAAAAACCGGAGAATACGTCAGAGTTGGCACTCATATTGCCCCCGCTCCGGAACATGTGGAAGAAATGATCAATAATACCCTATCTGACTACACTGGAAATATAAACAGTTTTTTTATCGATAAAATTGCAAAATTTCATCTAGATTTTGAAATCATACATCCTTTTTGTGATGGCAACGGTCGTATTGGCCGTGTCCTTATAAATTACCAACTTCAAAGACTTGGTTTTCCTGGAATAATAATAAGAGACAAAGAGAAAAAATATTATTATCGTACATTTACCGAGTATAGAGAAAATAAAACATCTAAAAAGATGGAGAAAATAGTAGCCCTTTCTTTGATTGAGTCATTACACAAAAGACTTACATATCTTAAAGGTAAAAAAATAGTAACCCTGTCTGAATATTCAAAGAGTAATACCACGTCAGCATCAGCACTTTCTAATGCAGCACGTAGACAAAACATTCCAGCTTTTCGTGAAAAGGGTGTATGGAAGATAGCGGAGGATTTTGTTTATAATCTGGATAAATAGTTTTTGAATTTGGACCATGACTATCTAGTTTGTCCTAAATGGCTCGCTATCTTGGACAAGTTCAGAACTACGGTTTCAAGCGTCTAAACGGTCTATACACGATAGGTGTATAGACCGTTTGAAGGTGTTTGTTTTTCACACTATAATTATACTATGGATCTGAGAAAAGCAATCAAAAGTTGTCCTCTCTAATAAAAGACCATTATTGACTCCAAACTTGGGAGGATGTTCGAATAATTATAATAACCTAAAGGCTCTTTTTCATAAGCACCCCATCTGCATAATGAGTACTCAACTTCCCCGCCTCGTCCTCTTGTTCCCAAGAATCATTGGTCTCTCCGCAAATTTCATATCCTAATTTTTTATATAAATTCTGTGCTCTTGTATTTTCGTTTTCAACACCAAGCATAGCGACATTAATACCCCTAGATTTAATTCTATTTTCTAATTCTTTAATTAATCGAGTTCCGATACCCAAACCCCGCAATGATTCTTTTGTAGTGATTTGCCATAAAGTTCCAGCATCTTTGTGAACATTATAATCTACACCACCAATAGATGTAGGGTTCCCTTTCGCATCTCTGACGGCCAAATAATCAACCTTACCTTTTTCTACTCGTTCAAGAGCTTCTTTAACATATCGAATATGAGTTGGTGTGCCAGACCAAGATATTTTATCTAGATCTTTAAGGGTGAGATTGTCGACAATTAAGGAATCCACGTCTTTCATTTCTGTATTTTCTGTCATGTTATTCTTTAGATAGATTATTTAGATACTTCTTCATCAATATTATATCCTCAAGATCTTTTGGTTTACCGAGTTCTTTTTTGAACTTAATAAATTCTTCCAGTTTAATAAATGGATAGTTATTTATAATATCAGCATTTTCTATTAGACTTTTAGTATCACCTATATAATTTCCGAACATAAAATTTGGAAGAATATCAACACCTTCACTTTTAAGCATCAACCTGCTCGTTTGCATACACTGATCACAAGTACACTGCTTGTACTCCCCGCTTTCCAACAATATTTTGTATAAGTTGGGTGTAACCAATATATCAAGATCATGAGCTTCTCTTATTCCATGTGCTGTCATAGATCCACCGACAACAACGTATTCCCCTTTTGGAAAGTTTAGTGATTCTAGTTTTTTATATATGTCCATATAAATGTTTATTATTTATCTTCCTTATTAATATTTCTAACAATTTGCTCTACGGCATCCTTAAAATTAGTTGCCACCGAAACATACGGGAGATTATTTTCTTCTGCACCCCTTTTAACTCTTAAACTAAATTCCGTTAGCATATTTGCAATAAGTTTGTATGTTTCTGTATTTTTTGTTTTTGAAGTAACCCAATCATTCTCTTGAGGATTAATTGTGATTGCCTTAAGTGTTTCGTCAATATCTTTCCTACCCACAAACACAGCTTTTATTTGAAACTTATCTTTTAACATAAGTGCCAAATCTGGACTTATATGATGACCCTCCAGAATATAATCATGATTGTATAACGCCTCACACGCAATAAAAGTCTCTATAGCCTGTGCCAAACTTTTTCCTTGTTCGATATAAGCATCGACAATTTCTTTTGACGTATATTTTGTATACATCTCGTCATTACTATTGTTTGTGAGTTTTCTTAAAACACTTTTTGGAAATAATTTTTCAATATTATCACCGTCGATATATTTTGCTACGACGGATTCAAGTGTATCAGTAGAAATCCAAGGTATATTCAATTTATTTGATAATTCCCTTGCGATAGTCGTCTTTCCACTTCTTGGTGCTCCTCCAATTAAATAAAACATAATTGAATTGTATCATAGGTTCGAACTTGATTTAAGGTAAATAAAAAATACCCTTACAGAATAAGGATATTTTACGAGGCTCCGAACTTGGGAGGATGTTCGAAACACTATACACTATTCTTGATTTGCCATATCCAACAATTCATTTATTACGCCAATAGCGTCATCTTTAAATTGATAGTTATTAATTAGTGGACTAATTTCCAAACTTGATTCTGTGGCAGTAAGCACGAATATTTGTCCCGTCACTTTTTTTAACTTATCTTTTAAGTAGCCTATTCTATCTTCAAAATACATTTGTGGGGTGAAGTGCATAGTTTTTAACCAATCTTCAAAATCTTGATTCATTTTAATTGTAATGAGCGCCGGTTCATTTTTCTCTATAAATAGTTTTTTAGGCAGAGCCTCTTTTGTAATGCCGTTTTCAGATGGTTCCATATATGTATGTCTTTTTATTAAAATGTTTCTAATCTATAAATTA
>CAYUCM010000037.1:0-4401 GCA_964443365.1 uncultured Candidatus Saccharibacteria bacterium
AAAAGCCGCGCCCTTGGACATTCCTTGGACGCGGCTTTCTCATTTGTTTTTTAATTTAATTTGCGCCACCCATGCCCATGCTAGTTGTTTGCTGTATTTCTTATGAACTCCACAATCAATTTTAGATCCGCCCAAACTAAAATTATCATGTCCTTGACATATTGCGCAAATTGTTTCACTGACTCTTTCGCTAAGACAGCCCTCATGTCAACTCCAATTAGATTTAGTAGCACCAAAGCTACTATGATAACAACAATGATTTCAATTATACCTTTATTATTGATTTTGCGATCGTTATTTATTTTGTTCATTTTGATTATGAGTTTTATTTGTATCTATAAGATTTATTATAACACAAACTTATTTCTTTGGAAGATAAACCATTGGATCTAGGTATGCCTCAATCGGCGCTATCGGCATTCTATAAACTTTTCCTCCACACGATAGACTTGGTCTGTTTTCAACTCTTACAGCTGCTCCGTCGTATACGGCTAAATGAAGATGTGGACCTGTAGAATAACCAGTGTTTCCAGATAATCCAATTATCTCTCCGGTTACAACCTTTTGTCCTTCTTTAACACTTATAACAGAAAGGTGAGCGTAAATTGATGCAAGGCCATTATCATGTTTGATTAATACCCATCTTCCAAATGATGCACCCTTACATGTTATGTCCGTGTCCCCTTCTCCAATTATAATTCCAGAAAGCACAGCCTTAATTGGCGTTCCAACTTTTGCACCAAAATCAACCCCATTATGAGTTCCTGATTTGTATAATCTTTTCGAAGCAGATGTTTTTCCAAATAATTGAGTAATAATAACCTTATCAAGAGGCCATGAAAACGGTCTGTCTGAAGAGTTCTTGGGAATAAGTGATGGATTGAGAGTGTATTTTAGTGTCGATTCATAATCAAACAATTCTTTCTCTAGCGCTTCTTTTTCTTTTTTTCTTTGCGCAAGTATTTCTTGGTATGTCTTTTCTTGATTCTTCGTTTCTTTTAATATCTGAGATTGCTCTTTTGTATTTTCATCCACGACTTTCTTTTTGCCAGAAAGCTCTGTTTGAAGTGATGATAATTCTTTTTTTGTTTCTTCTTTTTCTGTTTTATTTTGAACGAGGATTTTCTTCTCTTGTCTTAATGATCCTATTTCATCATTTAATCTGCTATTCAATTGCACCAAATTGTCTATTTCAACCAAGGCGTCAGATAAATTTTTAGAGTTTAATAAATTTTCAATTAATGTATTTCCTTCTTTAAATTGAATATTTTGTAAATCTTTAGAAATCGTTTGTCTAAATTTTTCTGTTTGATTTTCTGAGGTCTTAATATTTAGTCCAAGTTTTTGAATTGCTAAATTAGCCTTCTCAATTTTAAGTTTTGTCTGTTTAATGTCTGCATCCAATCTTTTTCCGTTTTGTTTAAGTGACTTTATTTTATTCTGTAGGGTAAGGGCTTCTTTTGAAGTTTTATCCGTTAACTCTTCATATAGCTGTATCTCCCTATTTAAAGCTTCTATGTTTTTATTTTTTTCACCTATTTTGTTTTGCAATTCTTCAACTGTTGCGGCGTCTAATGTTTTTATATTTTGAACGAATAAAAAAGTAAAACACAATGTGCATAAGATCCCAATTATCCAAATTGTTACATGGTGTTTTTTTATAAACATGATTTGTTAATTTAAATTACTTTTTCACCTAAAAGACTAACGGCTCTTTGAATTCTGGCCAGTGTTTCTTCTCGCCCAACAATTTCTCCCATGGTAAATGGATCAGGAGATTTGTCTTTTCCTGATAGTGATACTCTTATGGCCCAAAGTACAATTCCCCTACCCTCCTTTTCTGCTATTGGCCACAAAACTTCTTTTACAGAATCTTTGTTCCAATTTTCTTTTTCAATATTTTCCAATTCTTTTTTACAAACGGAAAGTATTTTAGAAAGAGATTCTGGTGTTACATCTATTCCCTTTCTCATCTTTTCTGAACAAATTAAAAGTTCTGGATTATAAAGCGGAGCGATGAAGAAATATTCAAAATCTCCAGCGTCATACATTTCTTGAACTTGCTTAAAATATTCTAATCTATCTCTTACAACTTCAATGACCTTGTCTATTCTTGGCTTATAAGTATCTAGTGTAGAAATATGTTCCGGAATAAACATTTCTATATTTTTTTTGTATTCATCGTGAGAAATTTTGAGCATGTGCTCTTTGTTTACCCATTTGAGTTTGACATCGTTAAAATTTCCTCCACTCTTGTGAATTTTTTCTATGGTGAACAAATCTTTTAGTTCTGGTATTGAGAACAGTTCATTGTTGCCACCTGGATGCCATCCAATTAATGCAAGAAAATTAGCGATAGCTTCAGGTAAATAACCATCACTTCTATAATCCAATAAATCCTTTGCACCATCTCTTTTTCCCAATTTCTTTTTTCCATCTGGACCCATGATTGGAGGAAGTGTTACAAAAGCCGGTCTTTGTATTTCAAGTGCTTCATATAGAGCAAGAAATTTTGGAGTTGATGAAATAAATTCATCTGCTCTAAAAATGTGAGTAACGCCCATTTCTAAATCGTCAATAATATGAGCAAAATTATATGTTGGATAACCGTCACTTTTAATCAAAATAAAATCATCCAGTGCTTCTGGGCCAGCTTCCAAATCTCCTCTAGCTAAATCATGCCATTTTGTTTTTTGTGGATTTGTTATTTTTAATCTAAGAGCTCTTGTTCCATCCCAAGCAGGTGGATTTTCTGGTCTGTGATTTCTGTATAGAAAAGGTTTTTTGTCATCCTCGGCTTGCTTTCTAAAACCTTCTAGTTCTTCTTCAGAATATGGATCTGCATACGCCAGCCCTTTATCTATTAATATTTGTGCATATTTTTTGTACGAATCCAATCTCTCAGACTGTAAGTATGGCGCATTTGGACCACCAACATCTGGGCCCTCATCCCAATCTATACCTACCCATCGTAATGATTCTATTATATGAGCAATTGATCCTGGAACTTCTCTTTCTTTGTCTGTATCTTCAATTCTAAGAATCATTGTCCCATTATTTTTACGAGCAAACAGCCACGCATAAAGTGCAGTTCTAACACCACCAACATGCATAAAACCTGTTGGTGATGGGGCAAATCTCGTTATTACTTTTTTATTTATATCATTCATTTTTTATACTTAATTAGAATTTTAATTTTTGTGTTGTTTTATTCAATCTCATGTTTGAGTGCTATTTTAAGTATCTCTTTAGCAATCACTTCTCCGGCGTCTGGTCTTGCAAAAGTTTTTGCTCCCTCTATCATTCTTTGTCTGACATTTTCATTGTTCACAATTCTGTCTACTTCGTTTAAAATAATATCTGTACTTAGATTTGATTCTTCTATAACTACACAACCGCCGCTTCTTGCAAAATTATAAGAATTCTTGCGTTGATGATCTCCATGTGAGTCGGTAATGGGAATAATAATACTTGGAACTCCCCATAGGGCGATTTCAAAAACGGTTGAACCACCACGTGAAATAATTACACTTGCTGCTCCCGCACACATTCTCATTGAAAGAGAGTTTAAATAATCAAAAGGTCTATATCTTGTTTTATGTGCATTATTCTCAAGAATGACATTTGCTGTTCTTCTAACTTCTTCTATATTCGCCTTTCCCGTTTGATGAATAACTTGATATTTTTCAACGAGTCTTGGTAGTGACTCTAATATCGTATCGTTTATAATCTTTGCGCCAATAGATCCACCCATTACAAAAATTACAGGAACGTCCGCTTCTAGCCCAAGATATTCTGCTGCGCCGTTAGAAAGTATTTGGTTAATTTCCTGTCTTACAGGATTTCCAGTGTAGGCCACTTTATCTTCGTCAAAAAATTCTGAAGCTTCTTTATAAGACACGGCAATTTTTGTTGCAAATTTTCCAGCCCATTTTGAAACTCTACCTGGTACACTGTCTGACTCGTGAATTATTATTGGAATTTTGAAAAAACGACCAGCGAATAGAGCTGGATAACTTACATATCCGCCCTTTGCAAATATCACATCCGGCATTAAGAAAAACATCTTGACCAAAGCTTCTGCAACGCCAAATCCCATCTTAAAAATATCAATAAAATTTAGGAGCTTAGAAATACCCCTAGGGTTTATTCTTTTTTTGCCGGCTGCAACGTGTATATATTCAATCTCTTGATCAAATAGAACTTTGGCATTATAGCGTTGATTTGCCATGTAATAGATTTTTGGCGCAAGGATTTTTTCCTTACGAGCAATCTCTCTTATACTTTCTGCAACCGCTATTAGCGGGTAAAAATGGCCTCCTGTGCCACCTCCTGTAAGCAAAATCTTCATATATATAGATTATAGCATTTTAAGGGCTTCACACAAATGTTAAAACAGGT
>CAYUCM010000037.1:4501-6202 GCA_964443365.1 uncultured Candidatus Saccharibacteria bacterium
TATTCCACCTTCTTTTTCATTAACGGAAAGGCCTGACATTCTCTTAGAGATTTGCCTTCTAGGAAACTAAATAATCTTTCTGAAATACCAAAACCAAAGGCTGGGGGCATACCATATTCTAGCGCCTCAACATATTCTTCATCTGCCATTTGGGCTTCTTCATCTCCAGCGTCACGTAATGCTTGCTGAGCTTTAAATCTTTCTTCTTGATCTATTGGGTCGTTTAATTCGCTAAAACCTTTACCAACTTCACTTCCTGCAAGAATAATTTGAAATCTCTCCACTACCCTTTCGTCTTCTCTTGATTTTTTGGCAAGCGTCTCAAGATACACAGGAATACCAATTAAAAATCCTGGACCAGACAGAGTTTTTCTGACAGTTTTCCACAGCAAGTCAGTTCCTCTTTCAACACTTAGAGTCTTTTTATCAAATTCCACACCTTCCTTTTTTAGAACCTTCTCTACTTCATCTGTATTTGTATTATGAACATCAATATCAAACTTCTCTTTCATTATTTTTGAATAATCATAAATTTGCCAATCTGAAGCTAAATCAAATGTGTGGCCCTTATTTTCAAAAACAGTTTTTCCATAAACTTTTTCTGCAATTTGAATATACATTTCTTTGACCATTTGCATACCTTTGTCAAAGTCACTGTATGCCTCGTAAAATTCCATTTGAGTATAATCCTGAGCATGCTCTGGAGAAATTCCTTCATTTCTAAAAATACGTCCGATTTCAAAAGTCTTTGGAAGCCCAGCAACAAGAAGTCTTTTTTGCCACAATTCTCCTGCTGAAATTCTTAAATAAACATCCATGTCTAATGCATTATGATGTGTGACAAAAGGACGAGCATCAGCGCCACCTGTTGTGTTTTCAAGAGTAGGAGTTTCAACTTCTATAAAATCTCTATCAAGAAGGAATGATCTCATGGTGTTCCAAAAAATACTTCTTCTTTTCATCATGTCTCTAAGCTCTGTATTTAAAACCATATCGACATAACGCTTTCTATATCTTTCATCCTCATCAGCTATTCCAAACCAAGAATCAGGAATTGGACGAAGACTTTTTGACAGAAGTCTCCAAGTTTTAACGAGTAAGGCGTTTGTCCCCCTTTTTGTTATATAAGCAACACCCGTAAATTCTATAAAGTCACTTGAATCTATTAATGTGAAAAAATCGTTAATATTTTCTTCTCCTAAATTATCTATAGATAGAAAACATTGAACTTTCTCAGTTCCAGTTTCAGACTCGTTTTTTGGTGTACTTATAGTTCCATCCATTACATCGACAAAACCAACCTTACCCTGCCCTCTCACGGACATTATTCTTCCGCCTATTGTTACTTCTTTTTGAGAATCAAGCAATTGCTTAAATTCTTCAGTGAATTGTTTGTTAGTGTAATCAATATTTGAAACAACTGGAAAAGCCTCTAATCCCTTAGTTTTTAATAATTTGACTTTTTCTATGCGTTGTTCTCGTATTTCTTCAATTGATGTCATGATTAGATATTAGCATGAAATGGGATTATGGAAAATGGTGCGTTTGCTTATCTCTTCTGATACTTAGAAATATTCAAAATTATTCCCACTGATGCTAACGTAAAGAATAGCGCCGTTCCTCCATGTGAAATGAAAATAAGTGGCGTTCCAGAAAGTGGGGTTATTGCAAGCATTGCAGACATGTTTAAGAAGGATTGTA
>CAYUCM010000038.1:0-6163 GCA_964443365.1 uncultured Candidatus Saccharibacteria bacterium
CCTTATGGAGCATGTCCTGAATGTAATGGATTGGGCACAAGAGAGTTTTTTATAAAAGATCCATGTCCAGTTTGTTTGGGCGCACGTCTAAGACCAGAAGCTTTGCACGTATTTCTTAAATCTCATGATTATAAAACAGCTGTTTCCGGTGGGGACACTTCTGTTCATGTAAAAAGAAATATTGTCGATTTAACAAAGATGACAATTAAAGAATCTTTGCATTTTTTCCAAACAATTCCACTTACGCCAACTGAAGAAGAAATTTCTAGAGTTGTTATAAAAGAAATTGTTTCAAGATTAAAATTCATGGAAAATGTTGGAATTGATTATTTGTCATTAGATAGACGTGCAAATACTCTTTCTGGTGGAGAGGCACAACGTATTAGGCTTGCTTCACAATTAGGCTCTGGTCTTGTTGGAGCTATGTATGTACTGGATGAACCAACAATTGGACTTCATCAGAGAGATAATGATAAATTAATTCAAACACTACTTCAACTTAGAGATCTCGGTAACTCTGTAATTGTTGTTGAACATGATGAAGATACAATTTTTTCTGCAGATTATATTATCGATATTGGTCCTGGCGCAGGTGTTCACGGTGGGCATGTTGTTGTTGCTGGATATTTGGACAAGCTGCTTACGGCAAAAACAAATTCGTCAAAATCTATAACCCTTGAATATTTAAGAGGAGAGAAAATGATAGAACTACCAGAAAGACGAAGAGATGAAAATAATGGTTGGCTTAAGATTGTTGGGGCAAGTGTAAATAATTTAAAAAATGTAAATGTTGATGTTCCGCTTGGTAGAATGACAACGGTCACTGGAGTTTCTGGGTCTGGTAAATCAACATTCGTATATGAAGTTTTGCATAAGAACTTGCTTGCCCGCCTAGACCGTGATCATAGAAGTGCAAACATTTACAATTGTTCAAGCTTTTCTGGAACAGAATATTTGGGAAGAACTGTTTTGATTGATCAATCGCCAATTGGAAGAACTCCAAGATCAAACCCCGCAACTTATACGGGTGCCTTTACGCATATAAGAGATTTGTTCGCTGAAACGATTGAATCAAAGGCTAGGGGTTGGAAATCAAGTAGATTTAGTTTCAACGTGAAGGGCGGAAGATGTGAAAATTGCCAAGGAAATGGAATGATAGAGGTTGAAATGCATTTCTTGCCAACTGTGTATGTAACTTGTGATATATGTAATGGAAAAAGATTTATGAAAGAAACTTTGGAAGTTAAATATAAGAATAAAAATATTTACGATATTTTACGCATGACAGTTGAAGAGGCAATTATTTTCTTTGAAGATATTCCTTCAATTCACGATAGATTAAAGACGCTTGAAGAGGTGGGTCTTGGATATTTAGAGCTTGGTCAATCTGCCACAACTCTTTCTGGTGGAGAGGCTCAGCGTGTAAAAGTTTCTTCTGAGCTTTACAGAGAACATATTCAAAAAACTATTTATCTTTTGGACGAGCCAACAATCGGTCTTCACTATGAAGATGTTAAAAAACTAATAGAAATTTTGCAGAGATTGGTGAGAAGGGGAAATACAGTTGTGATTATTGAACACAATATGGATGTAATTAAGTGTTCAGATTATATTATCGATATTGGACCAGAAGGAGGCGACAGGGGTGGAAAAATTATTGCAGTTGGAACACCAGAAGAAGTTGCAAAAAATAAAAATAGTTACACTGGTGTGTATTTAGATAAGGTGTTTAGGAAGTGGCATAAGGGGTAGAATTTTAAAGAACGAACCCCGCAAGAGAGACTTGTGGAGTCGTTCTCGCGGGGTGATTTGGGCGGTCAGTCTTTGATTTTTCTTCCGCCACCAAACAATTGGCCTATTTGTTGTTGTGACAACATTGGAGTGTTGGTGTTGTCAGATGAAATTCTTGCGTTGCAATTAGGGCAGTTGTCTGTTCCTTCTGCCCAAATTTCTCCTGTTGACACTTCTTCAGCCATCGTGATTCTTATGGGGTGTCGGCACTCATTACAATAGAGGTCTAGGAACCTTATCGGTGCCGTCCGTGCTTGAGGCGGTAAACACACAGCCTCCACAAGCATTAAGGCCGTCCTCTCATCTTCTGTTAGTGGAGTATCTCTTCTTCCGATTAGTTTTTTCATATATTTTTTTTCTGGGTCAAGGGTTGGTGTTTGGGGATCTTTACTTAGGGTTTCATGCCTAATTTCTGATAAAAGAGTACTACGCCACATTGACTTTGTCAAAAAAGTCTTAGGCAATTAATTTGCATATTTTACTTAAATATGGCTTAATATTATAAACAATGAACAAACAAGATTTATCAAAATTTAATCTCCCAGATGCTCCTGGTGTCTATATTTTTAAAAAAGGCAAGGAGGTTCTTTATATTGGAAAAGCTACAAGCTTGCGCCAAAGAGTTTCAAGTTATTTTTCTAATGACTTAATCAAAACACGCGGAAGATTATTGGTGGACATGGTTACAATCGCCAACAATATTGAATTTAAGCAAGTGGACTCTGTGTTGGAAGCTTTAATTTTGGAAGCAGAATTAATTAAAAAGAATCAGCCAAAATATAATACAAAAGATAAAGATAATAAAAGTTATAATTATGTTGTAATAACTGATGAAGATTTTCCTAGAGTTTTGGTTATGCGCGGAAGAAATTTGGAGATGGGCGCGGGAGATGGTTCGACAAAATACAAATACATTTTTGGTCCATATCCACACGGTGGAGAATTAAAAGAGGCATTAAATCTCGTTAGAAAAATATTTCCCTTTAGGGATAAATGCGAGGTTGGACAAAAGCGTGCCTGCTTTAATCGTTCAATAGGACTATGTCCTGGTGTTTGTACGGGTGAAATTTCTAAGGCGGATTATGCTAAGCAAATAAAGAATATAAAGATGTTTTTTGAGGGTAAGAAAAATGATTTAATAAAATCGCTTGAAAAGGACATGAATCATTTGGCCAAATTGCAAGAATTTGAACGAGCAAATGATATTAAAAAGACTCTTTTTGCTATTAATCACATACAAGATGTCTCTCTAATAAAGAATTCCATATCAAATAGTTTAATAAATATTAAATTTGAGTCT
The DNA here is from genome assembly GCA_964443365.1 of uncultured Candidatus Saccharibacteria bacterium. Classification (GTDB taxonomy): domain Bacteria; phylum Patescibacteriota; class Minisyncoccia; order Phycocordibacterales; family CAIZLB01; genus CAIJKW01. Next base: position 3,092 of record CAYUCM010000038.1, read on the forward strand.
TATGATATTGCGCACATGTCTGGAAAAAATATGGTTGGAGGAATGATTGTCATGGATGGGGGAGAATTTAATAAAAAACTTTATAGAAAATTCATAATCAATAATTTTGATACAGCAAATGATGTGGGTGCCCTAAAAGAAATGATAGAAAGAAGAATAAAACATTCAGAATGGATTTTTCCTGATGTTGTAATCGTTGATGGAAATAATGTTCAAATTAAAGCAGTGATGGAGTCTTGGGTAAATAATTCTAACACTATATTTTGTGGCGTGGTTAAAGATCAAAGTCACAAAGCTAAGAATGTAATTTTTGCAAATAAAAATTCATGGTCCATTTTTATTAAAAAGAATAATATTAATCAGAGCGATTTAATTAAACAGATAATTAAAATTAACGAAGAGACACACAGATACACAATAGCTTTTCACAAAAAGAGAAGAAAGTCCGATTTCATTAAATAATAAAATATATTCACAAAGAAAAGCCCAGATAGACTGGACTTCTCCTTGAATAAAAGAACAACAATGTTAGACATTGGGAATATCGACAATATTCCAAAAAATATTTTACATTAATCAATATGAAGTTTTGATAAAGAAAATATAAAGTTTTGCATTAGATTACTAATGCTCTAATGCTTATATTAAGGCGTGTAGAAAGGTTTTCTTGCCTTCTATATTAAAGCCCCCTTGATAATACAGGTATATAAAGCAATATCATTGATATGATAATAAGGACACAAATTATACCCCATACAAATCTTACCTTCTTTTGGTGTTTTGGATTAAGAAACATATGGTTTATAATATAACTAATAAATGAAAGAATTTCAACAAAAAGAAGAGAGGAAAAGTAAATTGTATTCTAGGTATACATTACTATTCTTGTTCGTGATGATTATACTTGTGGGAAAGGGGCTTATAAATATCTATCAAAAAAACATTTCTAGCAGAGAGGAGGTGAATTTGGTTGAGCTTAAAAAACAAAGCTTGCAAAATAGGTATGATGATCTGTCAAATAAGGTTGAAGATTTGAAAACCCCTCAGGGTGTAGAGAAAGAAATTCGTTCAAAATTTGATGTTGTTAAGCCTGGAGAGAGTGTGATAGTTGTCGTAGACAAAGAAATACCAATGCCAAATGAAAAAGACACTAGCATAATTAAAAAAATATGGAATGGTGTTACTGGCGTCTTTAAGAAAAAAACAGAATAGTATATAATAGGTACCTATGAAAATAATGATTTACAGCACGCCATCGTGTCACGCATGTGGTATGGCAAAAGAATTTTTAAAAGAACAAAATCTCCCATTTGAGGAATATGATGTGGCCTCAAGTGCAGAAAAGAGAAAGGAGATGTTGCAGAAGACGGGTCAAATGAGCGTTCCTGTAATTGACATAGATGGTTCTGTTATCGTTGGTTTTGACAAACATGTTTTGGCAAGAAAAATCGGATTAACAATTTAATTTAAAAATTATGAAGAAATGGATTTATATAGTTGGAATTGCGATATTAATCATAATTGCGATTGTGATTTATGGAGCAAACAAGTCTGAGGTTGGTCCGGGAGAGCAATCTAATACATTAACAGATGCATCTGTGATTGTTTCAACATCAACAGATATGAAAACTGATAGTGCTAGCGCTTCGGTTTCGTCAAGTATTAAAAAAAATAATTCAACAAATAAAATGGAACAAATTTCAAAAGCTGGAGATACTCTTACTGTGCATTACACAGGAACATTAGAAAATGGTACAAAATTTGATAGTTCAGTAGATAGAGGGGCACCCTTTAAATTCATTGTAGGAATTGGTCAGGTTATTAGAGGTTGGGATGAGGGAATGGTTGGAATGAAAATAGGAGAAAAGAAAAAGCTGGTAATTCCTGGTGAAAAAGCATATGGAGCAAGCGGAATTCCTGATGGAAATGGTGGATATATTATTCCTCCAAATACAACATTGATTTTTGATGTTGAGCTTTTGGGAATTGAGACTAAGTAGTTTTTTGATTAAGATTTAAGTTTAAATTTCGTATTAGATTATTGTTGTAAGATAAATCAGTTTAGATTACTCTTCAATAATCATTACGAATGCCGCCATAGTTCAATGGATAGAACAGTCCCGTCCTAAGGGATTGATGTGGGTTCGATTCCTGCTGGTGGCACAAGTGAATGAAGTGAAGTTGGGACGCTAAGTAAGCCAATTGTTTGGTTTGCGTATAAGTTGCGTATAAGTGTTGACTTTTTTCTAATTTGTTTTAGTATATTATGCGGATTGTGTCTCGTGCGGGCCCTTCTTTTGAGGGGCGGTTCCCTCATATACAGCACATTTTTATCGCTAATGAAAAGACAACTAAATAAGTCGTCGGCAGCGGGGTTTACTCCCGAGGCTGTCGTATCCGTTGCGGCGGGTTTTCCAGTGCTTGCAAAGAAGGAAAAGGAAGAGGACTTGCGCCTCTTTCAGTGCTTGGTTGGAAACCCTAATTTGACATACGAAGAAGGCCTTGCGTGCGTTATCAACTCTGATGAAATGCAACGGCGCGTCTTTGATCTGTTGGCCGATATCTGCAACAGGGACATGTTGCGGGCGTTGGTTGACAAGGTCAGTCGGGCTGCCGGTTGCGCTTCTAATCACCAGTGGAAAAAGGTGGAAAAAGATTTTCTCGCGGACGTTGAGGCCCTTGGTCTGGACATGTCCAAATTGGAAATCCTCAGTGGGTGCTGCGCATCTGTCGCTGCCCAAAAATCCACCGCACCTACACAGGCTGAAGATCGGGACGCCCCAGGCTCACAACAGACGAGCCTTGGTTGTTGGAATGACGAACCTGGAATAGTCGGGCATATCCCCGTCAATCCCAACCTCAGGTCTGGATCGATGGCGGTCACACAGGCGGCTGCGAGTAAGCCCGTGGTCTCCTCAATCAGGAGGAATGGCTGGAAGCGCGCTGCCCGTCTCATGGGTGCGAGCTGATGCCTCCTGGAGCATACTCAGTTGAATCCGGTGGGCCACCTCGTGTGGCCCACCGGATTTTCGTTTTTTATGCTATAATAATACAAATGTTTACACTTAAACC
>CAYUCM010000039.1:0-5562 GCA_964443365.1 uncultured Candidatus Saccharibacteria bacterium
GCTTTTTTGTAAGCTCTAAAAATTTTTCTTGGTATTAGTAAAAAACCACCCATCTTCTTGTCTTGCAAGAAATGACTTAACTTAACTCGAACGCTGTTCTCAGAATTTAGACCTAGATGGTCGATATTGTTCATAGAATCAATTATTCTTTAGATAATCAAATTGTTCTGGTGATTTTGAATAAACGAGTAGGTTTTTAGGCATCCAGTAGGGGATGTAAACACCTTCATGTTTATAAATATGATTTTTCATGATCTCTGGGGGATTTTTTTCATCTTTTGCCTCTTGTACAAATTTTGCAATCAATCTTTCTACGCTATCAACCCTTTTGTATTCATACTTTCCCAGTATGTCGTTCCAATAGTCTGCATTTTGTTCATTTACATGAAATTCGCCTCCTTGCCCTGGGACAGCTGCTGTCATCATTATTAACTTTGGACTGAATTTTGTCATGTTCTTAATATATTCATGTACAAATTTATGTTCTATATGCTCTGCAACCTCAATAGACATTGCCATATCAAATTCACGTTTTAATTTTAAAGGCTCTCTAAGATCCGCAAAGATGACCTTTTCTGGAGAGCATACTAACATTGATTTGGCGTTTTCTCCTCCTTCAACACCAACAATATCAACACCTTGCCTTTCAAAAACGTTTACCCAGTGCCCCGTTGCACATCCCAAGTCTATTACAGATTTTATGTTTAGTGCTTTGGTTATCTTGGGTGCCAAATATTCAGCCATTGGTCTACTATCGTTTAGGTTATCAACAAAAAATCTTTTAGGATACGCATATTTTAATGAATATTTTCCTTCTTTTAGTTCTATGATTTTACCTTTGATTCTGTCAGTTATTCCAGAGAGCCCTAATTGTTTTATTGTTTGGGCTTTCATTTTTAATCTTTTGTTTATGCCTTTAAAACCTTCATTTTTGTGAACAGATTTTATTTTAGTGAAAATGTTTTTTTTCTTATTCATATTTTTTTGATTGAATATTATAATACATGTTTTTATAAGGTATATCAAATGCCTCCTTTTTAAGGTGATATTTAGAATCTTATCCATGCCTTGGACATCATATAATCTTGGGTGTCACTATATTCTTTTGGGGTAGTGACTATCTTGTCCTTGTTTTTGTTTAACCACGCACCCCACCAACTGAAGGTGCTGTTCGCAATTATGTTGTGTTTACATAGGCTCATTAAATGCATGTCAATGTAGGAGTTTTTCCCTTTATTTTTATCTATTAAAAAATAATTATCTATTATTTTCAAATTTGTCTTAACCCATTCTATATCATCGGAAAAAATAAAAAAAGTTGGATTACCTACTTTTCTATTTATATAGTCCACAGCTTTTTTGTAGTAGTCTGTTTTGTCTATTGCATATCCTAATTTTATCAAATCACCCCTTCGAATATGTAGAGATACAGAGTTTGTGTTTTGTATTTTTTCCGCCATTTCAGCGTTGAATCCAGTTAATTTATCCTTGAACGTAAAGTCCTGTCTTAGGGCATCTTCTATTTCAGATAAATATTGTTCCTTATTAAATAAGCCGGATATGTAAATGTTTCTCTTTGATTTTATAATTTTTTTATCTAAATTATCATTGTCTTGAATCTCATTAAAGATAATGTCGTCAAAAAAAAGTTTAAGTAACCTATTTTTAAGAATTTGAAGTATAAATATAGAGTTATTAAAATAGAAAGCTAATTTTGAAAGCGTTGTCAGTTCAGCTTTTATATTAAAGACGCCCAACTCGTAATCACGGAAGGTAAAATTTTTCCTGGGTATGCGACATAGTAATAGGGATGTATCTAATTTAAGTTTTTCACCCTTAATTAGGGAAATTCGTCTTCCATAAGCATACTGAAACATTTGATTACCCTGTCCTCCAATTAGTTTAATTGTAATCATTATTAATTAATTAGTATGATTATTTCTTAATAAACCAAAAACACCCACAAGCATAAATTGAGTTATCCGCTGAGTTCATTGGAGCGTTTCTAATTATTCCACCTTCCTCTTTTCTTTGGGGGATAAAGGCGAATTCTTTTAAAATGAAATCATTTGCAGGGTCTATGACCATATCCCTTATTTGATAAGGTGAATAAATTCTATGTGCATTGTATTCAATTCTCGGGATTCCTATAGGGGTTACTATAAGAAGCGAACCCCCGGGTTTGACCACTCTTTTAAGTTCCTTTATTGCATTCAGATCACCATCTGGATCAATTGGATCACCATAGCGACCTAAGCCTATGTGTTCTATTGTGTGCATGCAAGAAATAGACTCTAGGCTATTATCTGCGAATGGTAGACTATTTAGGTCTCCCTTTTTGGCTTCTAATCCATCCAACTTTATATCTGCAGGTCTGTAATCATAAAATTCAACTGGAATAAAGGCTGACAACATTGTTGAAAAATACAACATTGAAGATATGTCTGTATGAAATGTTGGTTGAATTTCTTTTACCACTCTAGCTGCCCAAGCTGTATGATAGATGTAATGACGATCAAAAGACGTTTCAGCGGTTTTTTCATTTGCTATCGGATAAAGATCTAATATTGATGTCTTAAATCTACTCGAGTGTCTTTTTTTGAATTTATAAAAATCACACAAAACCTTCATGGTGGAAATTGGTGTAAACAATGTTCTTTTAAGTTTGAAAGCAAGGCGTCTTATTTTTTTATTCTTTGTTATCATGATGTTTTTTTAAAATTTTTAATATAAATACGTTTAAAACCTGCTGGTCTTCTTTTTCTACAAAACCAAGTATTTTATATAGTAACATAAAAATTATGACAGAGGATGGGCCAAGAATAATCAATGATAATAAACTTGTTATTAACGGACTGATGGCTAATTTAATAATTATGAAAAAAGGTACAGTGGTTAGTAGTAGCCTAAAAGCAGTTTTTTTGTTTGCATTTTTTTGAATATTAAAATATTTCTTTTCAGCATAACTGAACATTGCAAATATCATTAAAACAGAAATTAAATAAGAGAAGGCGGCTCCATTTATACCATATCTTGGAAGTAGTATTAATAAGGATATTAAATTAATTATAGCCATCGTAAATGAACCTATAGTTAAAAATTTCATCTTACCCATTGCAATCAATAAATTTGATAGAGGATTGAATAACGCCAATATAAAATTTGTCAGCACTAATAATATCAATACGGTTAATGATTGACTTACAAAACTTTTATCTAGCCAATAAAGAAGTATTTTTTCAGCATTAAATATTATGGAAAGAGATATTGCAGATGATAAAATTAAGATTAATCTCATCGATCTGATATATAGTTTTTTTATTTTTTCTATATTATTTAATGAATGTAAATTAACAGTGATAGGGAATAAAACAGTTGATAGGGTTGTGGAAACACTAGAGATTTTTGTCGCAATACTTCCAGGTACACTATAATAAGTCAATTGAGCGTTTCCAAGAAAAACAGGGATTAATAATTTATCAAAGTGAACAAGGGACGAGTTGGCCACGTTGTTAAATGCAACCAAAAAACCGAATTTATAATTTCTAAATATCTCGGTCTTATCCCAAGCAAATTTCATTTTTATAATTGGAAAGACTTTTTTTACTATTACAATTTGAGTTACGCAGGTTAGTATTGCTATAGCTAGTTGCATCATAAGTACAGTAATTATTCCATATCCAAGTAGTACCAATCCCAACATCAGTCCACTAGATAAGAGTGTAAAGAATACATAAATTTTTACTTGTAAATCATATCTTTGTATAGTTATTAGAATGTTATTAAAGTTATTAAAAAGAGCTGATATTGCTGTTGTAACTCCTAATATGAAAAAAATTAACAAATAATTATTGCCAACCCCAACCCTTTCTATAAAAAAAGTTTGAATTATTATTCCAATTCCAAAACATATTATAAAATATATTATCGACATGATTGCATATACTGAATTCATAGAGTAAATCAACTTTTTGAGTTTATCATCTTGTTCTTTTGTCTTATATTCAATAATATGTTTACTATTAGCTGTACTAACTCCCAAATCCAACAACCCAAGAAAAACTGTCACCGTGTTAAGAAAAATATAAACTCCATATTCTTTTGGTCCCCATTTTGAAATTACAATTGGAGTAATAAAAATTATCACGATTATAGGTAATACAAAACTAATGAAATTGTATGCTGAGTTCTTTAATGCATTTTGTGCGCTAGTATTAATCATTTTTTAACTAAGTTTATTATAAAGAGATGAATAATCTGAATAAAATTTATTCATTGAATATTGCAATTCTATTAGCAATCTTCCGCTTGTCCCCATCTCTTCTTTGATCTCTCTATTTTCTAATAACGATTTAATTCCCATACATAAAGATTCAGGAGTTTTTTTTGTAAGAATTCCAACACGGTTATTAACCAGTTCTCTAACTACAGGTATATCAAATCCAACAACCGGCGTGCCGCAAGACATTGATTCTGCTGCAGACAATAAGAAGGTTTCAGCAGAGGATGCAAAACAAAATAAATCACTTAAGGCATATATTTCTGCTAAATCTCTTTTGTTATAAATATAGCCCAAAGATTTTACATTAGAGGTTTCGTTCAAATGTCCATTCCCAAGTCCCATAAAGAGACAGTCTTGATCTTCCATCTTTTTTGCTGCTTCTAATATAAAATGAATACCCTTACTTTTATCATTTAAATTTGACGCCATAAATAATATCAAATTTTTATTTTCAGGCAGGTTGTATTTTATTCTAAATCTATTTTTATTGTCTGTCGGTTTAAAAATATTGGTGTCTATGCCGTTATGAATTGTTTCTATTTTGAATTTACCCAAGAATGATTTTTCAATACTTTCTTTTAACCACAGAGAGGGGCAAACTATAGTCATGTTATCAACAGAAGATAATGTGCATCTTTTTTGTTTAAGCATGTATTTCTGAAAGATCGGAAAATAGTTTTTTGGATATGAATAAGTATTAGTGCACACTCCCAATCCGGTTTTGCAATGATTACATCCAAGACTGTGGGCCGGCATCCAAGTTATTGGCCATTCGTCATGAAGAGAGTATATAATGGGTATATTACTTGTCTTTATAAAATCTAATAATTTAAAGAAATTTACATAGTATCCATGTAAATTATGTAAATTAATCAAATCAAATTTTTCTTTACGAATAAACCTGATTAATTTTTTTGTAGCAAAATAACTTCCAAATCCTTCAAGTCCTAGAAAGCGTACTAAAAATAGATGGATTAGAACCTCAATCCTGTTTCCAAAATAAAAAGTTTTACCACTTGATCTTTTGAAATTTCTACCGTATGCGTAAAAAATATCCATGTCTGAACTCACGCTTTTGAATAGGTCATAAGCGACTCTGGCGGCGCCACCCTTATCTAGGATTGTGTTTATGATTAATATTTTTTTCATCTTTCTTTAATAAAGAGGGGAAAACGTTGTGTGCCCATAAATTATAACCCATTATACCACCACCCAAACCAAATTTCACCTTGAAATTTAAGATTTTTGTGTTGCTCGAGGTTGTGTTATTATTAAGAATA
>CAYUCM010000040.1:0-5296 GCA_964443365.1 uncultured Candidatus Saccharibacteria bacterium
CCCCTACTAATTCTTTCCAGCTCTCTAATTTCAGATTCAAGCTTTTTTTCTTCATCTTTAAATTTAACAATTTCAGCATCCTCATGTTTCTTTCTTTCTTTTATAATCAAAAGCTCTTTTGCATTATTACCTGCCACTTTTTCTGCATATTGTTTTTCAGAACTTATTTTCTGAATTTCATTTTCAATTTCTCTAAGTTTAGATTTCAACTCTTTTAATTTTTGATCGAAGTTTTCAACATGCCCATGAGAGCCATTAATTTTACTTTCGCTCGCACTTAATCTTCTGGACTCAGATTCCATTCTACTTATTTCACTCTTAACGATTCTAAGTCTAACCTGTCTACTTTGTAAATCCTGCCTTGCTCGCATTTGTAAATCTTTTTTCCTTTGTTCTGCTATATGTTTAAGACGCATCTGTTCAGATGTTGCTGCGTCAAAGCCAAGAGCTTGCTTGTGTTGAGAAAAACTTCCGCCTTGTTGATATCCAAATACCATATACTTATATTATACAGTCTCATATACTTTTTTAAAAGGAAATAGAATCAAATACCTCGTATATTTTATTTTTACCACCCCAATTTTCAATATTTTGTATTTTGTTTAATTTAACACCGTAAGAATTAACACTTTCCACACTTGATGATGCAATCAAACGTTTAAAATCTCTCTCAATAACATTGCTCTTCAACCTAAGTCTGCTATAAGCGCTTGAAAAGTTAATTAAAAATAAATCTTCATTATTCTTTAAGGAAGTTCTTTCTAAGGTTTGTAATTTAAAATTTAACCATATCATCATTTGAATTGTAGCCACGGCAAAAGTAAGAAAAATTGCACAGTAAATAACTATTTCAATCAATGTAAAAGCCCTTCTGTTGTGCAACTTACTTATCATATTATTTATCATATTTGAATTTTAAATATTATCGGTCTAATTTTTTTTACGATATCATGGGCTTTCTCTATCATATTTCCAACCCCATATAATCCCCCACCCACACATTCTAAATCCCTTATGGCAATATGAGACTCAATATTCATAAGCAAAGTATTAATTTCATCTGTCTTTCTTATTTGGATTTTGGAATTATCTCCACCTGTTGCAACAATCAAAAGATTGCCCAAAACAATCATAGAAATAACACCACCTTCAATATCAACAGATTCGATAATTTCATAATCATCAAGCTGTCTTTTAATTTTAAATAATTCTTCATTACCAGTACTTCTACCAACAAATAAATAATTATTTTTATATATAACACTTCTCACATTTCCAAGCGATCCAAAAATATCAAAACCACTTGTTGCATTGCAATCAAGACAAAAATCTTGTATTTCAGGTTCTTTAGCTGATGAAACAAAGACATGAAAATATTTTTCAAAAAATGGCAATATAAAATTTACAGAGCTATCCAACTCCGTCTTATTATTAATCGCTAAAGAAAAATCCTTATCCATTTTTTCCAAATCAATCGCCATAAATTCCTCACTTAAATTCTTCTTTAATCCCAATAATATATTGGGATAGGCTATAGATATTTTACTTGCATAGACAGGATTCATAGATGAAGATTGCGGAAGTTTATAATCTCCAACCTTATTTAAAACCTTAAATCCCCCAGATTCCGTATTGGATAATTTAAACTTTTGTATTGCACTATTAATGCTTGAGTTTATTCCAAAAATATTTTTACCACTAGAGACAAGACCGTTCAATCCTGGACCAGAATTGAGGAAGACAAAAGGGACATTAATACTACTGGTTGAATTTTGAAATGCATTATAATCGATAAAATTTAAATTATTCAGATCATAAGAAATCAAATCATAGTCTGTGGTTGAAGCAGAATTTAATGCAATAAATAGATTTTGACCGTCTGTTGTAAGAGCAACGGTCTCCGTTGATGTGGCCCTTACCGGCAAATTATCATATAAAATTACAAAAGGATTATTTATATTTAACTCCTCCGTGTTTAATTTGTTATCAAATAACACGTCCTCGCACAAATCATTTTGAGTAAAACCAATTTCAGCAGACAATTTATTCACATTATCAATTGTTAGGCTAGATTCACGCTCCGCAATCTTAATTGGCAAATCAGAATCAGCGCCAAAAACATATTCATTAATTGGCAAAAAAGTCATAGACCAAATTATTAGCGATAAGATTAATTCAAAAATCAACATTGTGTTAAATTGTTATTACAGCATCATTCATTGATATTCATTAAGTTTATAAATTAACATGCCATTTAATATCCCGTATAAGATACCAATGAATAAATTGGCGTAATAATTGATAATGCGATAAAACCAACCCCAACGCCAACCAAAATCATAGATAAAGGTTCAATCATTTTATTAACTATTGCCATTTTTTCATTAAAAGACTCTCTGTGAATTTCTGAAATTGATGAAAAAGTTTCAGAAATGGTCCCCGTCTCTTCACCACAAATAACGAGCGGAATCCAAATACGAGTTTCCACAGAAACTACTCTGCTTAAACTTTTAGAAAGCGCCACGCCATTTTCAACCTCACGAGCCACATTTAATAGTTTTATTTTTTCTTTTGGTATAATTGATCCAGTTGCTGAATCTTTTAATGACTCGACCAAAAGACCACTTGAAGAAAAAACCTCACTTGCGATTCTAAAACTTATATATGCTGAATAATGCTGGATTAATGATCCCAATATGGGAAATTTAACCAAATGATTTAATACAAGATTATTAAACTCACCAACTCCCCTCTTTTTGATAAATAGATAGATTATAACAGCAAACAAAAAACCCATGGCCAACAAAAACAAAAGCAGAATACCTATATGATCACTGGCAAAAAATAAAATCTTGGTATTTATAGGAATATCTACTTTTGACGATGAAAAAAGCGGCTTGATCTTTGGTATTATCACAAGCAATATAGCTAATATTAAAATAAAGCAAATTATTAAAATCAAAAAAGGATAGATGAGGGCCATTAATAATTTATTTTTTGCTGCGGTAATTTCTTGATTCATTTCATACACCCTATTTAATCCAACGGATAATTTACCCGCATCTTCTGATTTATCAAGAATTGTTAATTCATAATTTCTAATAGGTAGATTCATTTCACTTATGGATTGACTAAACTTTTTACCAGATTTTAACTTTTCTATTAATATGGTTTTCCAATCAGTAACAAATCTTTCTTGTGTACCTCCCCCAAATACAGGTTTAACACCAATTTCTTTTTTTCTAATTCTCAAAAAGCTATTACGGCTAGTTAAATTATCAATACAAAAAACCGATAGCGCCTCCATGAGGGGCACTCCCTTACTATATAATCTCCCTATCATTTTGAAATGATATAAAACATCCTTTCTTAATTTATTATTAAACATATATATTTATAGATTAACTTTTAAATTTATTTTCAAAATCTTCCGACATAGATTCATAGGTAAAATTTTCTTTATAATCTGACAAATTAATATCATTAATATTTTCAGAATTTAAAAAACAATTATAAACATCTCCGTCTTTATCATTTATTAAACTCTCAAATACCGCTATTTGTTTTGATGACCATGTAAAATCATTGGGTACAATTTCTAATCTTTGATTAAAAAATGCCCTTAAAACCATTGATAATTCATAAGCATCTGCACCTAAATAAACGCATCTTCTAATTGCCATTCTCACATCTCTAGCGTGAATTGTAGTAATGACAGTATGTCCAGTTAAAGACAGGCTCATAACACTTTTCATTGTTTCAGAATCTCTAACTTCTCCAACATAAATAATGTCTGGGTCTTGTCTCATGGACGCCTTAAGTGCATGTGCATATGTAAAACCAGAAATTGGACGTATTTGTATTTGTCTTAAACCAGCAACACGTCTTTCTATTGGATCTTCTATTGTTAAAATTTGTTTATTGTCTTCAATTAAAGATGCAAGAAGACTGTATGCGCTAGTTGACTTACCACTTCCCGTTGCACCAGAAAAAACAATTAATCCTGGCATACTTCTAATGGTGTTCAACAATCTCTTAAATATACATTGAGACATGCCCGTGTCAGGTAAATATTGTATTTGCAAACTCAGAGAGTCTAACAATCTAAGAACAACGCACTCACCATCAATGCTCGGCATTGTAGAAATACGCACTCTGTAATTTAAATGACTAAAACTACCATCCTGAGGAATATCCTTAATATCAATACGAAGTTGCGACAAAACCTTATAACGCCCGACAACCTCTAAATATTGCTCATTTGTAATATGTTGATTTGACTTTATTTTACCATTAATTCTTAAACGAATTTCTGTTCTGTCTTTAAACGGTTGAATGTGAATATCAGAGGCGCCCTGGAAAATTGCAATATTAAGTAGCTCATCCGCAAAATCCACCGTGTTCACAACAGAAAAAAACTCTTGAGAAAAATCCCCAGAAATATCCGCCTCAATATAATCAGCATTTTTAAAATTATTATTTTCCATATCTTCTTTAGTCATGCACCATTTATAACAAAAGAGATATGAAATTTATATTAAGAAAACATAAAGAAAAACCACAGCGAGATTATCTTAACCTCCCACTGTGGTTTAACTTGTAATCGATCAATTAATTATTTAAGCAAGAATCTCAAAGTAGACACAAGACGAATTTTCTTGTATTCAGGAGAAGCAGGATCCTTGTTTTCTATTTCAAAAACTCCTTGATTTCCTCTTGTCACACTCCCAACAGAAGTATTTGCATTTTTAGCAAATTGTTTAGCTGTTGTTTCTGCATTTTTAATAGCCTCAGAAAGCATTTCAGGCTTAATACTATTTAAATCAGAAAATTCAAAAGAAACACTATTCTGATTTAGAACAACCCCCCTCTTAACAAGTAAGAGAGTTTGATTTGATGTTTCTTTGACCAAGTCCACCTTTTTACTGTAAATAGAAACCTGATTGTTTGAATTATATCTAAAGGCAGAATCTTTGTATGTATCTTGATATATGTTTATAGGTGATACATTGATTTCAGTATCGTCAAAACCCTTCTCTTTCAAGAAAGTCTTTATTATTCCGATATTTTTTTCTGTATCAGAATACAAACTGTCTACATCATTTGTCTTAATTTCAAAACTTAGAGTCCAAATTGCTGTATCAGTTTTAACGATTTTTTCAGACAAACCCTTCACTTCAACATATGAACCCTGTCTTGAAAATGCACCAGCTGATGCAAATATGGTAAAAGAGATGATAATTACCACCAAAACTATACCGATTACGATCTTGTTGTTTTTTATATTTTCCATAGG
>CAYUCM010000041.1:0-4960 GCA_964443365.1 uncultured Candidatus Saccharibacteria bacterium
CGCGCCAATATCCGAGGAAAGATCAGGTTCTGTCGTGGTATCCCCTAAGCTCCTCAGCCATTTCACCATGGGTAATAACACGAACATTGCCGGGTATAATCTCTCTCACAATAGACAAATGTTCATCCCAATCGAATCGCCCCGGTAGCCCGCGACGCCAATACTTAGAACGATGAACATAAACTGGATGAACACACGTCTTTGGATTATCTGCGTTACAATCCCTGACTGAAAAGATGTCACTGCATGAATCACCAAAATACAGCACGCTGCAGCCACGGTCCGAGAGAACCCTAAAGTGGTGCCTTAGGCCAATTTTGTGCTGATATCCAGCCAAGAACTTAAGTGCCTTGGACTTGTCCAACCCCGCCACCCTCACAACTCCAACATCTAGAATACCAGTCGCCCGAGCAATCATAGTCGGCACATCATGAATCATGTTAGAGGTTACAACCACAGGTTGAACACCAATGCGATTAGCCATATTAAGGAGCCTGATGGCACCAGGAAACATTTTGGATGGATTTCTTTCCTCCTCCTGCATGACAAACCGATGAAGAGTCTTCCACATTTCTTCATCACGGGTAGAGTTTGGAATTCCAAATAATTCCTTGGTATTTGAAGTAAGTGATGTCCTGCCTGTTTCAAAAGCAGAAAACGCCAGCATTCGATGTTCAACAAAATCCGCTGATGCACCAAAGTGTAGAGCCGTCTTTTTAACGGCTTTCCACCAATTGTGAAAAGTGTCGAATAGCGTTCCGTCAAAATCAATGGCGGTCAACAATTGAGGCTTACCACCTCTGGTATTCCAAATCTTGATCGGTGTCATGTCCAGTCCAGGAACTGCTGAACTTAGCCCCGTCACACTAAACGGAACTTCTAGGTATTTAGTTTCTTTGCTCACGGTACTTGTGTCTTTCTAGGTTTGATTTGTTGTTTCTCTAGCTTGTGTTGTTTTCCCGGCAAGTCCGGGTCCTTTTGAGATTGACATGTTCAAAGAGCTCTGTTTTAAGCCTTTAAAACACCCAAAAGAATCATACTACATTAAAAGGTATGATACAATATCTAGACAAATCGATTATAAATTTAAATAAATTCAGTATACATTATATGTCAAATGCAATTTCAAAAATTATTGGAAGAGAAATATTAGACTCTCGTGGAAATCCTACGGTTGAAGTTGATATTTATCTTAAGGACGGATCTTTTGGTCGTTCAGCTGTTCCATCTGGAGCATCAACAGGATCATATGAAGCAATAGAGCTCCGTGATGGTGATAAAAAAAGATACGCCGGCAAAGGAGTTTTAAAAGCGGTTGAAAATGTAAATACAGTTTTGAGAAAAGCGCTAGTTGGAAAATCGTTCACACAAGAATCACTAGACAGAAAGATGATTGAACTTGATGGAACTCATAATAAAGCAAAACTTGGAGCAAATGCCATTCTTGGAATTTCCATGGCATTTTCACACGCAATGGCAAAATCAGAAAAAAAACCTTTATATAAATATTTTGCATCAATTGCAAAGACCGGAAAGCCTATGACTCTCCCTACTCCAATGATGAATATTTTAAATGGAGGAAAGCATGCAGAAAAATCTACAGACCTTCAAGAATTTATGATAATGCCAATTGGTGCAAAATCATGGAAAGAAGCTTTAAGAATGGGCGCAGAAGTTTTTCATTCATTAAAAAAGATTTTACACGATAAGGGTCTTGGAACAACAGTTGGTGATGAAGGAGGATTCGCTCCATCTCTAGGAAATAATGAGGGCGCGCTTTCTGTAATAATGGAGGCAATTAAAAGTGCGGGATATAAGGCTGGAAGTGATATTAAAATTGCAATTGATGGTGCGGCAACAGAATTATACCTAGACGGCATTTACAATTTAGAAAGTGAAAAGAAAAAACTAAATGGTGATGAAATGGTTGAATTATATTCTTCATGGGTTAAAAAATATCCTATCATTTCAATTGAAGACGGTTTTGCAGAAGATGATTGGGATAGTTATGTAAAATTTACAAAGAAGATTGGAAACAAATTACAAATTGTTGGCGATGATCTTTTCGTCACAAATATTGAACGTCTTAAAACTGGAATTGAAAAGAAAGCTGGAAATTCAATTTTGATTAAACTAAATCAAATTGGAACTGTAACTGAAACAATTGATGCAATTAAAATGGCGCACAAGGCTGGGATGACTGCAGTTGTATCACATAGATCAGGTGAGACGGAGGATGTTACAATCTCTCATTTTGTTGTAGGTCTTGGATGCGGACAAATTAAAACAGGATCACTTTGCAGAACTGATCGTGTTGCAAAATATAATGAATTATTAAGAATTGAAGAAGAGCTTGGATCAAAGGCTGTATACGCCGGAAAAAATGCGTTTAACGTAAAATAAAATGACACCAGACTTAAATCAAACAAATAAAATTGCAAACGATCCAGATTATGGAACAACAGAAACCGATGGCACTCCCGTAGCAGAACGTCATCACTTAAGAAAACCCGTTGTATTAATCGTACTAGACGGCTGGGGACATAGACCTGACATAAAAGATAATGCAATCGCAAGCGCTGAAACTCCTCGTTTTAAAGAGTTTTGGAACACATATCCTCACACACTTCTTGATGCAAGCGGACTTGCAGTAGGTCTTCCTGAAGGCCAAATGGGAAATAGTGAAATTGGTCACACAACAATTGGTGCAGGTAAGGCAATGGATACAGATTTGGTTAGAATAAAAAAATCAATAGATTCTGGAGAATATGATACTCTGCCACCCTTCACAAATCTGTTTAATCATGTAAAAGAAAACAATAGCACTCTTCATGCAATGGGGCTTTTGAGCGATGGGGGAATTCACTCGCATCAGGAACATTTATTTGCATTTATTCGTGCAGCAAAAAAAGCCGACATTACAAAACTTGCGGTTCACGTCTTTACAGATGGCCGTGATGTTCCACCTCAAAGTGCAACAAAATATATCGCACAGCTTGAAAATGTTTTGTCAGAAGTTGGTATTGGATCTATCGCTACAATTTCAGGACGCTATTTCCCAATGGATAGAGACAATAACAAAGATAGATTACAAAAAGCAACAGATGCAATGTTTGAAGGAATCGGTCATGTTTGTGAAATAGAACCGACTGAATATATTGAAGCGCTATATAAAGAAAATAAAATTGACGAACTCCTAGAACCCATAATTTGCAAAAACTCTGATGAAGAAAAAAACTCTACTCACATCATTAAGCAAAATGATAGTGTGTTCTTCTTTAACTTCAGATCAGATCGAGCTCGCCAATTAACTAGGTTTATACTAGAAAAATCCAGCTCCATGAATTTAAAATTTGCTGGCATGACACTTTATGGCGATGAGTTTAATTATCCAGTTGTCTTTCCCCCACTTCTAATTGAAACAACTCTCGCAAAAGAAATTTCTAAAGATGGTTTTACTCAAGCCCATATTGCAGAAACAGAAAAATTTCCTCATGCCACTTTCTTCTTAAACGGTGGAGTAGAAAAGCCATATCCAGGAGAGTCTCATATATTACTAGACAGCCACAAAGATGTTCCAACACATGATTTGGCACCAAAAATGCGCGCAGAGGGTATTGCAGATAAAGCAATTGAACAGATAGAATCTGGAACTGATTTTATTTTCATAAACTTTGCAAATGCAGATATGGTGGGTCATACCGCAAATGTTCCTGCAATAATAACATCCGTTGAAGAAGCAGATAAACAATTGGGTAGAGTTGTAGATAGTGCAATTGAACACAACGGCATTGTATTCATTACAGCAGATCATGGAAATGCTGAACTAAATATTGATCAAGAAACCGGCAACAAACACACCGCACATACCACAAATTATGTGCCAATGATTGTGACTGATAAAAGTATTAAACTACGAGGAGAAGATAAGGTGGAACAAAATATTAATGGCGGAACACTTGCAGATATTGCGCCAACTATTTTTGACGAAATGCAAATCGCAACACCAGAATCAATGACCGGCATGAGTTTGATCGTAAGATAAAAACAGACGTGAAAAAGCCGAGCGGCGCGTAAAACGCGACACGCTCGGCTTTTTTTGGTGGAAGGCGCGAGAACCTTGCCACCTTTTCTCAGGTGCCCATCACACCGGCTTTGTCAGCCTTGTTATCAACCAAACGAACCAGCAACAGACTGCACGCCATATCCTTGAATGCGATTTCGTCCAAGCAAAACAGCCTCAAGGTGCAATGGGAGCCGTTCCCGTCCTTACAGTGAGAGCAATCCGCAACTACCACATGCACGTTGTCGGGATTGCTGTTTACCTCATTAGAAGATGGGGCATTCAAGTCGCTCACCACTGTTCTTGTTGTAGTGTAGCCGCAAGTGTAGCCGCAGATGATTGGTCCAGTGACACAATCCGAATCCAGCAGTCCGCCCATAAACACAGACACCAGCTGAACCAGATCCGGAACATTGAACGGGCCGTGACCTGCATCTTGAAACTCACCATTGGCATTGACGAAGTTGATAGCAGAGAGTAGGTCGCTCAATTCTGGGTGCCCAACATCCTCATGCCCATGTTCCTTCTCATGCCCCTTCGGAGGAGACTCCACAGAGAGGGGCACGAGTGTCCATGCAATCTTCAGTGAACAAGTGGGGTGGTCTGGGTTGTAATGGCCCGTCATCTGAAACCGAACATTCTCAGGGATTGGAGAAAAGTCCATTTTTAGAGACCCACCCGTAGCACCTCCTCCTTCAGGCACGGTATGAAACAAGACTGCTTCGCATTCCCGCACCCCGAGATACGGAGCCTCTCCATGTAATCCAGGGGAGCGAATGTCACGTAAGCATACGGGCGCAAAGCCCGGAAACATTTTTTTCATATTCTCAAGGTAGTTTTTGAGAGGCATCAATTTCCTGGGGCGTTGGAAATCAATAGACTCTCAGTGTTTGTTCT
>CAYUCM010000042.1:0-4959 GCA_964443365.1 uncultured Candidatus Saccharibacteria bacterium
TTTGCTGTTTCATTTGAGATGTGGATTTTTTAATCATGATAATATTTTATCACACAAAAAATTCAAAGAATAGTTTAATAGTCGTATTTTAGTCGAATAATAGTCGAACGTAAAATATATTATCTAAACGCAACCAGTTCTACTCTCTCGTTCTTTCCATATAAACAGATATGGTTCTTCTTTTATAAGCCTTTCCATCTTTGATGTGCTTATAAGATTTTATCATTTTATAAATTTTGAAATAAGGAGAAAACAATTCTATAATCTCATCATCAGTAAAGACATGCTCATAAACACCAATTTTTGGATGGACATAGGAATTATCCTCTCCCGCTGGATGTTCTTTAATTAATCTTTGCGCATGAGAGTCTCCATCTAGTACGAAGGTTTTGAAAAACATCCAGCCGTACGGCTTTATTATTCGTACAATTTCCTCAACGTATTTTTTTCTATCTTCTTCTTTTAGAAAATGTCCTGTCATCATATCCAAGACAACGTCAACACTTTGATCTTCTGCTGGAATTGTTGCTGACAAATCTTGAACAAAAAACTCCACATGTTTAACACCCTTTTCTTTTGCAAAAGTTTTAGCATGCTCAATCGCAGTTCCAGATATATCAATTCCAATTCCTCGCATATTATATTCTCCACAAAGAGGCACGATGTTTCTACCGTTTCCACATCCGGCATCGACAATAATTCCATGCTTAGGAAATGGTGGCCACTCAGCATTTCTATTCACCCATTTTACAAAGGTGATCATATCACCCGATGGCTCCGTAGACATTGCCAAATGCTCTCCCGTCTGATATTCCTTGTTCCAAAAAGTTGCAGAGTTTTTGACGACACTATTATTTGTTCCGTTTTTCTTTTTCATTATTACTTATCGAATTTGTTCATAATTCCACACCAAGGGCAAAACCATTCTGTTCTATCTTCAAGAACAGCGTCTCCAATTGACCACCACTTTGAACATCTTCCACATGAAAAATGTGACAATACCTCCAAAGAGGTCATTGAATTGTTTGCTTTGGTCTTTGACTTAACCACAGCTTTTTTCTTGCCTATGTTTTTATTTGTCTTTTTAACCTTTGTTTTACTTGTTTTTTTAACGTTTTTTGTTTTCTTCATAAAATTAGAATAATGAATAAATGGCCCCAATTGCCGCGACGCTCATTAAACATACCGTAATCCATCCCACCGCATTAGTCAATCCCCTGTTTTTTCTTTCGCCCATAACGTCGGCGCGAGAAGATAATCGTACAATAAAATATAATATAAATGGCGCAACAATTCCATTAAGAACCGCGGAGTATATCAAGGCCTTAATTGGATCGAGTCCGACAAAATTTAAAATAATTCCAACAATAACCGCCAAAGATATTACGCCGTAAAAAGCACGTGCCTCTTTTAATTTTCTATTTAGACCAAATTTCCAACCAAAACTTTCTGAAACAGCATAGGCGGCAGATCCAGCAAGAACAGGAATTGCCAAAAGTCCAACTCCAATAATCCCTATCGCAAAAAGTAAATATGCAAAATCTCCAGCAAATGGCCTAAGTGCTGAAGCTGCATCAGCGGCAGTGTTTATATTTGTAATACCGTTTTGAAACAATGTTGCTCCTGCGACGGATATAATAAAGAACATGGCCAAGTTAGAAATAAACATACCAAACCACACATCAGTTCTCATAGAACTTATTTCCTCTTTTGTGGAGGCTGTTGTTTTTTTGATTTCAGGTCCGGTGGAAGCCTCGTTCATTTCTACTTCCTGAGAAGTTTGCCAGAAAAATAAATATGGAGAAATAGTTGTGCCAAGTATTGCACAAACTAAAATAAATTGATCTTTTGTAAAATCAAAGTTTGGTGTAAACAAACTCTTCATCAATGAACCCCAATCAATATCGACATAAAAAGCGGTGATAACATAAGCAAATAATGTAAATGTTAAATACTTTAGATATTTTGCATATCTTGTGTAACTCATGAATATTTGCATAAGCAGACCAAAAATTCCAAAGGAGATTACAATAATTCCAAAATTTAAACCTGGAACAACAAGTTGTAGCGCCTGCGTCATCGCTCCCAAATCTGCTCCAATATTAAAAATATTTGCAATTAATAAAAGTAGAGTTGCAAAATAAATTGCAGTACGAGAATGATGTTGTCTTATGTTTGCAGCAAGCCCCTGCCCTGTTACCATTCCAATTCTGGCACACATTTCCTGAACTGTTGCCATAAGCGGAAATGTAAAAAGCGCTAACCATGTCATTTTAAAACCATATTGCGCCCCAGTTTGAGAATACGTTGCAATTCCAGATGGATCATCATCAGAAGCCCCTGTGGTCAATCCTGGACCAAGCATGTGCCAAAAGTTTTTTACTTTTTTGGTGGCAGCGACGGCTTCAGTTTCAACAATTTTCATTCCCCTGCCGGCCATGTCAGCTGTTCCGTGTACAAAATTCTTAGCGTCAGCCATTACATGATTTTCTTTTTTAAGGTCAGACGAATTATCAAGACCTTGATTTAAATTAATATTTTGATTTTGATTATTCACACTGTAATTATAACATCGCTTAATATTAAAAGAGAGTTTGAATCCCCAGTTTTTGGAATTTTTAAAAACGTCTGGTGATATAAAATTATTCCAGAGTTATGTGCATTTTCATGATATTATTTTTTCTTACTTTTTCTAATTAATCCCATCTCATATCTCTGTATGGCATCAAGGGATGTTTTCCAATTTCGTCCATCCTTTACTCCAGCAATCTTGCCATCACGAACAAGTAATCCCAAATACTCTGCGTCATATTTTGTTTTTGGAGCAATTTCTGATAAAAGCATCAGAGTGTTTTCTGCAGTAGATCTTTTAATTGCTTTAATGTATAAATCCAAGGATCTTTCTAAGGCTTGCGAAATAAAAAATACCAAATCTTCAATCTTCCCCTTATCGGCTTTTTGTAAAGCTTTGTAATATTTTATTCTATCATTTTTAAGTATAACAACTATTGGATAGCCTTCTTTCATTAAAAGAATATTTAGGACGAGTCTACTAACCCTACCATTACCATCACTAAATGGATGAATTTGAACCAAGCGATGCTTAAATTCTGTAGCTAAAGTAATATTATCTAGTTTCTTTTTATTATTTTTATACCAAGTTATTAGATCATGCATTTTATGAGATACCTCAAAAGCCGGAGGAGGAACGTGCTTTGAGCCGGTGATTCTTACATCGTGAGCTCTATACGATCCAGCTTCAATACCACCAATGTTTTGCACTATTAGATTATGCATGTTCCTTATTAAAGTCTCACTCATTGGTATATCTTTTTTAGAATCAACCACATCGTATAGATAGCCAATAGCTTCAGCTTGATTTTTTACCTCCAAATGATCCTCAAGCGACTTTCCTTTTACTGTAATTCCCTGTTGCAACACAAGCATTGTCTCCCGCAAAGTAAGTGTGTTTCCTTCAATTGCATTAGAGTTGTAATTCATTTCAATAGAAAACTGCTCCCTCAACTTATTAACTAAATACGGAGGAAAAGGTCTTGCTTTATTTAGCAAAACTAGCTTTTCTTGAATTCTTTGCAAAATGAGTTCATTTTTCATGTTTTTATTGATGTTTGTGTCTAAAATCTTAAAAATCTACTAATATCGGATAACTGTATATATTATACTATCCGATATTAAGAAATGCAAGTCCTTTATCCAGATTGAGCCATAATTTATCCGCATACAAAAACACCCACCGAATGGTGAGTATTTTTGTTGAATCTATTTGCGCGAGCGATGGGACTTGAACCCACGACCTTCCGCGTGCATTTATCTATTATTTACATAACAGTATGGACTATATCATCATCATAATTATTTCTAACCTTAGATGTAAGGCGCTTCGAATATTTTTAAATATCCTACTCCCCGAAGGGATAGTCTCTGAACCTTCCGAATTAATATAAATATTTATTCGGCTTGGATGCTGATTGCCTTTTCATTTCTGAGGAAGGTTTCCAGCAATTCACCTTATTTTCGACCAGACTTTCGTACTGGAAGCTGCCAATCGACAGGCGGACGCTCTAACCAGCTGAGCTACGCCCGCAAGCGCAAAATATCTATCTTTTTTGCCTTATTTTTATGTATTTTTCAAATACTTCCTTCTTTCTTTTCAGGTGCAAAGATAGATAACTACTATTATACATATATTTGTATAAATTCAAAGCCCCACCCACGGCATAAGTCAAACGATAACAATTACCGTTACCACGACTGATTACTCCATTATCTTGAAAATAATTACTCAAAACAACTCTTATAGATTCTAAAAAGACTCTGGCGCAGGATGTAAAAACAACCCTAATTGTCAGATTGGGACTTTTTCTTTCTTTGTGTGCATATCCCACCCAAACATTACCATCTCCATCAAAATAACCTCGCAAAAAAGAAAACCAAAATTCTCTAGGAACTGGCGGAACTTGAAGTCTTTTTGTTTTATTCGGAAAAATATTTAATTTACCTAAATCTTCAAACATTTCTTTGCTACCAATTTGAATACAATGATTATTTCCATTTCCACCCTTCTTGTGGGATATTTTATGTTCGGATTTCATTGCGTTCTTAATATCAACTAGTAAATTTAAGTCTGCACTGTATATTGCGATAAAATGAGCCCCTCGTTTATTTTTCATCAAATTTCCATCCGCGCAAATAAACCCCAGTACATAGGCCATATCATTTGACCAGACTTTGAAAAAATCTTTGTTGATGTTTTTAAATATAGGCACATCAATATTCTACCTAACATAAGGCATATCAAAAAACCGAAGAAAAAGTAAAGAAAACCAACAAACTGTCGATAACTCAAACAGAATTTTAATATCAAAAATAGTGACAAAGATACCAACAAATTGTGTCGGCGGGAGGGATCGAACCTCCGACCTTGGGCTTATGAGTCCC
>CAYUCM010000043.1:0-4635 GCA_964443365.1 uncultured Candidatus Saccharibacteria bacterium
TAACACTATCTTATATACATTTTCTTAAATCTCAAGTGCTCAGCATATGTTTTTGAAAAATGAGTATTTCCTTCACTGTCCGTTAAAAAGAAAAAATAATCATTTTTGATTGGGAAAATAGCCGCCTCAATAGCGCCTAATCCAGGATTTGAAATAGGTGCGGGAGGCAATCCTTTGTTTTTATAGGTATTATATGGCGAACTAGTTGCTAAATCTCCAAGAGTTAATTCAAAAGATGTTTTACCATTGATATATCCAAGTGTGCTATCAACTTGAAGGAGCATGCCTTTCTCCATTCTTCTCCACAACAAATCAGCGACCTTAGCTTTGTCTTCCTTCGATCTAACTTCTTCTTCTAAAATTGAAGCCATTGTCACAATCTCCACTTCTGTGCGCCCACTGCTTTTAATATCTTCTCTAAATTTCTTCATCTTTTTTTCATATTCCTCTATCATTCTTTCTGTTATGGTTTCAAGATCTGTGTTTGGTGGAAAAAAGTATGTATCAGGAAACAGCTTTCCCTCTTCTGAAATAAATTTTTGACGAGCTTCCAAACCCTCTTCTCTTACATTTGGAAACTTACTCTCAATTATTTTAAGCATATCCATTGAGTTCATTCCCTCAGGAAAAGTTATTTTTACAGGCTGATAACCATAGTCTTCATGTAATAGTCTGTAAGATGCATTTATTATGCTGGTTGGTCTGTAAAATTTATAAACTCCGGCCTTAATTTTATTTTGTCCACCAAAAACAGAAATGGTTAATCTGAGTAAACTTGCAGACTTTATAATTTTTTCATTTTTGATTTCTCCTGCCATGGTTTTTAAAGAATCGCCAGAATCAATTTTAATCATTTTTGGCGAATCAAAAGACGCAAAAGGTGGAATGACAAAAAAATACAATATCGCCAACAAAAGAATGCCAGCAATGGAAATGGACAATTTTGAAAATCTAGATAAGGCAATAATTATTTCCTCTTTTTCTTCAATACTTTTTTCTTCAATACTTTCTTCTGGCATCATTATTTCAATATTAAATTAATACTAATAAAATTAAATTGGCAAATTTGCTGGTGGTTCAACCTTCTTGGCTTGAACTCTTGATAATGTCGGCGTCTTGGAGACTTCTCCTGGGAAGTGGAATATTGTAGCAATTTCCTCTGTGGTCATCACAAACGGCTTGTTTTTGCCCCCATACGGTATGTATTCAGGCACAAAGGCGGCTCTGTGTTGATATTCGCCAACAATCTTCTTTTTCTGAGCCAGAAGCTTCTCTCCCTTTTTATCCTGCCATTTATATTTTGTTGGTGTTGGAGCGCCAGTTGTTTTAAATCCATTCAAATTAGGTGATCCATATTGTCTAAATGAACCATTAATTCCAGCAATCATAGATTGTCTAAATGCCTCCTTCTTGGCAAGATACACAGCTCTGATTGTACAATCAAATGGTAATTTAGAAATACTATTTTCAATTGCCTCAACCGCTTCTTTTTCTGCTTTTGTTAATACCAAAAGAGCTGGGTTAACAGGCTTTGTTGGATCCATTTTTAAATCTCTCTTTGTTCTTTTTATCAAATCTTGTCCAGCCTCGTGCTTCCAATCTACTAATTCACTTTTTGTACCTGGCTTTATTCTATCTTTAACATGGGCACGTATTAAAATTTGTATCCAAATTTGCTCATCTTTTTTAAGCGATCCCAAAAGCTCAATTACAGGTGTAATTGGATCAACTTTATTTGTCTCTGCGTCTCCACCATGTAAACCATGAGCTACATATGTTTTAATTGGCAAATGAGATGGTCCGGTTTTTACAAAATTACAACCCCAATACTGATATGACTCAGGCGCCCATTTTATCTTTGTTGCATAATCAGATTCTGTAACATTATCTATTTCAATATCTGGATACTGAGAGTATAGTTGAGTTTCAAGCATTTCAACAAAATTAGCCCTCGACCAAATAAAGAATTTAACGAATCCATCAACCGACACAATTTCCAAAGAAAACCAAGGACGTACAGACCCCTTATAGTATCTTTCCAATTTACCACTCACATCTCCCCCTGTTTGATGAAGTGCGCCCAGAAACAACTCCATAGCCTCTGGAGTCTTTTTCATACTCTTTGGTGGTATAACCTCAAGTAATATATATTTTTGTTTTGCAAAAAATTCTGCACGACTTTTCTTTTTAAGAAAGTCCAAAAAACTTCTTAAAAGACTTAATGTTATAATTACAAAAATTACAGCGAGAACTACTTTTAAAAAGATTAGAACAAAAACCGCTTGAGTAAATTGGGTTTGCATACTTATATTATTTATATTCTATATTGTACAACGAAACAGGTGTATTAAACAATAACCCCGACTGATTTAGTCGGGGATTATTGTTAATAGTTGTTTTTGAGTAGATTATTGAAATTTATTCATTCTCAGCGTATTCATATCTACCATCTTTATTTTTTTTGAATGCCTTATTGTTTTGTAGATTTACAAGAATAGTATTTTCTTTAACATATCTTTCTTTCAAAACCTTTTGTATAATTTCTTCTTTTGTAAGAGGGCCGTTTTTTACCAAAACTTTCTTGATAACATCCTTAACAACACCACTTAAATATCCCCATTCACTCAAAGCATACAAACCTCTTCCAACCAAAACAAATCTTTTGTCCTTAATCAATTCATTGTGTGTTGTTGCAACGTGAGCTTTTTTATCAAAAAGTTTTTCAATTTGCTTTGCAATATCTCTAAAGTGAATTGGTGAGCCATGCTTTCTCATAGCAAGAAATGCGTAATCTCTAATACCCTTTGTTCTAACATTTGAAGAGTCTGCCTTTCCCCATTCTCCCAAAGGATTTTTATCTAAATTCTTTGAAACAGATAACCATCTTTTTGCAATTTCTTCTGTTAAATATTTTTGATTTACATCTTGTAGATGATGTAGGAAATCTTGAATCATTTCTGATTCTGGAATCAATGAATCATCATCAAGATTTTTATAAAGTTTCTTTAATGCCTCATGAACCTTTTTAGATAGATCTGTATCAATATGCCATCTGTGCTTAAATTCTGCGTCCTCTTTTTCTTTCTTAAAACTATCTCCAATAACTAGCATAAAATGCAAATGATTTCTTGAAGACTCATCCTTAGTTAACATTGATAGCAAATCCTCTTCAGCTAGAAGTCCACCTAATTCATCAACAACACTTAGCAACTCGTCAAAAGAAGCCTTCTCTTGCTTATACGCAGATGACTTTCTTATATTTTGCAAAGCTGCATGTTCTATTTGACGAACACGCTCGCGCGTAATTGAATATTGCTCTCCAATGGCCTCAAGGGTCATTCTTTCATTGTCTTTATCTAGTCCATAACGCTTAGTAACTACAAGTTTAGCTCTGTCTGTTAATGCAGAAAGAAGCTTCTTTGTAACGTTTTTTGGTTTAAATGATAGATTCACAGTTGTTGTAGGCATATCTTTTAATTAGTTAATACCTTATTTTTAGCACATTATTAATGTTTCGTCAAACAAAGTATCAACAGCCTAGACTTTAAACTCCAGCACATCCCCGTCCTTCACCACATATTCCTTTCCTTCCGTTCTTATTAGTCCCTTCTCACGAGCGTTTGCAAATGACCCGGCATCGATCAAATCTTTCCAAAAAATAACTTCCGCTCTAATAAATTTATCTTTAAAATCTGTATGAATTGCCATACCAGCAACAGGAGCGGTTGAGCCCTTTGCAATTGTCCAAGCTCTTGTTTCCACAACGCCAGTTGTAAAATAAGTTTCAAGATCGAGAAGCTCATATCCTTTTTTAATTAGCAAATCAACACCATCATCATGCGCTCCAAGTTCTTTTCTAAAAATGTCCTTATCTTCACCCTCTAGGTCTTTAAGTTCATGTTCGATTCCAGCATCGACAATTGTCCATTTTGCACCCTGCTCATTTAGAAAATTCATTAGATCGTTCCACATCTCCCCTTTTGATTCGTCCAAATTTTTACCTCCCGCCTTCTTATTTAAAATATACATTATGGGTTTCATGCTAAGCAGATGAAGACCTTTGACGATTTCCTTCTCGTCATCTGTCATTTCAATTTGCGACGCGAGTTTTGCATCTTCAAGAGCCGTAGCTAGTTTTTGAAGTATAGTTTTTTCTGCAATAGCAGTTTTGTCACCTCTTTTTGCACCAGCTTCAACTCCACTTAGACGCTTTGTCACAGTTTGCTGATCCGCAAGAATTAGCTCTAAGTTAATAACCTCAATATCACGTTTTGGATTAATTGAACCGTCCACGTGAATCACATTTGTATCGTCAAAAATTCTAACAACCTGCGCAATAGCATCCGTTTCTCTAATATGAGAAAGGAATTGATTTCCAAGACCGTTCCCCTCAGAAGCTCCTTTAACAAGCCCAGCAATATCAACAAACTCAACAACAGCGGGTACTGTTTTTTGAGTTTTAGAAAATTCTGCGAGCTTATACAGCCGTTCATCTGGAACGGGAACAACCCCAACAGATGGATCTATTGTACAGAAAGGATAATTTTCAGCGGGCACACTCTTTTTAGTGAGCGCATTGAAAAGTGTTGATTTACCTACGTTTGGTAGGCCGACGATGCCGATGGATAGTTTCAT
>CAYUCM010000044.1:0-4463 GCA_964443365.1 uncultured Candidatus Saccharibacteria bacterium
GTGTGTAGCTCAGCTGGTTAGAGCACGTCACTGATAATGACGAGGCCGCAGGTTCGAGTCCTGCCACACGCACAGAATGAATAAGGTTAAAACTCTAAAGGACGCGCAGAAATTCGTAAAAAAATTTGCAAAAGATAATAAATGGTCTGATGAACCTAATATTGATAAATTTGATCATTTGCATGAGGAGTTGATTGAAATGTCAAAACACTTGCGATACAAAAAAGCAGATGAGATGAAGGTCTATATTAAAGAAAACAAAGACACTTTTGAAGATGGTATTGGCGATTTGTTTTTTGGATTGTGTAGACTCGCAAATCAATTAGGGATTGATATAGAGTCGTCTTTTAATTTGGTATCAAAAAGAATATTGGAAAAATATAAGGGGAAGAAGGATGAGGGGAAGCATAAGGTAAAGTAAGGTGTTTTAATGAAACGCCTGTCTTTTTGGTGACTGTGAATTTCGCCCCTTCAACTCTGTGCTTATATCATATATGATATAGGTATGAGCAAAAACAAAAAAACCATCACTAAAACCACAACCAATCAAAACCTCGGTTTCTTCATTAAAAAACTTCGTGAAGACAGGGGGCTTACTCAAACAGACTTTGCAAAACTTCTAAAGACTTCGCAAAGTGCTGTTGCTAGAATTGAAAATGGCGGTCAGAACATGACAACAGAGGAGTTGAATAGAATAAGCCAGGCGCTTGGCAGAAAGGTCGTTGCGATATCGGACTCTATAGATGTTGAAATAGAGGGTGGCAGAAAACTTCATGGAACAATTAAAACTAACACTTCAAAAAACGGAGCGCTTGGCCTTATTTGTGCATCGCTATTAAATAAAGGAAAGACAAGGCTTCATGGTATTCCTCGTATAGAAGAAGTTCAAAGAATTATTGAGCTTA
This sequence comes from uncultured Candidatus Saccharibacteria bacterium, assembly GCA_964443365.1. Lineage (GTDB taxonomy): Bacteria > Patescibacteriota > Minisyncoccia > Phycocordibacterales > CAIZLB01 > CAIJKW01. The sequence continues at coordinate 906 of CAYUCM010000044.1, forward strand.
TGGAAAGTATTGGTGTTTCAATAAAATGGATAGAAAAAAATACACTGGAGATAATCGTTCCAAAGAAAACAAAGATTAATCAACTTGATCAAAGTGCTGCAGGAAGAATTAGATCTGGGCTTATGATTATCGGTCCAATGATTCATCTTGAAAGTGAATTTAAACTTCCGCACGCTGGCGGTTGTAAAATGGGGCAGAGAACTATTTCTGCGCATAGATATGGTCTTGAGGATTTGGGGGTAAAAATTGAAACAAAAAATGATCATTATTTAATTCAAACTCGCAAATTAAAGCCGGCACATATTATCATGTCTGAATCTAGCGATACTGCAGCGGAAAATTTAGTGATGGCAGCATCTTTGATTGAAGGAGAGACTATAATTCAATTCGCTCCGCCAAATTATCAAGTTCAAGAAGTTTGTTTTTTCTTGGAGAAATTGGGTGTAAAAATAGATGGAATAGGAACTACCACAATGACGGTTCATGGTATTAAAGAAATTAATATGGATATTGATTATTATAATAGCGAAGACCCAACCGAGTCTATGATGTTCATCTCCGCCGCCGTTACTACCGGCTCAGAGCTTGAGATTACAAGATGTCCAATTGATTTTTTAGCACTTGAAATGTTTAAGCTAAAAAAGATGGGTCTAAAATTTACACAGTCAAAAGTTTATTATGCAGAAAATGGTAGGACAAAGTTGGTTGATATAAAAGTGTTTCCTTCAAAATTAATTTCTCCTATCGATAAAATTGCAGCTCAACCTTATCCAGGAATTAATACTGACAACCTTCCGTTTTTTGTGCCAATTGCAACGCAGGCTAATGGGCTTACTTTAATTCATGATTGGATGTGGGAGAATCGTGCTATTTATTTTACAGAATTAAATAGATTAGGAGCGAACATTCAACTTGCCGATCCGCATAGAGTTTTTATTCAGGGTAAAACAGAGCTTAAGGGCTCACAAATTGTATGCCCTCCAGCGCTACGCCCCGCGATGATTATTATGATTGCAATGCTTGGTGCCAAAGGAAAATCAATTCTAAGAAACATATACCCAATTAGCAGGGGATATGAGGATATTGCAGAGCGTCTGAATGGAATAGGGGCGGATATTAAGGTGATGAAGGAGATTTAAGGTTAAGCGCGCCCCGAGTCTTAAAAGGCAGATCAAGCAGAATATTACAGAAAAAACAGCATATTCCACACAATTATATTGACTAGCATGTTAACTCTGTGCGATGCCTGTTTTGTATTTAAAATCGCCTCCATTTGTCCCAATTGAGAGTGTGAGCTTAACACTATTGTTTAGAAGACTTGCAAAATGCATGCATTTTGCATATAATACTCTTATGACTACAAACGTACAAATAAGGGTAGATACAAAGCTTAAAAATGAAGCTGAAAAAACATTGAATAAAATAGGTCTTGATTTACCCACGGCTTTTAGAATTTTCTTAAATAAAATTAATATTACCGGGGGAATACCTTTTGCGGTTAATACTGATAGCTATTTTAATTACACAGTAGAGCAAGAAGATGAAATATTGGACGCTTATAAAAATAGCAAAAGATCAAAAAAGTTCAAAAGTGCCAAAGAATTAACTAAACATTTAAGGTCTCAATAATAATGGAAATAGTTACCACAGATAAGTTCGATAAGAAATATAAAAAACTAAGTACGAACCTAAAAGATAGGGTTGATTCTGTTTTGAACAAATTTATTAAAAATCCATTTGATCCATCTTTATTAAATCATAATTTACAGGGGAGACTTAAGGGTTTAAAATCCATCAAGGTTGGTTTGGATTTAAGGATTATATTTAAAGAAGAAAATGGCTATACTCTTGTCTTACTTGTCGATTTAGGAAAGCATGATGAGGTGTATTAGTTTTCGCCCCATGACTTATCGCCCCACGTAATATGGGTAAAGCCCCTTTTGGAAAAAAACCCAACCTATGCTAGGATATACCCCTAAACAAATAAATTAACATAAATATATGCACCTTGGTAAAAAGACAAAAATTGTGGCAACTATTGGGCCAAAGACAGAATCAGTAGAACAACTTAAAAAAATGCTAAAAGCGGGAATGAATGTTATGAGAATGAACTTTTCTCATGGCGATTTTGCTGAGCATCAAGGAAAGGTTGATAATCTAAAAAAGGCAATGAAGGAGACGGGTTTACCTTGCGCTATTATGCAAGATCTCTCAGGTCCAAAGTTTAGAATTGGCGATTTCTATCAAGAGCGCGTTCAACTTAAGGCTGGAGATTTTATAACTCTTACACCAGAGAAAATTGTTGGCGATGAAAAACGTGTTTCAATAAACTATCCAACCCTACATGAAGAATTGAAACCTGGAAATATTGTTATGGTTGACGATGGTAAAAAACAATTTGAGGTTGTGGAAATAAAAGGAAAGGAAATTAAATGTAAAATTTTAATTGGAGGTGATACAAAAGGAAGACGTGGCGTGAATCTTCCAGGTGCATATCTAAAAGTTAGCTCTCTAACAGAAAAAGATAAAAAAGATATTGCTTTCGGTATAAAAAATAAAGTTGATATTGTTGCTTTTTCTTTTGTAAGAACAGGGGAGGATGTTCGTGAGCTTAGGGGTATTTTGAATAAGGCAAAATCAAAGGCAATGATTCTAGCTAAAATTGAAACTCAAGAAGCTGTAGATAATATCGATGAAATTATTGCTCTCTCAGACTCAATAATGGTTGCCCGTGGAGATTTGGCAGTTGAAATTGGATATGAAAACACTCCTCTCGTACAAAAGATGATCATTAAGAAGTGTAATGAAGCTGGAAAGCCCGTGATTACAGCTACTCAAATGCTTGACTCTATGATTAAATCTCCAGTTCCTACTCGCGCTGAAGTTTCTGATATTGCAAATGCTATTCTTGATGGAACAGACGCCATAATGCTTTCTGAAGAATCAACTCTTGGCGATTATCCAATTGAAGCAGTTGAGCTTATGGCAAGAGTTGCTCTTAAGGTAGAAAATTCAGAACATCATGCGGAAATGCTTTGGGGAATGCACGCACATCATATTGGTGTTGGACATTCAACAACTTTGGCTGCGATGGAAGCAGCAGAGAAGGTTGATGCAAAATATATAGTTGCTATAACTGAGTTTGGTTATGCTGCAAGAATGATTTCAAGAAACAGAGGACATCAGCCTATATTGGTTGCAACTCCAAATCCTGTTTTGTTTAATCAAGCTTGTCTTATGTATGGATGTTATCCAATAATGATGGATAAGTGTACAAAATTTGGCGAGGCATTAGACAAAATTAAGCCAATGCTACAGAAGAATAAGTTAGTAAAGAAGGGGGATAGGGTAGTTGTTGTTTCTGGTGCTCCATTTGGAAAAACTGACGAGTCAAATGTGATGTTGATTGAGACTATATAAATTGATCTTGTAATATCGTTTGATTTTAACGAAGAAAAACAGCCGCGTACGTAGCTGTTTTTTCTGTTTGTTATCCACATCTATCTACCCTAAACCATATTCATAAATGATACAATTAAACCATCCATCCCCGATGGC
>CAYUCM010000045.1:0-4420 GCA_964443365.1 uncultured Candidatus Saccharibacteria bacterium
AACAGCGCCTCAGTCTCAAGCTCCAGTTGTAAATTCTAATTCTGATTCCAATTCCAATTCCGATGCGACAGCGGATGGTTCTACAAATACCACTGATATAAACACTACTACGGGTTCTACAGATGAGGGTAGTGTAACATCTGAAATTCCACCAGTGCCTGAAACGCCAACGTCCGTAGACGTTCCACCAGCACCTGAAACACCGCCTGCACCCGAGGCGCCGGCGCCAGTCGCAACTGAATAATCGCATGAAAAGTAATGAAAAATAATAATCAAAACAACAAAGGATCTGCATTGTTTGCTCTATATTTTATAATAGGACTCGCTTTGCTTGCGGTGGCCGGGTACTATATTGGTATAAATGAACAACAAAGATTGTTCAAGGAGATTAAAGATAAAAAACAAGCACAAGAGGATTCTGTACTAAATGGTAGTAGTACGGGTTCTACAATCAATGAAACAGAAAGAGTTTTGATTGCCAAAAAAGACGAGCAAATAAAAAGTTTAATTGATTCACCGGTTGTGGTGCTTAGAAATATCGCTAAAAATATAGATATAAACAGTGATGAATCCGACGGTGATGTGCAAAAAAATAAAGACTTGATAAAAAGTATTGATGATTTGTATTTTGGTGTCGCTAAAAATTCAAAATATTTTATTAAAACTAGTACAAATACAAAGGGGGAGGATGTTAATCTTCAAAATGGCGAGGCGGTTGGCGATAATTGCTTCAGCGCTCCAGAAGGTAGAACATGCCTTCCAAAATATACTTTTGAAAAAATTTGGGCTAAAGGTGATTTAAACAATGATTCTTTTGACGATATAATTATCTCCGTTTTGTCTTCTGAAAAAGTGGAATCTAATGATTCTGTGAATAGAAATTATTACGTTATTCTTTTTGCCAGTTCAACAAAAGAGATTTTAGAAAACATTGATTGGACATCAACCACTACTTCAATTACAAAAGAAGCTTTTGCATCAACCTCCTATGAAGTGTTGCCGTTTGGTTACGGTTTGTATTCGCCAAATATCTCTTCATGGGAAATTAATAATGGCTTGATACAGGCCATTGGAAATTTTTATAAAACTAGCGATGGTGTGGGAAATCCTTCTGTTAGCAAAATAATTAAATATAAAATCGCAACAAGTACTATTGTTAAATCATCAGAGGCAAGATTGTTTAAGGAGCAGGGAGACAGGGTTGCTACATGGCTTTTAAGTAGTTACGCATTTAACGGTTTGGATTTTTCATTACGAACTCCTGAGACATGGCAAAGAGAAGAAAAATACGGAGAGACATTGGCTGTCACTTTTAAAAATCCTGATGGAAGAGATATGTTTTTGAATGTCAAAAAGTCTATTTCAACCTGTTCAGAATATGACCTCTCTCTTAAGGATTCCAAAGATTTGAATTTATTGAATGCGGAGTATATTGATCTTGGCGAATTTGGTGTCGGCTTTTATGCAAAATACTCACGCAAGCTTGATGGCGGAACAAATGGATATTATGCAGATGTGTGTGTTGTGGATAAAAATAATGATCATACAATTTTAAGTTTGGCGGCATCTTCTAAGGACGATGGCGATCCATACTTTGTGATGTTCGATAAAATCTGGAGTACATTCAAAATTAGAATTGCTCAATAGTGTTTTTTGATTGTTTGACGTACTCTATAATAGATGTTATTGTAATGAGTAATTATGAGTAAAAATGTTTTAAGTAAATTATTTGTATTTGCCATTGTTTTTATGGCTCTATTTGGCCCTGTTTTGGCAGACAGGACAATGGCCTGTGATTATTGTTATGGATCTAGTTATAATTATTACGATTATAATTGTAGTTATTCAGGAAGTTGTGGTTATTCTTACCCAACGCAATCGTATCAATTTCAAAAATATCCAGATATAGTTTATGTGCCATCTCAATCTGGCACGGGATATTCAACCCCTTATCAGTTTCAGAGGTTCCCAGATATAGTTTATGTGCCAAATACACAGACTAATTCGTACAATCCATATAACAATACGGGTTCAAATAATATGACTAGTGCAACAAGTAATGCTCTGTACTATCAAGGCAGTCAAATTCAAAGTAACGGATACTATGGAAATACTTATAACGGGTATAATAACGGATATAATAATAGCAATTATAATTATGGCGGATATGGTAGTTATCAGTATCAAGGTTATCAAAATCAAAATTATTACGATAATTACTACTATCAAAACGGCGGACAATTTATCAGAACAAATTAGTTTTTCTGGCGTTTTTTGTTTAAGCGTGGTTTAAATTTTATTAGGTTAGAATAAGCATAAAAATTTGTTATAATTCTAGGGATGTTAGAATTCTTAATTGAACCGATAATGTATTCTATGACGTATTTTGCTGCCATGGGCGCGCTTATTTACGTTGTTGTTTTTATTGTATCGATGTTGGAATCTAGTCCTATTGGTGCACTTTTTCCTGGAATAGTTGTGATGTTTTATTTTGGTTCTGTTATTTCTCAGGGTCACATGAGCCTTGTTCCTTGTATAATTGCATCTGTTGTTGGTGCTGTGATTGGTGATATGGTCAGTTATTATTTGGGTAGATATGGAAGCCGTTTTTTTAAAAAGGAACATAAATATTTGAGTACACAAAATTTAGAAATTGGAAAATCTGTTTTTGAAAAATATGGGGCAAAAAGTATTGTGCTTGCAAGATTTATTGGACCCATAAGGCCTGTTGTTCCAATTGTTGCAGGAATGACACAAATGAAATTTAAGATTTTTATGCTATGGAATTTCTTGGGGGCATTATTATGGTCTGTTTTATATTTATCTTTGGGAGTTATGGTTGGAAATCATTGGCGTACTGTTGCGGGATACTTCTCTGAGGTTGGTTTGTTTTTGGCGATTGTGATTGTGATATTTGCTATTTATATAGTCAGAAAGGAAAGAAAAAAGAGATTTGGTGTTTAGGTTTGGATTGTTGTTTTAATTTGATTTTTATTAGAATTTAAAACTTTATAAAAAATTCATATTCTCTATGATAGTGTTTGGCCATGAATAAAATGCATAAAAAGCAGGGCGGTTTTGTTATGTTGATTTTTGTAATTGTGACTTCATTGTCGTTAATTACTTTGATAATTAATTATGCCCAATTTCAAGAGCTTTCTATGGGTGAAAGTCGGATGTTTGTTAATAATGAAAGGTCTATAAGGACTGGTTTTATGTGCGTTCGGGTCTTGAATAATATTTTTTCTAAAGAGCCAAAGATTAGCGATGCTGACATTGTTCGTCTTAAAAAATATAAAATAAAAGGTTTTGAGGAGTTGGGGCGTCGTGTGGAATATTATTGTGAAATTACAGATGTTGGAAGATGTTTAAGTGATTGTGACTACAGGGCAATCGTCAAATCTAAATATAATTTAGATTGGCAGAATACTTTTTATATAGAATGGAAGGTGGGGGAGTATCGCGTTTTAATTAAAAAATTAATATTTATCAAGGACTCCGTTAATTCTTTAGAATTTCTTTAGCGTTATTTCATATTGCTTTTGTTAGACTGCCTGCATGATGAAAATAAATAATAGTGAAATGGCTGATCATTTGACGCCTGAGATGGGGGTGGCAAACAAGACCGCAATTTCAAATTTTTTACAAAAATATTTTATTAAAATTAATTTGCAGAAAAAGTCTGGTTTTACATTAATAGAAGTGTTGGTGGTTATTGGAATTCTTGCAATTTTAGCAACGGTTGTGTTGGTTGCTGTTAATCCCGCCAAGCAGTTTAAAAGCGCCAGGGATTCACAGCGTACAGCTAACGTGTCGGCAATATTAAATGCTGTAAGTCAGAACGTTGCTGATAATGGTGGAATTTTCACATGCAATGGAGAGGTTAAAACTATTCCTACAACATTCACCACAATGAAAAGTTCAGATAATGGATTTGATATAGCAGATTGTCTTGTCCCTGAATACATATCATCTTTACCTTTTGATCCTAGTAAGTCAGGGGTGTTTTGGGAGACTGTTGATAGTTATGATACGGGGTATCTTATTTCTCAGGATGTATTGGGTAGGGTTACTGTAAAGACAGACGGGGCTGAGACAAAATCAACAGGGGAGATAGCAGTTGTTAGATAGACTGTTGAAGTGGATTTTTGAGGTTTACAAAACTTTGGGTTTTTGCTATTATCTTTACATCGGGTCATGGGAATTAGGTGTGATCTAGATGTATTCCGCGGTAGCTCAGTGGTAGAGCAGTTCGCTGTTAACGAATTGGTCGTAGGTTCGAATCCTACCCGCGGAGCAGATGAAAATAGCCCTATAAATATGGGGTTATTTTTATATCTAGGTGTGGAGTTCGAACCTATGATATAATTTATAGATTAGAAACATTTTAATAAAAAGACATACATATATGGAACCATCT
>CAYUCM010000046.1:0-1595 GCA_964443365.1 uncultured Candidatus Saccharibacteria bacterium
TAGCAAAAGCAATTCGTCAGATTTTTGATATGGTTTGGAGTAGTTTACAATAAAACAATACCCCGCCAATCTTAGCGGGGTATTGTTTTGTTTTAGCGAGACGGCAATCTTAAATATTCACAAACTTCCCACCCTTGAATATATGAGTTGCACTTTCAAGTACGCGAGATCCGGTCTCGTCAAACTTTATATTTCCAGATGCACCCATGTATCCAAACTTCTTGTCTTCCAAAATATTCTTCCAATCATTCTTATTCTTACCAGCTAGATATTTTGAGATGACCTGTACAGAATCATATCCGTACACTCCAAGAAAGTTTGGTTCTGCATTATATAGTTGTTTGTACTTTGCAGTATATTCTTTACTTGTAGTATCAGCAATCATTGTAGAAATACATCCTTCAAAATCCTTATCTGTTAATCCTCGTTTAAAGTATTCTCCTATTGTTAATTCCATATTACCATCACATATAACTTGAACTTTTTTATTTCCAGATTGTTTTGTAACCTCGCTAATTAATTTAACACCCTGATCCGTTGTCGTAAATACAGTATAAGAATCCACACCCTGATTCAACATCTTAGATACTTCAGTCTTAATATCTGAATTAGATGAAACAGAGATTTCTACATAGTCTTGATTTTTTAACCCCCTCAAGAACAGATCTTTATTAACTTGGAATAAAGATACATCACTAGCGGTTACAATACCAATCTTTTTATACTTTCCAGAGACCTCTTCGCCTAATTTGGTAAACAATTTTGCGCCCCAAGGAATGATTTCAAAAACATTGTCATTCTCAATTGATGCTTCATTTCCAACTGTAAACAACAATTCATTTGATTGATTTACAAGAGGCTTTAGAACTTCAAGAGAAGGACTTGCAAGCCCCACAACCATATCCACATTATCTACTGACTGCAATTTATTATATGCAGAAAGTGCTTTTTTAGAATCAAATTGATCATCTTCAAAAACAAGCTCCACATTTTTATTTGGCAAATCTTGTAAACTCATTTCCATGGACTTTTTTACGCTTTCGCCAAAAGCAGCGTATTGTCCAGATAAAGGAAGAATTACTCCAACCCTTACCTTGTCAGTTGAAGCTGTTTTATCATTTCCACCGTACACAACAGCTCCAATAACTATCACAATCAGAATTACAACCGCAATAATTATCTTTTTGTTTTTCATATTTTTATAATTAATTTTTAATGACATAATTATGAAACATATATAGATATTTGTAAAAGATACGATTTGCAAACCCCAACCCTATTTATATCCATATTATACGCCATATTTACATACAGGTTTGACGGATTTTCCGACAAAGTATATAATTAGACTCGTCAAAACCATGAAATTATCTAAAGAAATAATTAAAATACTTGGACTATCTGAATATGAGATTTTGATATTAAAACACTTGAAAGAAAAAGATTTGATGATTTCAGAGCTTTCAATTGTAACTAAAATACCAAGAACCTCTCTATACTATTCCCTACCCCTTCTTGAAGAGCGCGGATTAATTAAATCTTATAGAAACAATAAAAAAACCTTTTGGAAAAATGTTCAGGAGGAGGCGCTTGGA
>CAYUCM010000046.1:1695-4101 GCA_964443365.1 uncultured Candidatus Saccharibacteria bacterium
TTATAGAAACAATAAAAAAACCTTTTGGAAAAATGTTCAGGAGGAGGCGCTTGGAAAAGTGTACGATTTGTTAATTGAAATGTTTAGATCCACGAAATACATGCTTAAGAAATATGATCAAAATGAGAAGATTGCGAGGAAGTTGGTAGAGCTTACTGAAAGTGGTGAAATTTTAAAATAAAAATATATGTAACAAAAAACACCCAGAGGTCCGCAGACATGGGTGATTTTGAAGGTTTTTGCCAGTCCTACAACTGGTTGCGGAGAATACCGCTATTGTGGTTTGTACACCACTTTGGTTCTCCGCCGGAAATCCTTTGGGAGCATCTTGAACGCCCTGCGAGTTTCCGGCTTGGTGACCGTAACCTGCAGATGCGCCCCGTTTACCCTTCCAGAAATTTCTTCTCCGCAGACTACTCCACGGACAGGTCGGAAGTGATGGGAACCTCTTCGAAACTGGTGAGGTTCAAAGCCCATCGCCGAAGCGACGAACTCGAAAACCCCACTGTTAAGGTATAGTTCCCTGCGCTGTTTCCAGCGCTCATGCCGAACCTCTGAGATAAAATCCCAGAGCCTCCACCACACAAGGGCGAAGATAAGTCCGAGAAGCGAGATTCCGAGAAGGGCTTGGAACAAGGCGACTTCATCACCTCGCCCTTGCGACCTCAGAAACCCCGGAGCACTCAGAAGTAGTCCGATAACGACGATGACGGAACTCGTCATCACAACTTTTGCTTGTGTGTTGGTACTCATAGCAAAATATATTCAATACCTTAAATACATTTTGCTATGAGCGCCGGTTCAAAGAACTTATATTTAGTATTATAGCACCATATCTATATTTGTCAAGCTTATTTGGTTAATTATATTGACATTTAAACTATAATGTTGTAATCTATAGGTAGAGTTCCCTAGCCATCACGAGATAGCAATAGATGAATCTCTATCTTTGACAACCACCACCAACCCCCAAAATACAACCAATGACCATTAAATTCAGAGCATTAATTGGAGGACCCGAAGAAAGCAGGGTTCTAACACCAGTCAAGGTTACGCTCCACTTCAGCGACAACCCCGCCGGCCGAAAAGTCAGCGAGGAAAAGCTTTATCGTCACGCCGGCACAGGATTGCATCCGGACGGTGATCACCATGAAATGGAGCTCAGCGACGAAACCGTCAAGATGTTCCAAGTCCCCAACCCGATCATCCACGCTGTTCAAGCTGAAGACGGCCGATTCTTTGTCTGCTACCCCAACAAGGTTGAAACCGAGGACGAGGCCGGACGCATCTTTTGCATCTGGGCACTTGGCACCGTCGTCAGTATGATGCGCCAAGAAGATGTTTTGAGGCGACACTTCAACCCGAACATGAGCTTCGAGAATTTCGCGCAAATCATTCTGGAAGAATATGGGGTGCGTATGACTGATTTGGAAGTGCATCATCACTACCTGCATTAGCAGCGTGGGAAGGGTGAAAACGAGAGAGGAGATTCATCAAAGCCGCTGCGCGCAAGCGAGGCGGTTTTTGATTTCGTTAAAAGCTGAATGGTCTACTACTTTATATCCACTAGCTTTTTATCAACAAGCTCCATGGTGGGTAAATTCAACCCATCAACTTGGTGATTAATAAACTTAAATTTACCAGTTACACCTTTGTATTCTTTAATGTCTTCCAAATATTTAACGATTTTATCCGAGTCTTTTCCTCTCTCGTCAAAAGCATTTATAAGTAACCCCAATGAATCATAACCACCAGCAATTATAAATGGCATGGAAGCTTCTGCGCCAGTCTTATCTTTAAATCTTTTAACTAAATCCTTGGAGTCACTTTCAAGTACCGGTACAACCACCGTTCTCATACCAGATAGATATGGAGATTTTAAAACATCTTCACTGTTATGATATGCAGTATAGATTTGTGTCTCTACACCAGACTCTCTTAATTGTTTTGCTAACACCAGAAGAGTTCCTGGGGTTTGAGTATTAATAACTAAAGCATCAGCTTTAACATCTTTCACTTTAGCAACCATACTTTTGAAATCAGTCTGATTTTCTGTAAATTTTTCATAAATCGCAACATTTCCATATTCTTTTATAAAAACATCACTAATTCCAAGTGCATAAGTTGTGTTTGCAGAAAGTACCGCCACCACCTTTGGATTATATTTCTTAACCATATCAGACATAACCTTTCCACCGTAAGAATCTACTGGCCAAATCTGAAACACATAATTACTTTTTGTTGCAATTTCTGGATTTGAACCAGCTGTAATAACGGGAATTTTATTTTGATTAACTAGGTCAATCATAGCCATAGTCTCTCCACTGCACATTCCCCCAATAATTGCATCTACCTTATCTACATTCATTAATTTTTGAGCTGCACTGACGGCCGTTTTTGAATCAC
>CAYUCM010000047.1:0-1134 GCA_964443365.1 uncultured Candidatus Saccharibacteria bacterium
ATTTCCAAAAAATAAAAAAACAATATATAATTAGAAAATATGTTCAATATCGCATTAATTGCAACCTTAATTATTCTCGTTGGGTTAACTTTTTATAAAGGACGAGGACTCATGTATTCTTTGCTAATAGCATTTTATCCAACAGCAGTTATATATGGAGTTCTGGCAAATGATTACGTTATTGGTGGAAAGGGGATGCTTGAAAAATTAATTTTTCTTAAAGACACAGCATTACAAAATTATTTATCACACGCAGGAGTTTTCATCGTAATTTTTATTTTAGTCTTTCTAGTAACTCACAGGCTGAGTCATTATGAAGGTGCACGAGGAGGCATTGCTGGTTTTGTAGATGCTCTTCTTTTATCACTTTCCGTTATGCTTTTGGTTATGGCAATAACATTTCACATATTACCAGCAAGAGACATATACAGCCTTACAAAAGACATTAGGGACTTCTTTGTTTCAGGTCTTGGTTACTTTATTTGTGTTTTGGCGCCAATTATCGTATTGTTAGTAATGACAAGACGAAGATTCTAGTCATATTCTCAAATAACCGTGTTTTTAGGCCTAATTATATAGAAAACTGTCAAACTTGAGAAAAACGACGGGGGAATTCGTCAAAAATCAAAAATAGATACAACTACAATATATGAAAAATAAAATGGATTTATACTGCGCCACTTTTGTGAGTGGTGGACAGCAAATAATAGAAAGACAGCTCCAAAAAAAGCCAAAAAACAGATTTAAAATTGTTGAGGTAATTGATGGGCTAGCTGTTTTTGAAACTGACTACACTCCTCATGAATTACGCCAAATGAGATTTTTTACGAATTTGTTTGTGATTCTAAACAATATGTATTTCAAGGAAGACATGTCTTTTGAAAATATGTTTAAGAGATTTGTGAATGATGGCGTGCATAATAAATCTCATGTTAAAACTCTACTTGGTCAACACAGAGATACTTTTAAAATTGTTGTTGCAGAAAATAATCAAACAATTGGCTTTGATAGAATTTATTTACAGAGAGCAGAAGAGGTCATCACAAGAGATCTTGGAATGAAATTGCACGTTAGAGAACCTCAAAGAGAATTGTGGTTTATGAGAAGAAATAAAATTTATAAGAACGAGGCCGA
>CAYUCM010000047.1:1234-3933 GCA_964443365.1 uncultured Candidatus Saccharibacteria bacterium
AGAAAAAAATCCAACCGCAGAAATTTTAGACAAGAAAAATGAAAATATAAGATTGATTTGTGCATTAAGACTAACTCAACTATCAGAAGACAAAAAACATCACAGAGCTGGACAATTAAATCCAGAGCTTGCTGAGCTTTTAATTCTTGAATCAAATCCAACTCCAAAGGATATTGTTCTTGATCCATTTTGTGGCTACGGAGGAATTTTGGGAGAAAGAATTCAATTTCATGCTTATAGAAAAGCAATTGGTGTAGACTCGCATGAAAAAGCAATTGATGCGCTTAAAAAAGAACTAACAAGACAAATTAACACCAGAAAAAATATTCAATTAATTCATGGCGATTTCTTTGATCAAGATGAAACAATTATTCCAAAAGCATCTGTTACAAAAATCATTACAGATCCACCATGGACAATTTTCAGAGGGAAGGATGTGCAAAAAGATCACGCTTTTGAAAATAATGAGATTTCATATGATGAAATGTTGGCGAAGTTTGAATTCGTACTAATGAAAGGTGGCAAGGCTATTATTTTGATAGTAGGGGATAAGCAAGAATTTGAAAACAATTTATGGAATTTCCAAAAAACTCTTAAACTTGAACGAGTTTCTCACATCTTGGTATCTGGTAAAAAAGCGGGGATTTATACTTTGACTAGGATATAAGGAGACAAGGGGTAATTTGATAGAAAAAAGTGGGGAGTTGAGGATGCAAAAAAGTAAAATAGGAAAGATAAAAAAAGCGTGAGCGAATTTGACCACACTAAGTATTTGGTGTAATTTTTATATGAATTCAGCTCTTTCTATTTCCCAAGTGGGTTTGTTGGAAACGAGGCTGAAATCATTCTACCGCATTATTAAAAACCGAAACGAAAACGAAACACCCAGATCAACCACTATGAATACAACCATCGCCACGTTTGCAACAGCCGCGCCTTCGGCGTTGGCAACACTGAATAACACCGAGATCAACACTACGGGGTATATCATCATTTTTTTGCCGTCTTTTGTGTTGATTGCCACGATTGCTTACCTTACGCATGTCATGCTCAAGAAAATAAGGAAACAGCAAGCCGCACGGGCATATGAGTCCAGCCGGAGTGTGATCGCTGATCTTCTCCGCACGCTGAACCAAATTCCAACGGATCCCGCGGAAACCAGCAAAAAACCCGGACAAATCCTTGAGGACACAATCAGGCTAGCCCAGACGACCTACACGGACTTCCTGATTCGAAACACGTTAGGCAGGACGGTTCGGATTTCTCTGAACTCACCACTTGACGAGGTCTTGGCCCTCAAGCCATACTGCTTTGTCCCAAAGGAACAGTCTCGTTGGCTAGCTGACGTCATGATGGCGATGCGGGCTTTCTGTAGACTAGCGATTGCACGTGAAGCGAACGGAAGTCCAAGTGATAACCAGATAGATAACGGCATCGCTGAAAATCAGTTGGAACGATTTAGATCCACGCTCACAACACTACTGGAAGACCCGCGGGCAAAACTACCCAACGATAACAAATAATACTCACGGCGGGAAGAGTTCGTCTCGCACAAGAGGGCAATGAATACGTTTACTTGCCCTCACAAAAGCCACATCTGCACACCTAATTCAATGCAAGCAATTGCAAAGATGAAGTGTGCAGATGGGGGCTTTTTTTGTTATGTAAAAAATGTACGAATCGTTCATACATACGTTTTTATGAATATTCCTGAATATTCAGGAATATTAGCCGTGGATTGGAAAACCGCCATATGTGTGTACACATTACCACGCCACCTTGACTTTTATGCTAAATATATTATAATATATACATTCCAGCGCCGAACGGCGAAGTGGAAAATTGATCCTTTCATAGGCCCCAGAGGGCCAAAACAACAACGAACCATAGAAAGAAACTGAAACATTGAAGACTAAACGTCTGAAATTCCTCCTGATTGCTGGCTTGTTTTCCAAAGCCGCGATTATGGAAATGCTGGCTAAGCAAATTGTTACTTTGGGTCTATGCGAGGACAGTGATGTTCTCTGCATTGACCTGGAGGGGCAAAGAAACATCGATGAGGCCAAGAACTATGTTCAAGGCCAAATCATGATTCTGGCCAAGGATGGCGACGACGTCATCGTCATTGGCCACTCCGCCGGCGGACAGCTTGCCACCCACTTCCTTGGCGCCACGGGTGTCAAGTTGGTGGTAACCATCTGCGCACCAAGCCACAATCCCACCCACTACCCGTGGTGGATGTGGTTCAAGACCGGGAAGTATTTTTTGAAGCTCTTGTCACCAAAGGCGTTCGCGCTGGATAGCAAGTCTTCCGAATTACTTTTTGGCCGGCAGGTGCCGGAACATATGCGCGGAAAGAGTGCGGGCACTCTAGTGGCTCAACTCAACATGGGCTGGCTTAAGGGTAACCCTGCGCCCAAGCGACGGACGTTCGCCGAGAAGCTACAGGAAAATGGTCGGAAGGCCAAACTTCTTTGCATCTCCGCCAAAGGAGACGTGTTGATCACCGAGAGAGCTGTGCAAAGCACAGCTGAATTACTCGGTGGGGATCATCGGATTGTCAAGCATCCGGACCATTACCCCCACCTCAGTGATTACAATCTTCAGGCTATTTGCAGGGAGTTTGGTCACCAAATCAACATCTTCAAGGGCTAACCCACCTTTCCAGAAACCCCGCAAGGGGTAATATGGGAGAATCG
>CAYUCM010000048.1:0-3840 GCA_964443365.1 uncultured Candidatus Saccharibacteria bacterium
CCCTTCCAAGACAAATCAAAAATCATTCGCATCATATTGTGAATGGTTTTGTCTTGTATAACAGTTCCTGTAAAATGATTTTTGTTTAGGTTTACAATGGAGACCTTATCATCGCTATAAATAGTAATCTCGCCTTGAAATGAAAAATCTTTATGCGACACATATTTCATCACAGGCCAATATTTTTCAGCTATATCAATTTTAATATAAGTATTTTTTACGAATTCCAAATCATAATCAGTATCAGGCACTATACCTCTCGTTGTAATTTTAAGTTTTTCTTTTGTTTTTCTGTAATGTAAAAAGAAATCCGATTTTAATAAATCTTTAAGATAGGTTGTGTTTGCCCAAGCAACCATCTCATATGGCTTAGTAACATTTAAATGATCTGCATAAATTTGCATCACACTTTCTTGCCCTTCAAAATATGAGACCCTGGGCTTGTCCGCAAACATATTAAAAAGTCCTTCAATTTGTGGAATAAGTTTTTGTGCCTTTTCAAATTGATCATTTGCAATTATTACTTTATCCTTCAAATATCTTGAAAGTTTTTCAGGATTTTCTACTTGATAAAATAATTTGCCTTTCTTCTGAATTTCACTGACTAGTCCCTTAACTGATAAATCTAAAAGTATTTTATAAACCGTGCTTCTATTTAATTTTGTTTCTTCTGCAATTCTAGAAGGATACGCACCTCCAGATTCAAGCAGGGAAGAGTATACCAATGATTCTTTGTCTGTTAAGCCGGTTCTTTCTAGCTCGTTTTTTAATTGATCGATGTCTAACATATATTTATATTATCCCAATAATTCAAAAAACTGTCAATTTTTACGAACAAAACCCAGCGCGCAACAATTATAACCCTATAAATATGGCTTTTATGGGTGCGTATTGTTTTGGGCTTTACACAAAACTGGAAACTCGTGTCATAATTTTATTGTTACTAATTAAGAATTAATATATAATTATTATATGAAAAACAAAATTATTATAGGGGTGGTGGTTGTGGCAATTATAATCATCGCTCTTACGGCCGGATCATTTAATCAAAAGTCTTCATCTGATAAGCCAACTGTTGTAATCGGAGCTACGCTTCCACTTACAGGACCTGTTGCTGTACTTGGACAAAGTAGTCAGAAAGCAATTATGCTCGCAGAAGAAAAGTTAAATAGCAAAGACAATAAATATAATTACAAAGTTGTTTTTGAGGACGATGCATTTAGTCCAACAAAAGCAGCCACTGTTGTAAATAAATTTATAGGTATAGATAAAGTTGATGCTTTGTTTTCTTTTGGATCACCTGTTGGAAATGCAGTTAGTCCAATTGCAGAGTCTCAAAAGGTTCCTCATGTAAACTTCTTTGCATCGGATACAAATGTTGCAAATGGTGATTACAACTTCTTGCACTATACACCACCGTATATAGACGCAAAGTTATTCGTACAAGAATTAAATAAAAGAGGAATAAAGAAATTGGTGTTCTTTGAGATACAAGGTAACGCTGGTGCAACAGCAATTATGCAGGCATTTGAAAAAGAAATTGTTGGAACTGATATTAAAGTTCTTGCTGTTCAAAAGTTTACCCCAGGAACAAGAGATTTTAGAACATTAATTTCTGAAGTTAAAGATATGCATCCTGATGTTTACGTTCTTCAATCATCAAGTCCAGAAATTGAAAATGTTTACAAGCAATTAAGAGACATGGGCGTAAAAGAACCGGTAACTTCTGTTGAAACATTTGAATTTGCCGATGACCTAACTCCATTCAATGGATCTTGGTATGTAAACTCTGCTGATGCGCAAGATTGGTTTGTCGATTCTTACACACAAAGATACAATGAAGCTCCAAAGTTTGGTGCAGCTAACGCATACGACGGTTTGAATTTGATTGTAAAGGCTGTTGAAAGTGTTGGCGATGGGAAAACTGTGCCAACTAGAGATCAAATTAAGGCTGGTCTAACTGGTATTAAGAGTTTTGACAGTGCGCTAGGTAAGGGATTAAAGTTTGATGAAAACGGACAATTAATCTCCGGCGCGGTTGTTAGAATGATTAAGGATGGGAAGCCTGTGACTGTTAAGTAGGCTGTAAAGACAATAACAAATAAGTAACAAACCTCACATTTTGTGGGGTTTTGTTCTGTATGATAAAATATTTATTATATGGAATCTAAAACAATTTATAATATTTATTGTGATGAAAGTTGCCACTTATTAAATGACAAAAACAAGACTTTTGTTCTGGGTGCGATATGGGTTTCTAAAAACAAGACAGCTGAAATATTTCAAGATTTAAGAGACTTAAAAAATAAACATAATTTATCTGAAAATTTTGAAGCAAAGTGGACCAAAATCTCACCAGCAAAAGCAGATTATTACTGTGATCTTGCTGAATATTTCTTTAAGAATAAAAATCTTCACTTTAGAGCTGTGGTGGTACCAGACAAAAATATTTTGGATCATCCTGCTTTTGAACAAGACCACAATACTTGGTATTACAAGATGTTCTATGTTTTACTGAATCAAATTGTAAACCGAAATACAGAAACTTCGGAATACAGCCTTTACCTTGATATCAAAGATACCAAGAGTAATTTAAAAGTTCAGGAATTACAGAGAATACTTAATATTGCTAGTGTTGAGGATGTATTTGCTGTTTCAAAGGCACAACAAATTCGTTCACACGAGGTCGAACTTATGCAATTAGTCGATATTCTTATTGGAGCGCTTTCATACACCCATCGATCATTAACTTCAAATGAAGGTAAAAAGAAAGTAATAGAAATAATAGAGAATAGTATTGGAGAGAATGAAATACTTACATCTTCTGCAAAGAATGAGGATAAATTTAATGTTCTTGTATGGCGACCGAAAAAATAGAAAATCAAAATCCACCAGAAATATTTGAACTTTCTGGTGAGTGGCAATCATATGAGGATGCTCTTTTCAAGATATTCCAAGATACTATTGTGAATGGTGGTTTAACTTTTCTTGGTCTACCAATAAAAACAAGATATTTCGAACCTACCAAAGGAAAACATTTTACTTTTTGGCATATCATATCTGAGGGAGAAAAAGAGTCTGAAAGAACACCTGACATGAGGAGATGTGAACGTATTTCTTGGATTGCTTGGGTGATTAAAAATTACGAGACTAATCCAAAAATTTCTTATTGGGAAAGCAAAAGAAAATCTGCTAAGAACTTTGTAATTTGGTATGAAGAAGGTCAGTTTGTTGTAATACTTTCAAAAAGAAGTGCTAAGTTTGTGTTACTTAGCGCCTATCATGTGATAAATGCTCATCGCATTCAAGCATTTAAAAGAGAGAGGGATAACTACAGAAAGAATACCCCTAAAAGCTGAAACCGCCCCTTGCGGGACGGTTTCTGATGCTCCTTCTACGCATGGTAGATGAGACTAAATAAAGTATAGCCTAGATTGACAAAAAAAACAATCAATTTGTTCAGTTTTAATTCACTGATTTTAAACTTTTTTACATAAAATATCTATTGACTATATTGTGCAGGGGGGGGGTAGAATGGGGCTATATGAATAAAAAGATTATAACCATAGTGGTGGCGGTAATTATCGTAATTTTAATTGTGATGAGTGTGGGGTCAAATAAGAATGAAGAGGTGATAAAGATTGGTTTTGTGGGGCCTCTAACGGGCGGCGCGGCTTCTTATGGGGATTTGTATAAAGCTGGTGTTCAATTTGCCTATGAGGATCTATTGAAAAATGGAGAAAAGAATGGAAATAAATTTGAAATTATATATGAGGATGGTGCATGTGATTCAAAAACGGCCGTCAGTGCAGCTCAAAAATTAATGAATGTAGATAAGGT
>CAYUCM010000049.1:0-3767 GCA_964443365.1 uncultured Candidatus Saccharibacteria bacterium
AGTGTTTTTTAATTTGCTCGTGGACCCTACAGGACTCGAACCTGCCACCCCCTCAGTGCAAGTGAGGTGCTCTACCAGATGAGCTACGGGCCCGTTATTTACCGACAATGAAAGTATTATAGCTCTATTTCCTTCCTAATGCAAGCTTCAATATGTGACCAAGAAACTCGTGAGCCTTAACTCCAACAGACCCCAGTGATTTAAACAAAGTGGCATCTTCATGCAAACTTGGCTGTGCATTAACCTCCAATAAATACACCCCTCTCTTTGGATGTATCAAAAAATCAAACGTACCATAATGTCTCAAATTCAATGTTTCCTTTAGACTTTTAATTGCATTCTGAATTATCCCCTTCTCCTCCTCAGAAACGGTGGCAGGGACATTAAAATCATAATCACCAACTTTTTTAGAAGACCAATCAAAATGTCTTCCAACATTTTTATGCTTAACCTCCAGTGGAATTGTGTGATAAATATTTTGACCCCTGAAATCTTCTATAAAACCAGAAATAATTTCTTTCCCAGTTAAATATTCTTCAACGACAATCTCTTCGCTAAAACCTCTAGCGTGTTCAAGCGCACTAATTAATTCATTAAAATTTTTGGCAACAGAAACACCCAAAGAAGACCCTGAACTTCTTGGCTTCACAATTACGGGCATTGGAAAACTTTTAAATAAATTAAGAGCGATAGATTCAGCATCATCATCGGCTTTAATTTTTATTTCTTTAAAATACGGAGATTTAATTCCAAGATTTTCAAAATGTTTTTTAGCGAGAACTTTATTTAAGGTCATTGCAGAACCTAACGCGCGTGTTCCTGTGTATGGTTTTTTGAACGAATCCAAAATCCCTTGTAATCTACCGTCACCGCCATATGCGCCATGCATAGCATTAAATAGTACGTCTACCCTATTAACAGCGTCCTCCGGGGTTATTGGAGCCCCTGACATGTGCCAAACGCCGTCTCTATCGACAAAAATATCAACGGGATCATATTCCTCACACAAAGGCTCTTTTTTAAGCAAACTCAAAATATGTTTTCCTGTGGTTAAGGAAATATCATATTCTTGAGATGGACCACCACGCAAGACTCCAACAATAGTTTTTGATTTGGCACTCATGATGGAATTATATCACGCTATAAACTTTAATTATCCACATAAATATTATTCTTCTGTGGTGCTGCGAGCTCTTGAACACGCAAAGTCTTCCTCTTCAATATTTGACGATACGGATTGTGGTCTTGGATTTTCTTCTGTTGGCTCTGCTGAAACTGTAGTTACACAAACCATTTTGTGCTTACCAACACTTACAGGATAATCAGCACTATCCGCAACAACAGACTTTCCATCTAACTCACATTTGGTATAAGGTTCTGCGGCAGATGGAGTAGCCTCTGTTTTCCAATTAATTGAACATTTTAAAGTCTTCTCATCAGCATATGGTTTATTGAAACCTAATTTCAATTTTAATTTTGGATTAGCACATCCCAAAATTGCATAAACAGGATCTGTAACTGACTGCATACCATCTATACTTGAACACATGTCTCCACCACATCCACCAAGAGAACAAACTCCGGTCTTGGCACAATACGTCAAACCATCAGCACATCTTGCACTACAAGATCTTTCATTTGTATTACTTTTACATTTCCAACTCCAAACAGTTTTACTATTTCCACTTGCCCCAAGCAAGGTAAATGTTGAAGGAGAAAGAGTTTGTCCAGAAGGACAAAGTTTTGGATTTGATGCGGTAAGCCCCTCATCTTGTCCAACAATACTTATTCCACACCCAGCGGAACAATTTCCAGATTCACAATTTACAGCAATAGGAGAACAGGTGGTTTCTTCTAATACTTCATTATTTAATGAAACTTTCAAATTAATATTCTTTTGACCCGGCACACTATATGTTAAAGTTCCGGTCTTTGTATTTGAAACTATAGGATTTGCATCTTCTGCATCACCAAAATCCCAACTGTATTGGAATAATGATTTATCTCCAGTTGTTGCATAGTCTGCATCATAATTAATTATATCACCAGCATTTAATGCACTTATTTTATTGCCGCTTGAATTTTTTATTAAACAACTCAAGAAACTTGAACAACCTTCTTCTGTTGGTTGCAACATCCAATTTGAATTTGTGGCGCAGGTGTTTAGAGAGTTTTTACATGATGGAATTGAAGGAACAGAATTTCCTCTGTTAAAATTCTGAGGGTAATTTACGCTAGGATTATAACAAAGATCGCTATTCATTAGGCCAATTTCAATGATATTAACAACAGCTCTTGTATAATTAGAATCCTTACCAGCGTGTTTACTATTGAACGTTACGGAACAAGCACCGTCATACTGCCCTGTAATTACATTGTACTTTTTTGAAGGGGTGTAAAAAGTCTGTGTTTTAGCAATACCCTTTGTAAAATTAAAGAAATCATATCTGGTACTAATCCAATCTGTACCATTTGAATCTACCACCACATAAAAAGGCTTATTGTTTTCTAGGTTTTTAACTTCTGAAGAATCACAAACATTCATAGACATTGATGCAAGTCTACCCTTACTATGACTTCCTCCTTGAGCTGAAGTGTATAGATCGTCTAGTCTTGTACTATTAGAAAATAGTACATATTTAGGATTAGTACACATAGAAATTGTACTTATAGCATTTCCAGATACAAACATTTTACTAATTTCACTAGCTATAATATTTCTACATGAAGTGGAATTTACCAAACCAATTTCTCTTACAGAGAATCTTGCTGTCGTAAAATTAGAATCCTTACCAGAATACCTGCTTGTTATAGTTACTTTATTAGCGCCATCATATGCAACAACATGTTCATTGCTTTTTCTTGTTCCCTGTTTAACAAAATTTTGACCAGAATTTCCATAAACAAATTCTGAATAAACGTATTGCTTGTTAATCCAAGAAGAATTTAGTAAATCTGTTATAACATAAAACTTATCGCCGTTTTTAATATTATCGATATTTTGGCCAACAGAAATTTCTGCATTTTGAAGACCAGAAAAAGAATCCAATGCATTTCCCGTTGAAATCATTTTATTTCCAGTAACAGCAACGGAATCAATTACACAATTTCCAATAGCTGGCACGCATCTCCAAGTTCCAACATTACCAAAATCACAAATCTTTTGGCCGTCTTGATGCTCGTTTGAGCAAGAGCTTGTTATATTTAGATCAGATGTTTTATTTTTTCCACTTCCCAAAATTTGATCATATGGAATTTCAACCAAAATAGGCTGTGTAATCTTTTTAATTACATACATTTCTACCCCCTTAGGAGCTGAAAGCTGTTTGCCAATTAAGTAAAAATTAAAATTGTATAATCCCGGTGTAACTGGTGCAGTATATGTAACATCACTAGTTATCTGATATGAACCAGGTACAACTTGTGTCCCACTATCTTTATTAATACCGTCGTCGTTCCAATCTATCCAATTATTTGCAGATGGTAACATATAAGCAAAGCTTATGTATTCAAGCCTCGACCAACCTCCATTATCCACTCTGATTTTTTGTAAATTAACACTTAATTTAAACGATTGACCAGGTGCGTAAGAAGCAACATTAGATGGCAAAGGAGAAGAAACAGAACTGATCAAATTATAACCAGCAAGTGGAGTTGTGGAAACCGCAGTCTCAGTATAAGCAAAAGATGAGGTCGGCAGAGATAACACAATCAATCCCAAAGAAAGCATTAGAACAGATGTTGGTGTAAACTTTTTCACCCCAGAA
>CAYUCM010000050.1:0-3705 GCA_964443365.1 uncultured Candidatus Saccharibacteria bacterium
ATGCGATATTGAACATATTTTCTAATTATATATTGTTTTTTTATTTTTTGGAAATATTTTTTGTGGGCAACCTTGCTGCTCCCGCTATCTTTTATTTAACTTTTTTTTGCAAAACAAAAATCCAAACATTTCTGCTTGAATTTTTGTCCATTATTTATAATTATTTTTTCTTTGTTGTTCTTGCTGCTTTTTTAGCATGCTTTACCGCAAGGCGCTTCTTTGTTTTTTTAGAACGAGAAACTTTTCCCTTGCCAACACCTGTTGCTCTTTTTGCCATAATATTTTTATTATACACTAATAATTTTTTTTGTATATTGTTTTTTTATTTTTATATTCCCTCCCCTCTCAACTCTTCCAACAACTTCTTTGCATCCCTTGATAATTTCTTTGGAATATTAATTGAGATTTTAAATAATAAGTCACCTCTTCTTGAGGCCCGATTGTCCATCGGTACACCTCGTCCTTTAACTCTAAGCATTTCTCCACTTTGAATTCCGGCGGGTATTGTTAAAATCATGTCGCCATCTAATGCTTCAATATTAATATCGGCGCCCAACACGGCATCAGTTAATTTAATCTCAATAGGATAAATCAAATTAAATTCTTCCTTAATAATTTTTGCATGTTTTTTAACATGAAGTTTTACATATAAATCTCCGGACGCTCCACCTGTTACAGATTCACCCTTTCCTTGTACGCGTAAGGTGTCGCCATTATTGATTCCGGGCGGAATTATAATATTTATTTTTTCAGTATCATGAACTGTGCCCACCCCCTTACATTTATGGCATTTTTCTTTTGGAATTTTTCCTGTGCCAAAACATTTGTCACATGTCTTTGCGTTTTGCATTTGTCCAAAGAAAGTTCTTTTGATTTCATAAACGGTTCCAGTTCCATGGCAGTTTGAACAATCGTCAAAATGTGAATGAGGCTCGCCTCTTGTGCCATCGCAATGTTTGCAGGTTGTGTCTTTACTTACAATAATTTCCTCCTCTTTTCCAAAAATTGACGATTTAAAATCAATTTCTATTCTTATTTCAATATCTCTACCTCGTCTTTGTTTTTTTGACGAATTACGGCCACCACCAAACACGCTTCCAAAGATGTCGCCCAAATCAAATTCCACTCCATCTTGACTGAAGCCTCCCTGACCAAAGCCTCCACTAAAATTTGAAAAATCAAAATCACCAAAACCTCCAAAGCCACCAGCTCCATTTCCGGAAAATCCACCCCCGCTAGAAAAGCCTGGACCAGCTGATCCAAATTGATCATATTGTGCACGTTTAGAATCATCAGATAGAACACTGTATGCTTCTGTTATCTCCTTAAATTTCTCCGCGTTCTGTGGATTTTTATCAGGATGATGCTCATGGGCAAGTTTTCTGAATGCTTTTTTGATTTCATCCTGACTTGCTCCTTTGCTTACCCCCAGCGTTTTGTAATAATCTTTTGCCATATTGATTTTGTGATTTATTTATTTTGTATGACGAACGCCCGCCTTCGCGGGAGTCCGCTCACGCTTAAGTGCGTGAATTCGTAAAAAATATTTTACTAGCTAAACTTTTGCATCAGCTTTTAGTTTACTTCTGTTTTTATTTTACCTCTGCGTCTCTTACATCCCCTTCAGGATTTGTGTTGGCGCCAGTATCTGCGCTTGACCCACTGTCTGTACCAGCTTCTGCGCCTGACGCACTGGCGTCACCCGCTGTACCTGCGCCAGCATCTGCTCCAGCGGTTGCACCAGCTTTGGACATGGCCTCGCCAATTTTTGACATTTCAGATGAAAGCTCTTCTGTAGCTTTTTTAACAGCCTCAATATCAGTTCCATCTTTTGTTGTTTTAAGAGCAGAAATTTTTTCTTCAACACTTGTAACAACTTCTGCTGGAATTTTTTCTTTATTTTCCTTGATTGCTTTCTCTGCTGTGTAAATCATATTGTCCGCTGTGTTTCTGATTTCAATTTCTTCCTTCTTTTTCTTGTCTTCCGCTTCATGAATTTCAGCTTCTTTTTTCATTTTTTCAATATCTTCTTTTGAAAGAGCTGAGCTTGCTTCAATTCTAATTGATTGCTCTTTGTTTGTAGTTTTCTCTTTTGCTTTTACGTTTAGAATTCCGTTTGCATCAACATCAAAAGTAACTTCAACTTGAGGAATACCACGAGGTGCTGGTGGAATTCCATCTAGAATAAATCTTCCAAGAGACTTGTTGTCTCCTGCCATCGCTCTTTCTCCTTGAACAATATGAATTTCTACTGATGTTTGATTATCTGCTGCTGTTGAGAATACTTGTGAACGAGACGTTGGAATGGTTGTATTTTTTTCAACCAACTTTGTTGCAACACTTCCCATTGTTTCAATTCCAAGAGAAAGTGGAATAACATCAAGAAGTAAAATGTCCTTAACGTCTCCCGCTAAAACTCCTCCTTGAATTGCAGCACCTAGGGCTACAACCTCATCTGGATTAATAGTTTGATTTGGTTCTCTGTTAAAGAAAGCTTTAACAGCCTCTTTAATTTTTGGCATTCTTGTTTGTCCTCCAACCAAAATCACTTCATTAATATCTGCAACCTTAAATGGTGAAGCTTCTATTGCTCGCTTTGTGATTTGCATTGCGCGTTCTACAAATTCATCAGCAATTTCTTCTAGCTTTGCACGAGTCAACTTAAGCACCAAGTGCCTTGGACCTGAATCATCATTTGCAATGAATGGAATATTAATTTCTGTTTCTGTTGCAGTTGAAAGTTCAATCTTTGCTTTTTCTGCTGCTTCATCAAGTCTTTGCATTGCAAGAGGATCTTTTCTTAAATCAATTCCATTTTCTTTCTTGAATTCATCAGCAATATAATTTAGAAGTTTATAGTCAATATCCCGACCTCCAAGCATATGATCTCCATCTGTAGCCTTAACTTCTACAACATCATCTCCAACTTCAAGAATTGAGATATCAAATGTTCCACCTCCAAAGTCAAAGACAGCAATCTTTTCATCGCGTTTTTTGTTGAATCCGTATGCAAGAGCGGCTGCTGTAGGCTCGTTAATAATACGCTTAACATCAAGCCCAGCAATTTTACCAGCGTCTTTTGTTGCCTGTCTTTGTGAATCGTTAAAATATGCAGGAACAGTAATAACCGCTTCTGTAATTTTTTCACCAAGCTTTGCTTCAACGTCCGCTTTAATCTTTGAAAGAATCATTGCAGAAACTTCTTCTGCTGTATAATCCTTATCTCCCATCTTTATTTTTATTCCGCCATTGTCTGCTTTGATAACTTCATAAGCAACAGTTTTCATATCCTTTTGAACTCCAGCTTCATCAAAACTGTGTCCAATGAATCTTTTAATTCCATAAACTGTGTTTTTTGGATTTGTCACCGCTTGACGCTTTGCCAAAAGCCCAACAAGTCTTTCATTTGTTTTTGAGATTGCGATTATTGACGGAGTTGTTCTTGCGCCCTCTGCGTTTTCTAGAATTTTTGGTGCGCCAGCTTCCATTATTGCAACCGCTGAGTTAGTTGTTCCAAGGTCAATTCCTATTATTTTTGCCATAGTTTTTATTTGTACGAAGGCTTATTCAGCGCCCTGTGCCATAGTATATATTCTAAGCTGTGGGCGCGGTTTGGCCTTCGATATTATTTAATTAATTTTAATAATTTATACTTATAATAAAGTGAAAATTTAAAAACTAATTAAAATTTGGAGATCTTGGCGA
>CAYUCM010000051.1:0-2974 GCA_964443365.1 uncultured Candidatus Saccharibacteria bacterium
TTTATAACGACAAAAACCGGCGTCTGGCCGTTATGGGTAGTATAGAGTATTTTGGCGGGGTTAGCAATATCAGCCTTAAATCTTGGGTATGTTTGTTTTTTATTTATTTTTGTTATCTTTTGAAGTCAACCTCAACTTCTTTACATTGTCATTTGTAATAACCTTCTTGCCAGTTTTAGATTCAATTTCTTTGCGAGCATTGCCTGCAATACTACCACCCTCATGCGCTACAGCTTTATTTTCTTCAAAATCTTTTGGTTCACGCTTATTAGAAATTTCTGTTGTAGCCGTCTCCGCCAACATATTCAAAACCAACTCAAGATTAGTCATATTGTCACGCAAATTTTCTTTCTTTAAGCCCTTTAAATTCTTATATTCCTTAGTAGTCATACCCGTCCAAGCTTTAGTAATTTCATTTGTCAAAATGGCAAATTCTAAACCTTCTTGTACACCTCTTTTTTCCCACTCATCTGTTAGAGCTTTACGAATCTCAATGCTTTTAAGACGTTGATTAATCCATTCTGGACTATACCCTTTTTGTAAATAAGTTTTAAGAGCTCGATTAATAGCCAACTCAGGATCAGATGTTTCTTCTAATCTCTCATATCCAACGCGAGCCAGCCAAAGTTTGAATGGTTCCGCCTTTGGCGATGGGATAGATTGAATAAGGCGAAGCATTACTTCAGTATCGGCAACATCGATAAGACGCATTTTGCCATCAGACGCCATCATTTTCAAAGCGTTACATTTTGTAACGGTTTCATTTGACCCCTCATCAAGCAAACGCTTCTTAAGGACACGCCAATAAACCTGTGGATTATTACTGTTTGTTAATGATGAGATAACATCAACCACAGCAAAATACCAAAGTTCTTTTTCTTCATCCCAATACCGACGGATTTGATTACCCTCAAAAATGGCTATCTTTTTATTTTTTGAACTCTCTTTCATATTTATGATGAAATTATACAAGCCTCAATATAAAAAACAAGTTCATATATAAATTACAATCAAACACCCGATAAAAATCAATATCCCAACCTAGGGTCTATAAATTTCAACAATTTTTGTAACCAAACCATCTTTAACAGTGATCTGATATGGAGGAGAGGTCACAGTATCACCAACCTTCCTAATGTAGTCTTTCTTTAATTCTTCAACTGATATATTTCTTATGCCATTCTGAGTTGATGAGAAGGCGGTTGCGGTAGTTATTATGATATTTGGTGATAGTTCGAATGTCCTTAGTTTTGTATTTCTGTTTCTATCGTATATATCCCCGTTAGGAAAACATCCGTCATGTTCATCAATTTCTCTTTGTGTGCAAACACCATCCTCCACAGCCGCTTTTTCTGCCGCTGTCCCATATAGAATTTCAAAATAATCAAGAGTTATTTTATTATTTTCAATAGATTTAAGATAGGCTGGTGTAACTATATTCTCTAATGACGATTCCTTATCTAAGGTAAAAATGATTGGCAATTCAAATGTAAGTGAAGGTCTAACAACAGCTGGGTTTTCTTCAGTAAAAACTATTTTCATAGGAACATTTGACGGAAGACCAATTCCATCATTGTTAAAATTCAAAGTAGCATCAAAAGCTAATAACGATTTTGTCACAACAACAACAGGAGCTCCCGCGGGCTTCCATCCTTCATCGTTATAATTAAAATATAATTGAGCCGTTCCAAGAACACCTTCAGATGTTTGCCAAGGACATTCTTTAGATTGTTTATTTGTTTTATCAATTGTTCCCTTGATTTTCAGAGGAAAAACAACCTTTGAATTTGGTGTAGGATAAATTATATTAAAACCACATTTTCCTTTTGATTCTTTCTTAAACATTTCTTTAGATATCTGTTCTTTTTCTTTTTCTGTCGAGAAAGAACTTTCTTCTTTTGTGTCCGACTTTTTAATATCTTGCTTAAAATAAACATAAGATCCTCCGCCAACAGCCAATGCTAATACAATTATTACTAAAGGAATAACTAAACCCTCTTTTGTTCTTTTCATAAACAAATTATAACACAAGATTACACCAAACGACCTACACAATCACCATCAACACCCCGCCGACAATAATCAAACACGCAATGGTTTTCTTCCACAAATGGTCTTCTTTGAATAATTTTCCACCAAGCACTGTTACAAAAACAACATTAATTTGTTTAACCGCGTTCAATAATCCGGCAGCCACCAAATTTATAGCAAAAATATGAGTTATTCTGTGAGCCATAATAAATAAAATATTTGCCCAAAAAGCTTTTTTGGAAAATAAATCTGCGTCTAATAATTTATTTCTCGCATTATTTTTACCAAACAAAACATCTCGTATAATATCAAATACAAACATATTCAATACAATAAATAGTTGTACAATTACCAAAAACAATAGAGGATCAATTCCAACATAATGAATAGCATATCTATCTCCTATAGCTGAAAAACCAAAACCCACCAAGCCAATTAACAATATAAAATACATTTTCAATCTATCTTTGTTGTTTTTTATATTTTCTATTTCCACACTCTCATTTAATTCCATCTTATTATTTTTGCCCCTTTTGAAATTTATCTCTAATACAAATAATCCTATGGACGATATTAAAATACCAATCACCTGCATTGCAGATAATAATTCGCCAATAAAAACAGCTCCAAACAAAGCAACAATTATTGGTGTCACAGACATGAGAGAACTGGATTCGCTAATATCAATTTTTTTAACGACATAGCCAAGTGAAATCGCGGACACAACAGACAAAAGTGATAGTAAAAAAATTAAAACGATTGAATTACTCTCAAGAGACATGTCTTTAACAAAATATAGTAAGGGTAATGAAAATACTGCCACCAAAAGACTTCCGCCAGAAATATAATCATGAACACTTTTATTAAACAGTACTTCTTTTTCAGTAATCGTTCCCATCGCCTTAAAAAAGGCAGCTATACAGGCTAGTGTTATCCAGGTCAT
>CAYUCM010000052.1:0-2744 GCA_964443365.1 uncultured Candidatus Saccharibacteria bacterium
AATGGATTCATCCCCCGAGGCGTAAGTTGCACGACTCGCTTCAAGTATAAATTCCTTTAGGTTTTGTGGGTTTGGGTTCATGTTTGTATTATAGAACCTCTATTGAATAAACATCTGCCGGAGCTTCTTCATATGGATTCACTGCTTTAATCGCCCGTAAAACGTCCTGTAATTTTTCAACAGAGCAGACCGTCTCAATTCTCTCCTCTTGAACTTCTTCATATTTTCCCACCTCTCCAATGGTAGGATTTGCTCCAGCCTCAGGTTTGAATCTGCTGACACCCTTAACAGAAAATGTGCAATGAGAATAATTTCCGATTTTTCCAGCGCCAGCGTTCCCCATAGCTTCACGCAATTTATCAGCGTGAGATTCTGGGGTGAATACAACAATTTTGTAGTGTTTGTTCATATATCGTAATTATAACATTTTTCTGAGTTTGGTGGCTATATAAGTTTTTATAGATTACCACTATACGAAGCTGGAACTCCTTTAACTTAGAGACCTTACTTTATGAAATAAAATATCTCACAAATCAATTGTTGCAAATTATTGTTGTGATAAAATGTCGACAATAATTTTTATAAAATCATAAAATTGTTTCAAACATGAGTGCTAATAATTACATAAAAATAGAAGAAATTTCTGCAGATAAATTCAGGGTTGCAGAGAAAGATTATGAAAGTGACACAGATATAAATCACTTGGGCGATTTTGGTGTACTCAAATCAGCAATTGCAAAAGCTGAAGATTATATTGCGGATATAGAAAATGAAGTCGAATACGGTATAAGATTTTCTCTGATCGATAAAAAAGCTGATAATAAAGATTTTGACACATGGAATATTAAAAAGAAAAACACAGAAAATGAAAATGGCCGATTGTATACAACTAGAGAAATCTGGTGGTGTAGATTAGGACTTAATATTGGTTTTGAACAGGATGGAAGCGGAGAAGAGTTTTTGCGCCCATGTGTAATTGTGCGAGGTTTTGGTCCAAAGGTGTGTATGGTTTTTCCCCTAACAACATCTTTGAATAAACACCCATTGCGTATACCACTAGGAAATGTTGATGGGAAAAACGCATCTGCCATTCTTTCTCAGGTACGATCAATTGACACAAGGCGACTTGTAGAAAAGATTGGTTTTCTAGATAAAGAAAAATTTGATGAATTAAGAAAAAATGCCAGAAATTTATTCTGACATTCTTTCTACTTGTTCTCCTCCTTGCGGAGGTAAGGCCTAAGCCACTTGTATTTATATAATAGCAAATTAGCTAAAAAAAGCAATACAAGGGGTGTACATTCACTAAAATGACCATAGACATCCTGTCATATTAATCAAATAGTATCTCCATATATTTAACACACCAACTACAACCCCCTAGTAAACGCCCCACCATCCAAAAGCGCCTTCATCATCCCCTTAAATTCTTTTTGCGAGTCTTTAAAAGCATCGCTTTCACAAAAACCTCTCATCTCATATTTAGGATTATCATCATCGCCAATATTATAAACCCAAGTCCAAAAAAGAGTGTCTGGGTAATCGACAAAAACAATATTTGCAATATTTCCACCATAAACAGCCTCCTCAATATCCCATATGATGAATTTACTTTTATAATATTTTTTATCGAAGGAATCCAAACCGCACGTCTGCTCACTCACAATACTTTTCTCAAGCACCATCTCCGGAATTTCTTTTATATCCCCTTTTACATAATTATCAAAAATCTTTCTCAAAGCAATTGACGATGGAAGATCATACGCCGGATTCAATTTCAGTATCATCTCCCTCGCGTTCTCCATGAATTCTTTGGAGGGGGTGTATTCTTCTGTGGAGGTGGTAGTGATGGCGGTGGAGCTTGCAGAATAGTTTGCGGAGTAATTTGCGGAAGCGTCTGTGCTTTCAGTTTTTTCTTTGTCGATAAAATACAGCCCGGCAGATAGAAGTGCGACGGTGATTAAGACTGTGAGGGTGAGGTGTTTTTGAAGTTTATCAACAGTAAGTCTCTTAAACAAATCTGAATCGTCTGTCTTACCGTCAGTAGATGTGCTGCTTATAATATGCCCATGCAACAACCAATTTCTGACAGTACCAAAATGTTTCGTCTTTCCAACAATTTGTTGATACTGAGTAGCTTTTTCTATATCGGAAAAATTAAATTTGGAATAGTAAACAAACATCGTAATTTTATCTGAGAAACTAATATTATCTATATCTTTTATCATTTTATAATTATTAACTTTTTTCTTAAAGGTTGGGATTATAATTTCTCTAAAAAAATTATTAATACCTATTTCAAAGATGAGATGTAAACCGACATAAACATCAATTATTTCATTTCTATCTATATCTGTTTTTTCTGATTTAGATAATATCTCTTTAACCTTAGTCTTATTAGAAATCAAAAGGTAATTTGATCTCAATTCCATAGAAATATTTTCTGATAATTTAACTTCAAAATTGCCCGGTTCTGCCTTTGGTGTATTTTTTTAGACATAAATTAATATTAACAATTATACCCATCGATGTCATGAGAGAATTGATTGTTAGTTGAGCTGGGTAGTCTTAAAGGTTACGGTAGTCAAAACACTAACGAATCATCTCCCATGTACCTCCCCCTCAACTTTTCCGCCCTCCAACTTGGTCTTGTTGGTCTTCATTATTTTTAATAAATCAGATTCCTTTGGCTCAAAACCTTTGATTTTATCCATACCGACTTGCACAATCAGTTTTTGATGTAG
>CAYUCM010000053.1:0-2628 GCA_964443365.1 uncultured Candidatus Saccharibacteria bacterium
TATAACCCAAGAGGACCCAGAAATGGTTTTCTAATAAAGTATGCAGACTAACTTTTTTGTGCATATAGAAAAATTTGCTGAAAATCATTATATAAAAAGTTTTGAAAAGAAATATAAAAAACATTGGGATGTTACCAGAAAGGCTATAATTGCAGAGCTTGAACGTGTGGATACTCTGCTTCTTACTGATCGTGCTGAAACTGTATCTGTTTCTGGTGATTTAAAATTAATAAAAACTAAATTCAGAGTTGCCTGCACAAATGAATCTGCAAAAACTTCTGGTAATAGATGTATTGTTGTTTGTGATTTTGCCAAGAGAGCTGTAAATGTACTTTTGGTGTATAGTAAAATTGATTTGCGTGGACATAATGAAACAGCGGAGTGGAGGGAGATAATAAGAAGTAATTATCCAGAGTGTGATTTTAAATAGGCAAAGTCCAATCTATTCAAACTATCCCAAAATGCTATACCAAAAACAAAACCACACTTAATTTAAAACCATGCTCAACCTAGACATAATCGGATTATTTATATTCATCGCAGGGTTCATTATAGGACTTGGCGCTGTTGTTGTAATTGATATTCATGGATTCTTGGGAAGAAAATCAAGCTATTGGACGGAAGCCACAATTAGAACGCACAAAGTTACCAAACCACTTATTTGGGCGGGTATTTTTCTTGCAATAATTGGCGGAACTATTTTATATAGAAACACACCCTTTGCCGGCATACCATTTTATCACGCAATCATAGCAGGCCTTTTGGTTTTAAACGGATTATTTCTATCTTTTTATGTTAGTCCATTTTTATTAACGAGAGAGCGCGATGGTAAACAAAAAGATTTATTACCAAAGTCTTTGCAAAACAAAATTGCTGTAAGTTTAATTCTTTCTGATGTTTTGTGGTGGGGAGGGTTGTTCTTGCTGGTTTTTTATGTTGTTAATAGATAATTCATATGGAATCCAAAAACATCGCTAACAAAATCCTCATCCTCGGCATCAGCGCCTCCGGCAAATCTGTGTTTGCTCGTAAGCTCGCCAAAAAACTAAATCTGCCATTAACGCATGTTGATTCAACAATGTGGAAGCCTGGGTGGAATTATATTGGCGATGAGGAGACAGTAAATCATCTCGTCCAAATTAGCAATGAATCAAAGTGGATTATAGAAGGTTATATTGAGGACGCCGCAAGAGAAACTGTTTTTAATAGAGCTGACCTGATTATCTATTTAGACTATTCTTCAATTCTTTCTTCTTGGCGATATTTTAAAAGATGGTGGAAGCATCGTAAAAATGCACGCCCTGAACTTGAGGGAAGTCCTGAAAAGTTTAGTTTCAAATTTTTAAAATTAGTTTGGACGAAGGGCGAGGCAATCTCATTAAAAGAGGACCTAAAGAAGGTGGAGCCTCAGTCTAAAATAATGGTTTTTAGAAAGCCTGGCGAGGCGGAGGGGTTTTTGGATGGTTTTTAGCTTGGTCTGGTATGTATAATTGTTTATGCTGCCCAAAAGTATGGCTATAAACAAGACTTTAAAAAGTTAGTTTACGCTAATTGGCTAGCGTAAACTAAAGTACCTACTTAGTTCACACTAGTAATAAAGCATTAATTAAATAGCCTAAAAAAAGTGATATAATCAAAAACAAAAAACCTATGAATAAAATCACCACAGACAAATTACAAAAAGTTTGCAACGCCTTTGATTTAGGGAGTTTATTTAAATTTGAATCCATATCTGAAGGAGTGTTAAATGTGAATTACAAAATTTATACAGACAAGGGCGAGTTTTTTATAAAGAGCGTTAGAAATAAAATTGTTAAATATTTGGACACTATAAATTTTACAGAAAGTTATATGAAAGAAAATGGTATACCAGCTATTGTTATGCTAAAAACAAAGACTGAAGATTTAATACTTGAAGTAGGTGGTGAAATTTTTACGGCGTATCCATTTATTGAAAGTGATCGTACGCATCAATATTCAAATTCTGATTATTTTAAAATGGGTCAAGTGCTTGCAAAAATACACAGGGTGACCAAGGATCAAATTCCAGATTCGTGTGAGTTTAAAGATATTAAAATTGATGATACAGATGGGGTTGTTGAGGCGTTGAGTTCGTATAAAGATAGAATTATTAAAAAAGAAAAAGGGATAGATGAAACAGATGCTTTATTTCTTGAATATATCAATAGAAAATTAGATTTCTTGTCGAACATGGAGAATTCAAATGAGATTTTTAACCATCAACCACACATTCTGCATGGGGATTATCATTCTGGGAATTTACTGTTTGACAACACTTCAAGAGAAATCATTGGTGTTTGTGATTGGGAGAAAACAGTTAAGGGGAGTCGCGCTTATGAAGTTGCAAGGAGCTCGCTTTATCTATTTGAAAATTTTGAAAAAGATTTAGATAAATTTAATAATTATATTAAAGGATATCAGTCTGTATATCTGATTTCTATACAGGAATTATATGAAGGTTTTGTGTTTATGCTGAAAACAATTGCAAAATCAAAATGGATAGAAGAATTTTATTATGACAATAACAATGATAGATCTAATCGTTTTATTAAAAACGACATAATCAGATTGAGTTATTTTAAGCCGTTATTGACAGATGGTGGCGAG
>CAYUCM010000054.1:0-2575 GCA_964443365.1 uncultured Candidatus Saccharibacteria bacterium
TACTTATCCTCGTACATCTTTCTTGCTCTTTCAAATGCAGCTTCAGCTTCAGCTTTGCCTTGCACACTATCAATTGAAACCTCTTTCTTTTGTAATTGTTTGTAAGTTAAGAAAAAGTGTTCAATTTCTGCGATTGTGTGAGGGTTAACATCTTCAAGATCTTTAACATTATTCCATCTTGGATCGTCAACTGGGACAACCACCATTTTTGCATCAGAATGACCGCTGTCTATCATATTTATGATTGCAACAGGACGGACTCTCGCCATGATTCCTGGGATAAGTGCGTGGGTTGTTAGAACGACTGTGTCTAATGGGTCACCATCGTCCCAAAGAGTTTGAGGTACAAAACCATAATCAAATGGATAGTCTTGTGTTGTATAACCAACTCTATCAAGGGCGATTAATCCTGTCTTTTTATCTATTTCATATTTGTTTTTTGAGCCCTTGTTTATTTCAATTATGGTTATGATTTCATCTGCTGTTCCAGCTTCAATATCATGCCATAGATTCATTCTTGTCATCATCATAAATTTATTTTTTTAGTGTATAAGTTTGTTTTGTATTTGTTTTGTAAAAACGAAAAGAGACCGCGTTAACGGCCTCTTTTTGTGGAGATGTTTGGCCGTGTTATCCCGTGATGGAATCTTCTTCTGTTTGTTCTGTGAGAATTCCGTCTTCTATTAATTTTGCAATGTTACTTTCATTAATTGTTTCCTCGTGTTCATTTTCTATATCACTTGCCTCCTCGTTCTTAATACCTTCATTATTTGAGTTTTCATCAGTGTCTAGCTTAACTGATTGAATATCAATGCGCCAACCAGTTAATTTTGCTGCCAATCTTACGTTTTGTCCGCCCTTACCAATTGCTAATGATTGTTGATCTTCTGTTACTTCTACAATTGCGTTCTTGTCTGCCTCGTTAATTTTAATGTTTATTATTTTTGCGGGAGAGAGCGCTGATTCTATGAATTCCTTTGGATCTTCTGACCATTCTATAATGTCTATTTTCTCGCCTCCCAACTCGCTCATAACTGTATTAACTCTAACTCCACGTTGCCCGACCATTGAACCTATTGGATCTATATGTGAATCTGCGGCATAAACTGCAATCTTGGATCTTGCGCCAGCTTCTCTGGAGACGGATTTAATTTCAACTGTTCCTGCTCCTATTTCTGGCACCTCCATCTTGAATAGTTCTCCTAGGAAATGGGGTGTACTGCGAGAAAGTCTTAGAAAGATTCCTCTTGGCGTTTCCTCAACTCTCATAAGTGATGCCCTGATTCTCTCTCCTTGCTTATAATGCTCACCTGGAATTTGCTCTTCATAGGGTAGAATTCCGATTGCTCTTCCCATATTTATGAACACTGTTCCTCTCTCTACTCTTTCAACTGTTCCTGAAACTATTTCTCCTTCTTTCTTTCCAAATTCATTGAGTACTGAAATTTTTTCTGCCTCTCTAATTTTTTGAATGATAACTTGTTTTGCGGTTTGCGCGGCGATTCTTCCGTAATCTTCTTTGCTTTCTAGTGGAAATACTAATTCATCCCCAACTTTTATATCTTTTTTAATTTTTTGAGCGTTGTCTAGGATGATATGTTGTTCATCGTTAAAAACAACTTTTTCTTCTCCCTCTTCTCTTGAGTCAAATGCGCCTTCTGGCAATGTGCCGTCTTCTGTTGGAAAAATTGTTTTTTCTGGATCGACAACAACTTTCACCTGACAGAATTCTGTGCTTCCAGTGTTTATATCAAAAATTGCTCTTATATATTGACCTTTTCTTCCGTATTCTTTTTTGTACGCAGTAGCAAGCGCCATTTCAATGGCTTCTATTATTTTTTCTCTTGGAATTCCGCGCTCTTCTTCTAATTGGTCAAGTACGGAGTGTATTACTTTAAGGTCAAACATATTTTTATATTATTACTTTTAATTATATTGCTATTTTTGTCGAAGTCTATGGCTGGCGTTTTTTTAAATCCCCCGTGTTTTGTAGCCCTAGCGCGCCGTGGCGCATGGTTTGTCGGGAAAAAAATTAGCCCGCCTTTTGGGGCGAACTGACCAGCTGATTTCCGAATGTCATAAATATAGCATAGGTTGGGGGAAGAGTAAACCCCGCGCGTCCTGATGTGGAACGCCGGGGTTTGGGAGGGTTATATAGCTTTAGCCCTCAAAACTGGTGTTGTTTCGTTAGTCCCGGCCTGTTCGCAGGGCTACCGAGTATCCCTCCAACTTAGATGTGAGCGGTTGGTATGAGATAGTTGGCGAGGAGTTGGAACGGGTTGGCGGCTTTGAAGAATTACCCTTATCGAAATACAGGACTGGGATAAGAAGTTGACCTATCCTCTCTTCCCATACAGCCCCAGCTAATGCATAAAGATCCCTGTTCCTGGCCCATTCTTGGAAATATGCTGGGGTATCAAACCACCTATTGGCAAGGATTTGGAGTTCTGACAGGCCCCAATGCTCGAGAATCCCGTCGTTATCTCGGACGTCAATAGTCTCTCCTTTTTTGATGGTGAACATCCCAGGAAAATTGCGTACCAAAGCCTTAAGTGCTCGTCCGCAGTTACCCCTA
>CAYUCM010000055.1:0-2481 GCA_964443365.1 uncultured Candidatus Saccharibacteria bacterium
TACAGAAAAGAGGATTCCTGGGTCTATTGGAACATCAAAAGAAACCGATTTACTTTTTTATCAAATTTTTAGAAACAATAAATTTATTGCGAGCGCAAGTGTTATACAAAAAGCACAATTCATAAATTTATCAGGCAACAAACACCAGGTTGAAAATGTAAATTTTGCATTAAGTCAAATACCAAATGTAATAGCTGGTAAAACAGGTACGACAGATGAGGCGGGAGGGAATGTGGTGATCATCCTTGAAATTAAAGATAAGAAATACGTGATCGTGGTGTTAGGATCAACAATAGAGGCTCGTTATGACGATTTAGCAAAACTCGCATCAACAACGGAAGCCTTTGCTACTTCAAAATAGCAAGGTATAATCAATAATAATATGATAATTAATGATGTAATTAAAGTTCTGTTACCGGCCATTATAGCTTTCCTTGTGGGACTTGCTATAACGCCAAGTTTTTCTTCATTCATGTACACAAAAAAGATGTGGAGAAAGAAGTCTAGAAGTCAGGATAATCCAGATGCAATGTCAGAAGCATTTAAACAAATTCACAATGAAGCGGAGGAGAAAGGTGTACCAAGAGTTGGAGGAATTATAATTTGGATATCAGTAATTGCGGTTATTGCAATTCTTTATTTGATTTCTCTTTTGGCGCCAAGTGAATTATCTGAAAAATTAAATTTTCTAAGTAGAAACCAAACACTGCTTCCATTGGGTATGTTTATTTTTGCATCACTTTTTGGACTACTTGATGATCTACTACAGATATATGGAAAGGGTTTAAATATGTCGGAAGGTGTTTCAAGAAAGGTTAGAATTATTACTGTATTATTCATAGCCCTAATTGGAGCTCTTTGGTTTTATCATAAACTAGGTGTGGCTTTTGTTTATATACCATTTTTTGGCGAATTTTGGCTCGGTCTACTTTTTATACCTTTTTTCATGGCGGTACTGTTTGTTATATTTAGTGGTTCAGTAATAGACGGAATAGACGGACTTGCAGCTGGAGTTATGGCCGCAGCTTTTGCTGCATATGCGATAATTGCCACGGCGCAACATCAAATAGACATAGCGGCTTTCTGTGCGGCTATAATTGGAGGAATTATGGCATTTCTTTGGTTTAATATTCCACCAGCAAGATTTTATTTGGGAGAAACTGGCATGATGGGAATCACCATAACTCTTGCCGTAGTTGCGTTCTTGACCGATCAAGTTGCCGTTCTGCCAATTATTGCATTACCACTTATTGTCACATCTCTTTCTTCAAGTGCACAAATGTTTTCAAAAAAATATTTTGGTAAAAAGCTTTTTAGAATCGCTCCACTTCATCATCATTTTGAAGCGATGGGTTGGCCAAGACCTAAGGTTACAATGAGATATTGGATTATTTCAATTATCTGCGCATTTATAGGAACAATTATAGCTCTTATCGGTTAATAAAATAAACAAGAAATGTCATCGTCAAAATCTATTATCAGAAAACAAGGAGGAGTGGATAAGGTTTTTTTGATTTTAACGATAATTCTAGTGGTTGCCGGATTCTTTATATTTTATTCCGCATCGCTTGGACTATTGGCAAAGGGGACAAGCAAATTCATGTCTGTAACTTTTAATCAAATTGTTTTTGGACTACTTGGGGGAAGTATAGCAGCTGTCATTACATCATTTATTCCATATACTTTTTGGCGAAAATGGGCATTTTGGATTTTCATTGCGTCTGTGATTACAATGATTCTTGTTTTCATTCCAGGAATTGGAGTTTATCACGGAGGAGCAAGAAGATGGATCAGCATAGCTGGACAATCATTACAGCCTGCGGAAATTTATAAAATTGGTTTTATACTTTATGTGTCAGCGTGGTTTGCGTCGGTAAAAAAGGGGGCTTCAACATTTAAATTGGGAACATTACCACTTATCATAATGATTGTGATTTCCGCTGGGTTAATTTTAATGCAACCTGACACTGAAACTTTTTTGGTTGTATCAGCTTCAGCCGTTGGTGTGTATTTAGTATCAGGAGGAAAATTTAAACATTTATTTGCGTTGGGAATAATAGGTATAATAGGCCTTGTTCTTTTGGTGAGCCAGAGACCATATTTACAACAAAGAATTAAAACTTTTATGGATCCATCAAAAGACCCAACGGGAAGTGGTTATCAAATTCAACAATCATTAATTGCAATTGGATCAGGGGGATTAACCGGAAAAGGAATGGGGCAGAGCACTCAAAAATTTGCCTTTCTACCTGAACCAATTGGAGATTCTATTTTTGCTGTTGCCGCAGAAGAGTTCGGTTTTGTTGGAGCGGTCACAATTATTATTTTGTATATATTATTTGCTTTTCAAGCTTTAAAAATTGCAACGAGAGTAAACGACCCCTTTGGTTCTTATGTCATAGTCGGTGTCGTGATTTTAGTGATTTTACAATCCTTCTTAAACATGTCTGCAATGCTTGCAATAACCCCACTTTCTGGAAC
>CAYUCM010000056.1:0-2099 GCA_964443365.1 uncultured Candidatus Saccharibacteria bacterium
CTTTTATTTTCCTTGGCATACTTTTCTGCTTTTTTAAAATCTAATTGAAACTTATATGGCACATTATAGGTATATTCATAAGCATAACCCTCTTCGATCAAAAATTTATTTACAAACAAATCATCCGATGATCTATTCACATAAGCAAGCATTCTATTATATTTATCTCTTCTCTGCTGAGTTTCATCTTGCATAATTTTAACCCTCTGTCCCAAAAGAACTTCTTTTGTTTTATTTGATGCTTCAATACCAAAACATTGCACAGGCTTTCTTGGATCGACAGACTCAGGAGTATTAATACCAATTAATCTTACAGTTTCAATTATCTCTGAATTTTGTATTTTAATAGTGTCACCATCGATCACCTTGATTACCAGATATTCATTTGACGAATAATTACTATACAAGCTAGCCCCCGATTCAATAGACTCACTGGAAACTTTATTTACCTCAACATTTTGTTTGTAAAAATAATCTTGTTGAATTAACAACATTAGGGCGATAACTATAGACGCGATAATTTTTATTGTCTTTTTTATTTGCGATTGAGTCATTTATACTTTAATTATATCATCTCTCAATTTTCTAAGAACAATTAAACTAAGCACGATTAATATCATAAGGGATGCTAACCCCATTTTGTAGCCCAGTATTCCCTCACCCCAGAAAATTAAAGCCAAACTCCACATTCCTGGACCAATTAAAGTGGCAAATCTTTCTGCAACCACATAATAGCTGTAAGAAGATGCAATGAGGTGTTTAGGTGCCAAATTACCAACTATAGACCTACTCACAGACCAAACCGGCCCAAAAAATAGTCCAGCAACACAAAAGATTGGTAAGAGAATTTTAAAATCATCAATTAAAATTGCGGATAGAAATATAAAAACCCAAACCCACAATACTATTTTCAAAGTTTTGATATCTCCAATTTTGTTTGAAAGTTTTCCAAAAATCACCGCTCCAACACCAGCCAAAATCAAGATAAGAGCGGTCAAAATTGATTTTGATGTATCGCCCACATGATGAACAGTTTCCAAATATAATGGAAAGTTATTTGTGAACGTTATAAGAGAATCGCTAAAAAGAAAATAGGCTAAAAACATTATAGCCAAAGGTTTATAAGAAAACACATTCACAAAAACCGACTTAATCGTCTTAATTTCTGCTCTCTGAATTATTTTACTTTCTTCTACACCCTCATTTTCTATGAACTCATTTTTAACTTTATTTTCTCTATAGAATAAAAGCATTGGCAAAATCAATACACCAAAAATAATTGTGGCGGGCAATAAGGCCTGCGCTCTGCCCGGATCGCCAAAAAGCGTTATGCCGTTTACAAACGGCAAAATGATTAAGATTCCAAAAACTTGCCCAACTGAATTTGATGCCTGACCCAAACCTGAAACAAATGCCCTATCTTTTTCATTCGATAAATCATTTAACATTGGTGTAAAATATAGAAAACATGTTAGATACGCATAAGTAGCAAAGGCAAAAAGTATTGTTAAGAAAAGTTCCAATCCCAATCCAAGCATTACCAGAACAGAGATTATTATATAACTAATCAATGTAATTATTGTCCAAAACCTTAATCCATTTATCTTGAGAATTTTATTTGAGTCAATTTTGAAACTGATTGATGGGGCTGTGATTAAAAATAATATTGACGAAAATATAAGTGCCAAATTATACCACCAAGCTGGCGCCCCTCTTTCTATTACAAGCCATTGAGAGAAGTAAAACAAAAAAGCCATCATTACAATGGAATTGGCAAAATCATAAAGCGACCAGAGGAATATTTGTTTTTTCATTGGTGTTATTATATCAAATCAACCCTACTGATTAATTCTTATACACTCAGCTTCATCCTTTTGATACGACACCTTATCTTTTGATGATAGAGCGTAAGGTCTTGGAATACTTTCATCATTTGTAATGTCTAAATATTCATATTTACGATTTAAAAGCCAAAGACTTGCACAAACACCAGGAGTGTCGCTACTGTTAGTCTCGTAAAAAACAAGTTTATCTCCATCAAAACCAACAATTCTCAGTTCTTTATCATCATTTATTTTTTTCTCTCTGCTATACACAAC
>CAYUCM010000057.1:0-1705 GCA_964443365.1 uncultured Candidatus Saccharibacteria bacterium
GGAATTTATACTTGAAGCGAGTCGTGCAACTTACGCCTCGGGGGATGAATCCATTAAAGAAAAACAATCTGACAATTCCACAACAATTAAATATGAGAGTGGCTTGTACGCTCTTCATGATAATTATTTTGGAGGGGAGCCATATGGTGGACGTGAGGTTGTGTTTTTCGACAAAAAACCAATTTGGATGATGGTTTATTATGGTTTGGTGCATGACGGTGCGAGCACTAAAATTGTTTATCCGTTTCTTGTGGAGAGTCTTTCAAATTCTACAGTAGATATGCCATACAGAGGTCCGGTTTCTCATGAGCGAGACAATTTAAAATACACCAATGAGTTCTCTGGCGATGTTGATAATTTTTATGGTGAAGAAAAGATATTTATTGATGGGATTTGTGTGTATGAGGCTAAGTATATGGGTGGGTTGGTTGATAAGAAATAATACTAAATCCATGTACAGAAAAGGCGTTTCAGCTTTAATATTAAATAAAAAGAACGAAGTTCTACTCGTCAATCTTAATTCCTTTGAGGAAAAGTATTTTGCAATTCCTGGAGGCGGACTTGAGCCTAATGAAACTTTGGAAGATGCTGTTTATAGGGAAATACAGGAGGAGATTGGAATTTTACCTGATCAGCTGACTTTTGTCGGCAAAAGCAAAGATTCTTTAAAATTTGATTTCAAAACAATTAAATTAAGCAGGGATGGAATTGAATACAAGGGATCAGAGAAGTTTTTCTTTGGCTTTATTTTTAATGATGATTTGAATAATATTAAAATACCAGATGGAGAGGTCAGGAGAGTTGTGTGGAGTTCGATTTCAGATTTGGGTAAGTACTTGCTTT
Source organism: uncultured Candidatus Saccharibacteria bacterium (assembly GCA_964443365.1). Taxonomy (GTDB): domain Bacteria; phylum Patescibacteriota; class Minisyncoccia; order Phycocordibacterales; family CAIZLB01; genus CAIJKW01. The sequence continues at coordinate 844 of CAYUCM010000057.1, forward strand.
TCGATAAACAGCTGGATGATACGGTGGACAAGATTAATGAAATTTTTGTGTTTACTGAGAATTTGCAAGAGTAAAACCAAAGTCAACTTCCTGACCAAACTTGCTTGACTTTATTACATGCCAAGAATATAATCTATGTATGACTATTAACTACATGCAAAAGGTTAAGGAGTTTCGTATTAAAAACAATCTATCTCAAGAACAGGTTGCTAAGGCTATTGGGGTTTCTCGTCCTACTTATACAGCCATGGAAGCGGGTAAACAAAAACTAAGTGCAGAAGAGGCTCAAAAGCTTGCTTCACTTATAAACATAAGTATAGATGAGCTTCTATCCGGAAATATCGCTAATGTTGAAAAATACAAACAAATGATCTTGCTTTATCTTAGAATGAATTTAACCAGTAAAAAAGATAATAAAATACCAAAGACAAAATTAGCCAAACTTCTATATCTTGCTGATTTTGCTTGGTATTATAATCATTTAGAAAGCATGAGCGGAATGATGTATCGTAAAATTTCTTACGGTCCAGTGCCTGATACTTTTTTCCGTGCCCTAGATGAGCTTGAAGAATCTGGAAAGATTTTTATTGAAAGAAAGGATGTTGACGGGAAAGAAATGTTTTTAATAAGTGAATCTGAAAGTAATATAAATGAAAAGATTGTCACATTATCTTCTGATGAAATTAAGTTGATGAAAGACATTGGTAAAAAATGGAAGGACAAAAAAACAAATGAAATAGTTAATTTCACTCATAATCAATTGCCTTACACGCTTTGCAGACAAGATGAGATTATACCTTATGAGCTTATAACCCAAGAGGACCCAGAAATGGTTTTCTAATAAAGTATGCAGACTAACTTT